>JBEGQD010000066.1:0-56791 GCA_041181125.1 Actinomycetota bacterium | reverse complement strand
CTCTTAATTACTCAGCAACTAGCCATGTTGGTTACAACGGCTACTGGTTCGGTCAGTTAAATGCAAAGGGTGAGTTAAAGCCTTACGGTGGCACTCTTGCAATTTTCACCACCGATTCAGCCGCAGGAGCAATCGAGGCTTCAACTTATACACGTCCAGCACTTCCTAAGAATGGGATACCAACAAACTCATGAAAAAAATAAAAATAACTAGAGGCTTAGTTGCTCTAACCTCTGCAGGATTAATTGCTACTTTCGCGGTAGCACTTCCAACTGCGGCACGTGCTGATGACTTAACCTGCAGCACAACTGCAGCTGCATCAAAGTACGGAGCATTTGATACTTCACTATGCTCTGGTACAGATCAGTTTGGTGCAAAGTATGAGATTGCTATGCCAAAGAAATTCAATGGCACGTTAATCGTCTACTCACACGGTATTCGTAAGAATACAAATTTGCCTCCAATTCCTGTAGTTGCACCTAAGGGTTACGTTGTCGACAACAGCCCGCAAATTGCACCATCCAATGAGGTTGCTGCATCCCTGCTAAAGCAAGGTTTTGCTTTAGCTGGATCGGGTGTACAAACTCAAGGATGGAATCTGCAAGAGCAAGTTCTTGCTACGACAATCGTTATCGATCAAGCAATAACAAAGTTTCCAAAGATTGATCATGTAGCCGCTTGGGGTAACTCACTTGGCGCACTTTCTACTCAACTTCTTGCGGAACAAAATCCAGGGCTAGTTGATGCAGTTGCTCCAATGTGTTTGGCAGAGTCTGCACTTGCTGAGTTCACAATGGCTGGTGACTTCCTATGGGGGGTTAAGACTCTATTTGATCCAACTATTAAGGCAACTGGGTATTCAACAGGTATGACTGGATACACCGAGATGGTTACCGATATTGGCAAGGTGCTAACAGTATTTGGAACACTTCAAGCTGCAATTAAAGCTAATCCAACTGCTCCAGCATGGCCAGCAACATCAACTGTCCCAGCTTCTTTAAAAGCAATTCCAGTGCGAAGCGCAGTTTTACTACTGGGCTTAATATCTGGAATTTCAACACAATCAAGCACATTTGATGCATCAAGTGGACCAGCCGGCCCACTTGAGACATCATTTGGATTAGCAATCAGCCCAGCTCTTGCTGTACTTGAGAATGGTGCCGAAGCTGCAGTGCTTGCTGTAGTTGGAAACTACGACATGGAGTTAAGAGCGGGCGGAGTTATATTTGATAACTCAAAGACAAATTACGCAGCACGCCTTGGAGATGATGGAGATATCTATGCAGCAGGATTAACTGGTAAGACTGCAACTGCAGGCATGTTGGGTTACTTAAGTGCTCTAAACCCAGCTGCTCCTCGTGTTACAGCTGATCCAAATGCTGTTGCAAGAGTAAAAGCATTAGGTGAGATTGAAGGAAAGATCACTGTTCCTACAATCACAATCACTGCAACTGCAGATCATGTTACGCCTCCAGGTGCTACTCAGTACTTAATTAATAAGTACAAAGCATCAGTTACTAGTAAGGAGAGTAAGTCTGGTCTTCTAGTTAATATCTGGAATAAGCCTGCAGATGAGTACACCAAGTTTGATGCGACAGGTAGCCCAATAGCCCCAGCAACTCCAACTAACGGTACTCAACACTGTAATTTCACCGAGAGTCAGACAATGCTCGTTGCTAAATTACTTACCGATGCTGCTAAAACTGGAAAAGCTCCTACAAACAAGTCTGTGCTAGCTGCGATTAAGAAGCAGCCAAGACTGTTTGTAGATCCAAATTATGTAGCACCACTATTTAAGTATCGTCAATAACACTTAAATAATCAGTAAAAGGGCCCCAGGAAACTGGGGCCCTTTTTATATCTATAAACTACTCATGCTATGAATATTTCAGTTAACTCAGCAGAACAGATGCAGCTGTTAGGCACCAAAATAGGTGCACAGTTAAAACCCACTGATGTAGTGGTATTAAGTGGTGAATTAGGATCTGGAAAAACCGTTTTAACACAGGGAATAGCTGCAGCCTTAGGCGTATTTGATGTTACATCACCAACATTTGTAATTAGCAGAATTCATAAAGGTAAACCAAACTTTATTCACATAGACGCATATAGATTACTAGATTCTGACATCAGCAATTTTACAGATTTAGATTTTGAAAGTTATTTACCAAGCAGTATTTTTGTTATTGAGTGGGGCGCAGCCTTTGTAACGACACTTACCGATCAATATTTAGATATTAAAATTACCGAAGGTGATACTGAAGACTCCCGTAATCTTTCTATAAAAACAGTCGGTAAGCGTTGGTATGGACTTAAATTATGAGCATAGTTTTAGCCCTTGATACCTCAACCTCTAAAACTTCAGTCGCCCTAGTTGAAAACGGAAAGATATTATTTAATAAGTCTCATTTAGATCAGCTAGCTCATGGTGAAGCATTACCAAAGTTGGTAGCGCAAGCGTTAGATCTAACTTCGAAAGTTGATTTAGTTGCGGTAGGTATGGGGCCGGGTCCATTTACTGGTTTGCGAGTTGGGATTGCATTTGCACAAAGCTACGCCCTCGGAGCTGATATCAGTTGGGTAGGTGTTTGTTCACTGGATGCAATAGCGGCAAATATTAGTGAGAGTGATTTCATTGTTTCAACAGATGCCCGGCGAAAGGAAAGATTCTGGGCAAGATATCAGCAGGGAAAGCGAGTTGGTGATCCAGGTGTTGCAAAGTTTAGCGAGATAGAAAAATTTGAATTACCAGTATTTAATGAAGGTGATTATTTTCCAGATCCGGTGGCAATTGCCAATCTTGGATTAAGTAGTAGTTCGGTGACGCAACCAATTTATATTAGGAAACCGGATGCATACCCACTACCAGCTGGCGTGAAGTTTAGGGCGATGACCGCTCTGGATTTGGTTTCAGCAGTTGGAATTGAAAAGCAGGTGTATGGGAAAGCTGCTTGGAGTTCTGCTCAATTTAAAGAGGAGTTTGCTAAGGCGCCGAAAAATGCTAATTACTTAGCTGCCGAAGTTAATGGCGAATTGGTTGGGTATGCCGGTATTTTCTTTGTGGCAGATGTGGCTGATATTCACACAATCACAGTTACCGAAAATCATCGCCGTAAAGGTATTGGTAGAGAATTATTAAAGAGAATGATTGATTGGGCTAGAGTTAAAAAAGCAGATGCAATCATGCTTGAGATGCGTCTTGGAAATGATCAAGCTCGACCACTTTATGAACATTATGGATTTACCGAAGTTTCAAGGCGAGAAAATTACTACGGCCCAGGTCTTACCGCGGTTGTAATGCGTAAGGAGCTTAAGTAATGGCTTTAGTACTTGGTATTGAGACATCATGTGATGAAACAGCGGTAGGGATTGTTGACGATCGTAAATTACTAGCAAATGTAATTTCATCAAGTGTTGAACAGCATGCCAGGTTTGGCGGTGTGGTTCCAGAAGTTGCTAGCCGCGCCCACCTAGAGGCAATGCAGCAGGTAATTAAACAAGCACTTAAAGATGCCAGCCTTTCCATTAATGATATTGATGCAATCGCCGTGACTGCAGGTCCTGGTTTGATTGGTGCGCTATTAGTTGGCGTTAGTAGTGCATCTGGTTTAGCCCTTGCGTTGGGTAAGCCGCTATACGGAGTTAATCATCTTTCAGCACATATCGCAGTTGATCAATTAGATAATTCAAATCATATCCAACCGGCAATCGCCCTACTTGTGAGTGGCGGCCACTCCTCTATTTTGCAGGTTAATAACCTAGCAACAGATGTAGTTGTCAAAGGTGCAACAATTGATGATGCAGCCGGAGAGGCGTTTGACAAAATTGCACGTTTGATGGGTCTTGGTTTTCCGGGTGGACCTTTAATTGATAAACATGCATTAACTGGTGATAAAACTGCGATTAACTTTCCAAGGGGGTTATCCGCACCTGCTGATATTGAAAAATATAAATATGATTTCTCATTCTCTGGTTTAAAAACAGCGGTTGCTAGATATCTAGCGCAAACTCCAGATTATAAAAAAGATGATGTAGCTGCCTCATTTCAAGAGGCGGTAGTTGATGTCTTAATAAGTAAATCATTATCTGCATGTAAAGAAAGTGGCATAGATAAATTGATAATTGCCGGAGGTGTTGCAGCCAATAGCCGGCTTCGCGAGCTAGCTAAACAACGTTGTGCGAGTGCCAAAGTGGAGCTTCGAATACCGCCAGCTAACTTATGCACCGATAATGGGGCGATGGTTGCTGCCTTAGGCAGCCTTGCCATAAATGCCGGCGTTAAACCCTCTCAGATAGGCATATCGGCTGATTCAGCCGCTTCAGTAACCCAAGTGGTCTGGAAGTAAGGGGCAATTTGCCCTTGCGCGGTACTGCCTTTAAAGTTGGCTTTAGCACTCTAAGACCCCGTGTGCTAACTGAGCATTCGGGTTACTTCAGAGGGATTAACAAAAATAAAGAAGGAGAAATCAGATGGCAATTTCAATCAAGCCACTAGAAGATCGTATTGTTGTTAAAGCAAATGAGGCAGAGCAAAAGACTGCATCTGGATTAGTTATTCCAGATACTGCAAAAGAAAAACCACAAGAGGGAACTGTTATGGCGGTAGGTCCTGGCCGTTTTGAAAACGGAAATAGAATTCCATTAGATATTAAAGAGGGCGATGTCGTGCTTTACTCAAAGTATGGCGGCACCGAGGTTAAGTACAACAATGAGGAGTACTTAGTACTTTCTTCCCGTGATGTACTAGCAATTATTGCGAAGAAGTAATCGTGGGTAAATCACTTCAATTTGATGAATCAGCACGTCGGGCCATGGAGCGCGGTGTAAATATTCTTGCTGACACGGTAAAGGTAACCCTTGGTCCTAAGGGTCGTAACGTAGTTATTGCTAAGAGCTATGGCGCACCCTTAATCACTAATGATGGTGTAACAATTGCTAAAGAGATTGAGTTATCAGACCCAGCTGAAAATATGGGAGCTCAACTTGTTAAGCAGGTTGCTGAAAAGACTAATGATGTAGCCGGAGATGGCACAACAACTGCCACAGTACTTGCTCAAGCTATGGTTAAAGAGGGTCTGCGCAATTTAGCCGCAGGTGCTCAACCTATGGAACTTAAGTATGGAATTGAGCAAGCAGTTAATGCCATTACTGAGGCGCTGCGTAAAAATTCAACTGCAGTTAGTGGAAAATCTCAGATTGCAGATGTAGCGACAATTTCTGCGCAAGACAAAGCAATTGGTGATCTAATTGCTGAAGCAATGGACAAGGTTGGCAAAGATGGTGTTATTACCGTTGAAGAGTCGTCGACTACTGGCTTAGAGCTTGAATTTACTGAAGGAATGCAATTTGATAAAGGTTATATCTCACCTTATTTTGTAACCGATGCAGACCGTATGGAAACCATTCTTGAAGACGCGTACATTCTTATCTCTGGCCAGAAAATCTCAGCGTTAAGTGAGATCTTGCCGGTACTAGAAAAGGTTGCACAAGCAAGTAAGCCACTTTTGATTATTGCCGAAGATGTTGAGGGTGAGGCACTGTCCACATTAGTTGTTAACCGTATGCGTGGCACCTTTGCATCAGCAGCTGTTAAAGCTCCTGGCTTTGGCGATCGACGCAAAGCAATGTTGCAAGATATTGCAATTTTAACTGGCGGTCAGGTCATCTCTGCTGAGGTTGGCTTAAAGCTAGAGCAAATTGATATTGCCATGCTTGGTAAAGCACGCCGCGTTGTTATTTCAAAGGACAACACAACAATTGTTGATGGCGCTGGTAATAAAAATGATGTTGCTGCTCGAGTAACTGAAATTCGTCGCGAAATTGAAAATACCGACTCTGATTGGGATCGCGAGAAGTTACAGGAGCGAGTTGCAAAACTTGCCGGTGGTGTTTGCGTGATCAAAGTTGGCGCACATACTGAGGTTGAGTTGAAAGAGAAAAAGCATCGTCTTGAAGATGCTATCTCTGCAACTAGAGCTGCAGTTGAAGAGGGAATTGTTGTTGGTGGAGGAGCCGCATTAGTACATGCAGCTACAGCACTTGATAATGATTTGGGATTTGAAGGAGATCGAGCAGTTGGTGTACGTCTTGTGCGAAAAGCATGTGATGAACCACTTCGATGGATCGCTGAAAATGCTGGCCAAGAAGGCTACGTTGTAGTTTCAAAGGTTCGCACAATGAAACCAAATGAAGGTTTCAATGCTTACTCTGAGGAGTACACCGATCTTGTTAAGCAAGGTGTCATTGATCCAGTTAAAGTAACCAGATCAGCACTTGCTAATGCCGCCTCTATTGCAGCAATGTTTATTACTACCGAAGCTTTAGTCTTTGAAACTCCAGAGGAGAAAAAGGAAGAGGCTTCAGGTCATGGACATTCACATGGACCAGGTGGACACTCGCACTAAAATAAATAATTAATACATGCCTTGGTTTCAAAAGTACGCACAATCGACTAGCATCAACTAGTGGGAAATACGACACTAACAGTTGATTGTGGCGGAACTGGAATCAAGGCTTCTGTATTTGATCAGCACGGTAAAGTTTTAGTTGATTTTCCTTACTTAAAAACACCATACCCACTATCTCCGAGTTTATTAGTAGAGATAATTTCCGGCTTTGTATTTGCAGATCCCCGAGTAGATCGAGTTACAGTTGGGTTGCCTGGAATGATTCGCAATGGAAAAATTGTGTTTATTCCACACTATATAAATAAGCGTGGCCCAAGAACACTGCCTGACCCACATCTAAAAAAGCTTTGGCATGGTTTTGATTTACAAAATACACTTCATAAAAAATTAAAGATGCCAATTTTAGTTTTAAATGATGCCGAAGTTCATGCGTCAGCAGTAATTTCTGGAGTAGGGCTAGAGACGGTTTTAACCTTTGGAACTGGGCTTGGATGTGCAATGTTTAATAATGGAAAAATTGCACCTCATCTTGAGTTATCACATGCCACAGTTAGATACGGAAAAACAATTGATGCTTGGATCGGTGAAATTTCTAGAAGAAGAATGGGAAATCAACTTTGGTCTCGCCGGGTTAAAGCATTAATTGGTGAGCTTTATCCAATGATTATTTGGGATAAGTTGTATATAGGTGGTGGAAACGCACAGCGCATTAGTAAATCTGCCCTGAAAAGTTTTGATTATAAAGTAAAGATTATTCCAAACTCTGCTGGTGTTGCTGGCGGCGTTAAAGCCTGGGATTTACTCGGTTAGATTTCACCAGAGTACTTTCAACAGATACGATTACTTATATGTCCGATATTGAATTAGGTCCTGGCAAGCGCGCTCGGGCGGCATACTCATTTGATGAGATTGCAATTGTGCCATCTAGGCGAACTCGAGATCCACAAGAGGTTTCAATCTCATGGCAAATTGATGCATATAAATTTGAACTTCCTTTCTTAGCAGCACCAATGGATTCAGTGGTCTCGCCTAATACTGCAATTGCAATAGGTAAAGCGGGTGGACTTGGCGTATTAAATCTTGAGGGTATTTGGACAAGATATGAAGATGCGGACAAGCAATTAGCAGAAATGGCAAAACTTTCCGAAGATAAAGCGATAAGAAGAATGCAAGAAATTTATTCAGCACCAATTCAACCAACCTTAATTAAGGAACGGTTAGCACAAATTAGATCTGCCGGAGTAACAGTTGCTGGCGCACTTTCACCTCAGCGCACAGCTGAGTTTCATAAAGCGGTAATTGATGCCGGTGTAGATATTTTTGTAATTAGAGGCACAACAGTTTCAGCTGAACATGTTTCAGAAAATACCGCACCATTGAACTTAAAGAAATTTATTTATGAACTAGATGTACCAGTAATTGTTGGTGGCTGCGCAACTGCACAAGGGGCATTACATTTAATGAGATCTGGTGCTGCTGGCGTTCTAGTTGGTTTTGGCGGCGGCTCTGCTCACACCACAAAAACTGTGCTTGGTATTTCAGTACCAATGGCATCGGCGGTGGCTGAGGTGGCATCAGCTAGGCGCGATTACTTAGATGAATCAGGTGGTAGATATGTCCATGTCATTGCCGATGGATCTGTCGGTGCCAGTGGGGATATCGCAAAAGCCGTGGCATGCGGTGCCGATGCAGTAATGATGGGATCACCACTTGCAAAAGCTTTAGAGGCACCAGGACAAGGCTGGCATTGGGGACTTGAAGCACACCATTTACAACTGCCTAGAGGAAACCGAGTAAAGGTCGGAACTGTAGGAAGTTTAAATGAGGTACTAACTGGACCTTCATACACTTCTAATGGATCGATGAACCTATTTGGAGCACTTAAACGTTCCATGGCAACTTGTGGCTACTCTGATCTGAAAGAGTTTCAACGTGTTGAGGTTGTAATTCAACCTTAGTTTCAATCTGTGAAATCACTTAAAGTTAGATAGTAATTAGGCTTAAATCATAATTTGCCTTTGTTAAATCTAAAATAATGATTAAACTTTGTCTATGCATAAATTAACAAAAGTAACTTTGATTACCTCAGTTGCTGTTATTTTTTCTACTACGCTATTACCGATTGCAAATGCTGGATCAAATAAAGTTTTTGATAAAATGAATTGTAAGAGTACAAAAGCAAGAGGCCACAACGCTAAAAATATTACACCGCCCGAAGTTAAGGGGCCGTTCAAGAGTAAAACTTTTACACTAATAACAAATTGTGGGGATGTAGTCATTGAGGCCGATGGCAAAAACGCACCGATTACCGTAACTGCATTATCTGCGCTTGCAACTGGCGGCTATTTTGATCAGACTTTATGTCATAGGTTAACTACAGAAAATATTTATGTTCTTCAGTGCGGTGATCCAACCGCTACCGGCTCTGGTGGGCCTAATTTTTCATACCGAGATGAAAATTTGCCTGCTGCGGCAGAAAATAATTACCCTGCTGGAATAGTGGCAATGGCCAACTCCGGACAAAACACCAACGGAAGTCAATTTTTTATTGTTTACGAAAACACTTCCCTGCCTCCTAGCTATACTATTTGGGGAAAAGTAACTAAAGGTTTAGAAATTGTTCAAGCTATTGCTAAAAATGGTGTTATTGATGGTAAAAAAGATGGTTCACCTAAACAAAAAATTGCAATCGAAAGAGTTAAAGTTCGTTAATTAGTATTTACAATCTTAAATACCTCAGCAATTGAACCCGCAGGCAGATTATTTGCTGTTGCATTTCGCTCGCCCCACTCGCGCACCATATTTTCAAGGTTTTCATTATGCGCTGTTTGGCTAACGTGGCTATGTAATGCCTTCATTTTCTGATCAAAAGTATTAGTAATATCAATGAAATGATCTGGATTTTGACTAGACATAACCCAAACCTCTTTTACTCGCCAAGGTTGCAAGCCTTCTACTTTTAGTAAATCCTCAAAAGCAAAAGCATTTCTAGAATCTGGATAAACCGCTTGAATTGCTGCCTCACCAGCTGCCATATGGTCCGGGTGGGACGCAAATAAACGATCCCAATTTCGCTCTGGTGATTGAATAACCATGCGATCGGGTTTACTAATACGAATCTGCCTCACAATATCTTTACGTAGTTCAATTGTTGGTTCTAACCAACCATCTCGGTAATTTAAAAATGTTATATCTGTAACCCCAACAGCAAGTCCAGCTTCACGTTGTTCGCGCTGGCGAATTTTCGGCATCTCATCTCGAGGCACGGTTGGATCTTCACCGCCCTGATCACCATTTGTGCAGATGCAATAAGAAACCTTTATTCCTTTAGCACTCCAAAGTGCAATAGTTCCTGCAGCTCCAAAATCACAATCATCTGGGTGAGCAGTTACTACTAAAATTCGTTCTATTTGGCTGTCATCTAATGGCTCCATAATTGGCAAGATTACCGTAGCTAATAGAACTGTCTTACCGACCGATAGACTTACCAATATGTCCGCGCTTATCGAAGGTTTAAATCCTCAGCAAATAGAAGCGGTTAAACATGAAGGTTCACCATTACTGGTCGTAGCCGGTGCTGGATCTGGTAAAACTAGAGTTTTAACAAGGCGAATTGCCTATCTACTAGCACAGCGAAATGTTGCACCATTTGAGGTCCTTGCAATTACATTTACCAATAAAGCAGCTGGCGAGATGAAAGAACGGGTTGCGCAATTAGTAGGTGATCGCGCTAGGTCAATGTGGGTATCTACATTCCACTCAGCTTGCGTCAGAATTTTGCGTAAAGAGGCGGCATTGCTTGGCTATACAAACTCATTCACAATTTATGACCAAAGCGATTCGTTGCGACTTATCACAATAGTCATGCGAGATATGAATTTAGATGCAAAACGATATGCACCACGAGCAGTTGCATCATTAATCTCGCAAGCCAAGAATGAATTAATGGGACCAGCTGATTATTTGAACCAAGCTAAAGACCAATTTCAAGAGATAGTTGCACAGGTTTTTGCAATTTACCAAAAGCGATTAATCGCTGCAAATTCAATGGACTTTGATGACTTAATTGCAAAAACCGTAGAGGTACTCCAGCGATTTCCGGAGACAAAAGCAAAGTATCGCTCAAGGTTCAAGCATATTTTAGTTGATGAGTATCAAGATACTAACCATGCTCAGTATGTGTTAATTAAGGAGTTGGTAGGAGTTGCTAATGAAGGTTTTCCGGTAGCCGAACTTTGCGTCGTTGGAGATGCTGATCAATCAATTTATGCTTTTCGTGGCGCGAACATTAGAAATATATTGCAGTTTGAAGCAGATTATTCAGATGCAAAAACAATTTTACTAGAACAAAATTATCGATCAACTCAGAATATTTTAAACGCTGCAAATGCTGTGATTGCAAACAATAATGGACGTAAAGAGAAGAATTTGTGGTCTGAAAATGGCAAAGGTTCAACTATCGTCGGGTATGTAGCAGAAAGTGAACATGATGAGGCTGATTTTGTTATTAGCCAAATTAGGGCACTCCGGGACTCTGGGAAATCTACCCCTGGTGACACTGCAATTTTTTATCGTACTAACGCACAATCTCGTGTTTTTGAAGAGGTATTTTTACGTGTTGGTATTCCATACAAAGTTGTTGGTGGAGTTAGGTTTTATGAGCGCAAAGAGGTTAAAGATTTCCTTGCTTACCTTCGGGTAATTGTTAATCCAGAGGATGAGGTATCACTTCGTCGAATAATCAATACTCCTAAGCGTGGCATTGGAGATCGAGCACTTGACCAAATTGATTTATATTCTCAAGCAAAAAGTTTAAGCTTTTGGAAATCATTGTGCGAAGTTGAAAAAAATCAGGAGATTGCTCAAAGATCAGCAGCGTCATTAATTGAATTTGTTAAATTAATCCAGTCTTTACAAACATTAGTAGAGGCTAAAACAAGTGTTTCAGTAATTGCCCAAGCCGTACTCGAACAATCTGGTTTACTCTCCGAACTTTCCGATAGCAAAGATCCACAAGATGAGGTAAGGGTTGAAAACTTAGAGGAATTGGTTGCAGTTGCTACCGAGTTTGAAGAAAGTGAGACTGAAGAGGGAGAAGAGATATCCTTAGTTAAATTTTTAGAGGAAGTCTCTCTGGTTGCAGATGCTGATCAAATTCCAGACGGTGAAGATCACGGCGGAGTTGTAACAATGATGACATTACATACGGCTAAAGGCTTAGAATTTCTAACAGTTTTTTTAACTGGTATGGAGGAGGGCATATTTCCCCACTCGCGAACACTTGGAGATCCTGAGGAGTTACAAGAAGAACGCAGATTGGCGTATGTTGGTTTAACTAGAGCACGAGCGAATCTATTTATTACTAGAGCTGAGTATCGCTCATCTTGGGGAGCTCCTAGTTACAACCCAGCATCCAGGTTTTTAAGTGAAATACCAGATGAGGTTATTGAGTGGAATCAAGTTCAAGAAAAATCCGCTGCAATTAAAACATCAATTCGGCGATCATTTGCACCGCCAAAACCAACCGGAAAAGTTAGCAGCACAATGAATTTAGAGGTAGGAGAGCGGGTATCCCATGACACATTTGGATTGGGAACTGTAGTTGCAGTAACTGGGCAAGGGGATCGAGCGGAGGCAACCATTAATTTTGGCTCATTTGGTGAGAAGCGACTGTTACTACGTTATGCACCTGTTGAGAAATTATAAATATATTCATTTTCTCATTACTATTACCACCTTACATCGCTGCAGATTTGATCGGGGAAATTAGTGGATCTTTTTGAGTACCAAGCGCGCGATCTATTCGAATCCCACCAAATCCCAGTACTAGCAGGAGCAGTTGCAACTTCTGCGCAAGAGGCTGAGTCGGCAGCAGCAAAAATTGGTGGAAAAGTTGTTGTTAAAGCACAGGTCAAAGTTGGTGGCAGAGGAAAAGCCGGTGGCGTAAAGCTGGCCGAAAATCCCAGTGAAGCAAAAGAAAAGGCTAAAGCTATTTTAGGTATGGACATAAAAGGCCATACGGTTCTAAAGGTGATGATTGCACAAGCTGCACCAATTGAATCTGAGTATTACTTAGCAATTTTATTGGACCGAGCAAATAGAAATTTCCTAGTAATGGCATCTGTGGCGGGCGGTATGGAAATTGAAGAGGTGGCCCATAAAACACCGGAGAAATTAGCTAAAGTTGGAATTGATCCAAATCAAGGTATAGATAAGAAAAAAGCAATAGAAATAGCAAAAGGTGGACATTTCCCATCCGAAGTAATTGACCAAGTTGCAGATGTATTAGTAAAACTTTGGCAGGCATTTGTTAAAGAAGATGCAACTTTGATGGAGATTAATCCTCTGGTTAAAACTTCAGATGGCAGGGTAATTGCATTAGATGGAAAAGTTACTCTTGATGATAATGCTGGTTTTAGGCACCCAGATCATGAGGCGCTTTTAGATCATGCAGCGACGAATCCACTTGAAAAGCTAGCAAAAGAAAAAGATTTAAATTACGTTAAATTAGATGGACAGGTAGGAATTATTGGTAATGGTGCTGGCTTAGTAATGAGCACATTAGATGTTGTCGCTTATGCTGGTGAAAAATATGGTGTTAAACCTGCAAACTTCTTAGATATTGGCGGCGGAGCTTCCGCTGAGGTAATGGCTAATGGCTTATCAATAATCTTAGGAGATACCGATGTGCGAAGCGTTTTTGTTAATGTATTTGGTGGGATTACAGCGTGCGATGCGGTTGCCAATGGAATTGTGCAGGCATTAGAGATATTGGGAAGTAAGGCAACTAAACCGATAGTGGTTCGGTTAGATGGTAATAATGTGAAGTTGGGTCGGAAGATATTGAATGAGGCAAATCACCCATTGATTCAACAGGTAGATACTATGGATGGCGCGGCTGCAAAAGCAGCGCAGTTAGCAGCGATCTAATGGCAATTTTTGTAAATGAAAATACTAAAGTAATAGTTCAAGGTATGACCGGATCTGAAGGTACAAAGCACACTAAGCGAATGCTAAAAGCTGGAACAAAAATTGTTGGTGGAGTAACTCCGGGCAAGGGCGGGCAAAGTGTTGATATGGATGGCCAGTTAATTCCGGTATTTAACTCCGTTAAGGAGGCAATGGCAGCTACCGGCGCCAATGCATCAGTTGTTTTTGTACCACCAAAGTTTGCAAAAGCAGCGGTTATTGATGCGATAGATGCAGTAATGCCACTAGTAGTAGTAATTACTGAAGGAATTCCTGTTCATGATGTGGCAGCTTTTTATGCTTATTCAGTAAGCAAGGGCACCACTCAAATACTTGGTCCAAACTGTCCCGGAATAATTAGCCCTGGAAAAACTAATCTTGGCATTATTCCAGCAGATATAACTGGTACTGGACAAATTGGCTTAGTTTCAAAATCTGGCACACTCACATACCAAATGATGTTTGAATTAAGAGACTTTGGATTTACAACTGCTGTTGGTATTGGTGGTGACCCAATAATTGGTACAACTCATATAGATTGTTTGCGGGCATTTCAAGATGACCCAGAAACAAAGGCAATAGTTATGATTGGTGAGATTGGTGGAGATGCTGAGGAGCGTGCAGCTCAATTTATTAAAGAGTATGTAACAAAGCCAGTGGTTGGCTATGTTGCTGGCTTTACTGCCCCAGAAGGTAAAACTATGGGCCATGCAGGTGCAATTGTCTCTGGATCTTCTGGAACTGCAGCTGCTAAGAAAGAAGCACTAGAAGCTGTCGGTGTTGCGGTTGGTAAAACACCAAGTGAAACCGCTAACTTGATGCGCAAGATATTGAATGGATAATCGCAGATAGGAAAATAATGGTTGCGCGTAGATTATGGATAGCGCTGCAACAAGTAATTCGATCTATATTGATAATTTTATTTCCGCTTGCCTTTATTACCTTATTTGCTTGGGCAACAGCTGGAAGTACATATGGAACTACTTCAGATCCAATGCGAGCAGCAGTATGGCTTTGGCTTGGCGCACATCTTGCGCCATTTAATATAACAAGCAATGAAATTACCGGTTACCTTTCCTTCTTGCCAATTGGTGCAGCAGTTTTACCCTGGTTAAGTATGCGTGTTGGCTATCGAAGAGTAAACGCGGCAATAGGAAACAAGAAGGTTAGTAGATCATATTTTATGATTGCCTATCTAATTATTTATCTAACTCTTGCACTAATTGCCAGTAATTCACAAGTATCAGTTGATTTTTTTAGGGCTTTAGTAATTTTGTTAATTCTCCTTATATTCGCAACTGCAGATATAAGACTAGAAAATACTATAAAACTACCCATACAAATTTTTCTACTAGCACTTGGAATCGCTGGATTATTTCTAACACTTTCATTACTTCTTAATTTTTCAACTATAAAAAACTTAACGGTAGTACTAAGTCCTGGGATACTCGGGGGCTTTCTATTGCTATTACTGCAGATTCTTTACTTGCCGAACATATTATTTATGAGTCTTAGTTATATTCTAGGTTCTGGCTTTGCACTCGGCTCTGCAACGCAAATCTCGCCATTTGTTTTCAACTTACGCGAAATTCCCGCAATTCCAATACTTGCCGCACTTCCTTCTAATCGAAATGTATGGCTAGTAATTCCAACATTGATGATTACAGCATATGCCTGGCTTAATTTATTGCTTATTAATAAAATAAGTTTAGACAAAAAAAGTAAACAGCAATTAATAATCAGATTTTTTGTGATCTCTATTTTTGGAATAATGCTAATCTCATTTGTTACCTCCGGATCTTTGATATCTGGCAACATGTCACCGGTTGGGGTAAGCCCCATCAGGATTGCAGCCCTAGTGGCAGTTCACTTGGTAGTTGTATTTTCACTGATGCAATTACTTCTAAAGCTGTTTAAGAAGAAAGTGCGGCAAGGGTAGGCTTTGATTATGAGCGCGGTCATCATGGATGGTAAGAAAATAGCAAAGATAGTCAAAGATCAAATAGTAATTGATTTGAAGCGCACAGGAAAAAAATTAGGATTAGGGACAATTTTGGTTGGTGAAGATCCTGGTTCCATTGCATATGTAGATGGTAAGCACAGAGATTGTGCCGAGGTTGGTATTGGATCTATAAAAATTAATTTACCTAGCACATCTACTGAAACTGAAATCTTAAAAGCAGTTAAAGATTTGAATGATAATCAAGAATGCACTGGATTTATTGTTCAATTACCTTTACCAAAATCAGTAAATGTAATGAAGGTTCTATCAGCAATAAATCCAAGTAAAGATGCAGATGGCCTTCATCCGCTTAATTTAGGAAATTTAGTGTTATCAGAAAATACTATTATTCCGTGTACGCCAAAAGCCATTCTTACATTATTAGAAGAGTATAAAATTAAATTACCTGGCAGCAAGGTACTTATTATTGGTAGGGGCACTACAGTGGGTCGCCCACTTTCAATACTCTTATCTCAAAAACCAAATAATGCAACAGTCACCCTGGCGCACTCAGCAACAGTTGGACTAACAGAATTAATTAAGCAGTCAGATATTGTAGTTGTAGCGATTGGGTTAGCCCATTTTGTGAAACCAGAAATGGTTAAACCTGGTTCGGTTGTTATAGATGTTGGTATCACTAGAGTAAATAACAAATTACTAGGTGATGTTGATCCAGAGGTAGCTGAAGTTGCATCCTATTTTGCACCAATGCCTGGAGGAGTCGGCCCAATGACTAGAGCGATGTTGTTGAGTAATCTGCTTGAGTTAGCAAAATAATGAAAGAAAGTTTCACATTAGACCAAATCCGTAGGTTCGGGTTAGCGGTGGTAGTAATTGGCTTAGTCATCTCAATAAGTGGAGCGGTGAGAACCGGCTCAATTACCTTATCTTTAGGAGCAAGTGCATTTATATTGGCTAGGTACTCCCAGTTGAAAATTAAACGAAATATTGAACTCATCTTGCCAATTATGATTTGCATCATGTTATTTATCTTGGCGCTCTCCCTACCTAACGCTAAATAGCACCTCGATTTAGCGGTATCACGGCTTATCAGTAATATTGGACATATCGCTTGAAAGGATTAAATGAGCAGATCTGGAAAAGTAACTGTTGTTGGTGCTGGTTTTTATGGATCTACCACTGCACTTCGACTTGCTGAATATAATATTTTTGAATCAGTAGTTCTTACAGATATTGTTGAAGGAAAGCCTGAAGGATTAGCACTCGATATAAATCAATCAAGATCTATTGAAAAATTTGAAACTAAAGTAATTGGTGCAACTACTAGTGCCGATGGCGGCGGTTATGAAAAAACTGCTAATTCAGATGTAGTAGTTATTACTGCCGGACTTCCACGAAAACCTGGAATGAGCAGAATGGATTTAATCGGAGTTAACGCGGGAATTGTTCGTGGCGTTGCAGAAAATATTGCAAAGCACTCACCAAATGCAGTAATCATCGTTGTTTCAAATCCACTAGATGAGATGACGGCATTAGCTCAGATTGCAACAAAGTTTTCCTACAATAAAGTTATGGGTCAAGCAGGAATGTTAGATACTGCTCGTTTTACAAATTTTGTAGCTGAAAAATGTGGAGTTGAGAATTCTGTAGTAAAAACTTTAACTCTCGGTTCACATGGTGAAACTATGGTGCCAGTGCCAAGTCGATGTACTGTAAATGGCAAGCCATTATCAGAAGTTTTATCTGAAGCTGAAATTGCAGATTTAGTTAATCGCACACGAAATGGTGGAGCGGAAATTGTTGGGTTACTTAAAACCGGATCTGCCTACTATGCACCATCTGCAGCAGCAGCACGAATGGCAAGAGCTGTAATCACTGATTCAAATGAAGTACTGCCAGTCTGCGCGTGGGTTAATGGTGAATATGGAATAAGTGGAGTGTATTTAGGAGTTGAGGCACAAATAGGTAAAAATGGTATTAATAAAGTAATTGAAACAAAGTTAACCACTAGTGAATTAGATTCATTGAAGTTGGCAGCAGAAGCTGTTCGTACCAAACAATTTGATGTTAAAGATCTATAAGGGCGGAGTCAGAATATGAATAAGATTAAAGTTGAGGGAACAGTAGTGGAGTTAGACGGCGATGAAATGACCAGAATTATCTGGCAGTTCATTAAAGACTCCCTAATCTTGCCTTACTTAGATATTAATCTTGAGTACTACGACCTAGGTATTGAGTATCGAGATAAAACCGATGATCAGGTAACAATTGATTCTGCACATGCAATTCAAAAACATGGAGTTGGAGTTAAATGCGCAACTATTACTCCAGATGAAGCTCGGGTTAAAGAGTTTAATTTAAAGAAAATGTGGAAATCACCAAATGGAACAATTCGCAATATTTTAGGTGGAGTAATTTTCCGTGAACCAATCATTATTAGAAATGTTCCGAGGTTAATTCCACATTGGACAAAGCCAATAGTTATTGGCCGTCACGCTTTTGGTGACCAGTACAAAGCAACAGATTTCTTAGTTCCCGGTGCTGGCAAATTAACCGTAACCTTCACACCAGAAGATGGATCAAAGCCAATGGAGTTTAATGTCTTTGATTTTCCATCATCTGGAGTTGCTATGGCCATGTATAACTTAGATGACTCAATTAGAGATTTTGCAAGAGCCTCATTTAATTATGGGTTAGTTAGAAAGTACCCAGTATTTCTCTCAACAAAAAATACAATTCTTAAAGCTTATGATGGTCGATTTAAAGATATTTTTGCTGAAGTATTTGAGAAAGAGTTCAAAGCCGAGTTTGATAAAAATAAACTTGAGTATGACCATCGCTTAATTGATGACATGGTTGCTACTTCGCTTCGCTGGGAAGGTGGCTATATCTGGGCGTGCAAGAATTATGATGGCGATGTTCAATCAGACACTGTTGCCCAGGGCTATGGCTCACTTGGACTTATGACTTCAGTTTTAATGTCACCAGATGGTAAAACTGTAGAAGCTGAGGCAGCTCATGGCACAGTAACGCGCCACTTCCGTGATCATCAGGCTGGCAAAGCGACCTCAACAAATCCAATTGCATCAATATTTGCTTGGACACAGGGATTAGCGCACCGAGCAAAGCTTGATAACACTCCAAAGGTCGCTGAGTTTGCAAAGACTTTAGAGCGGGTGTGTATTGAAACAGTTGAGAGTGGAAAAATGACAAAGGATCTTGCGATTTTAATTAGCAAAGATGCGCCATGGCTTAATACTCAAGATTTCTTAGCTGCAATTGACGAAAATTTAAAGAAGGCAATGGTTTAGATTTGGAGTTAAAAAACCCCACTCATCTTGAGTGGGGTTTTTTTGATTACTAATTAATTTAAGCGTTTTCCAGTAACAGCATCAAATAAGTGAATTGCATCAGCATTGGCTCCAACTGTGACTGTTTGCCCGGCCTTAGGTGGGTTTTTTGGATCCCATCTAATAATTACTTGGCCTAACTCGTCAGTTGTACTAGCAAATTTAAGCGACTTATCTACCGGTTTGCCATAAACATATGCATCCGATCCAAGCTCTTCAACGACTTCAACTGCAATCTCAAAACCAGTTGAAGAAGGAGTTAAACCCTCTGGTCTAATTCCAACTGTTACAGATGAAGGTGTACTTGCTGGAACGGATATGGCTAGATTTCCTAGCATTGCTTTTCCACTTGATACTGAAGCTGTTAACAGGTTCATAGCTGGAGAACCAATAAATCCTGCTACGAAAATATTTTGCGGTTTTTCATAGAGATTTCTTGGTGTATCAACCTGCTGCAATAAACCATCTTTAAGAACTGCAACACGATCACCCATGGTCATAGCTTCAACCTGATCATGTGTTACATAAACAGTTGTAATTCCAAGTCGGCGTTGTAGTGCAGCAATTTGAGTACGAGTTGCAACCCGTAGCTTTGCGTCAAGGTTTGATAATGGCTCATCCATTAAGAAAACTTGTGGCTCTCTCACAATTGCGCGCCCCATAGCAACTCGCTGACGCTGTCCACCAGATAAAGCTTTTGGTTTACGATCTAAATAATCTTCTAAATCTAACAATTTTGCCGCTTCTAATACCCGACGATCGCGTTCTTCTTTAGCTACACCGGCAATCTTTAATGCAAAGCCCATATTTTCAGCAACCGACATATGAGGATACAGAGCATAAGATTGAAAGACCATTGCAATATCACGATCTTTAGGTGCCACATTGGTTACATCTTTATCGCCGATCCAAATCGAACCAGTATCAATCTCCTCAAGCCCGGCTAACATGCGAAGCGATGTTGATTTACCGCAACCAGATGGTCCAACTAGTACTAAAAACTCACCATCATTTACGGTGAGATCTAACTTATCTACCGCAGGTTTTGTAGTTCCAGGGTAGATTCGAGATGCCTGCTTGAATACAACTGAGGCCATGACTTTTTACTCCTTCTTCCGGGTAGGTACGTACCCGACGATCCGTTGGATGAAGATCTCACAATTGTGAGAGTAAGCAAAGTTTACGCCATTAAGGAGTGATAGGAAAATTTGGTCACTTCTCTCATTCCCAACGGGATTTATGCCAGTTGGTTATCATTAGAGATATGGCTGAAGGTGTTTTAAAAAGTATTGCGATCGTCTTAGCTTTAATTGCAGTGGGCGGAATTTTCGTTGCAGCCGAGATTGCACTTATCTCACTTCGTGATTCTCAGGTTAAACAGCTGGCAAACAAAGGTAAGCGGGGGGCTCGAGTTGCCCATCTTGCTAAAAATCCCAACCGATTCTTAGCAGCGGCTCAAGTTGGTATAACACTTTGCGGTTTTCTATCTGCAGCTTTAGGCGCTGATCAACTTGGAGTTTATGTAATTCCTAGATTAGAAGAGCTTGGAATTTCTAATTCAGCAAGTGAAATTATTTCAATTGTTGGAATTACCTTAGTGATTGCATATATCTCTTTGGTATTTGGTGAGTTGGTTCCGAAGCGATTAGCGCTATATAAAACTGAATCAATTGCGCTCGCATCTGCTGCAACAATTGATCGAATTGCAATTATATTTCGCCCAATAATTTGGTTACTTTCAAATTCGACTGATTTGGTTGTTAGATTGTTCGGTATAACTGCAAAGTCCACGAGAAATCAGATCTCTGAATCTGAGTTAATGGATTTAGTAAGTGGCCATGCTGACTTAACAAAAGAAGAGCGCGATATTGTTGAAGAGGTTTTTAACTCTAGTGATCGCCTAATCCATGAGGTTATGGTTCCAAGAACTGAGGTTGATTTCTTAGATGCATCACTGACTATTTCTCAAGCGCGTAAAGTTGCTGTTGACCTTGCTCACTCACGCTATCCAGTAGTACGAGGAAGTAGTGATGAGGTAATTGGTTTCCTACATGTTCGCGATTTACTTAATCCGAAATTAGATGACACTCAAATAACAATTATGGAGATTGTTAGGAATGTAATCTTCTTGCCTGGTACTAAAGGTGTACTACCAGCTTTAACTGAGATGCGTAGTAAACGCCAACATATTGCAATTGTGCTGGATGAGTATGGTGGTACTGATGGAATTATCACCTTAGAAAATTTAGTTGAATGTCTTATTGGTGATATTCATGATGAATATGATTCTCATGAATTAACTTCTCAAGTGCAACCACGAACCGGCGATATTGAAATTGACGGTTTAATTTCACTTGAAGATTTACACGAATTAGCCGGGATAAGTTTGCCGGAGGGTCCATACGAAACTATCAGTGGCTTTGTTATGCATTATTTAGGGCGAATTGCGCAGGTTAATGATGTAGTTCGAATTAATGGAGCACGCTTTACAATTATCAGCATGAGCGGCAAGCGGGTGGGCAAACTTTTACTTGCCAGAGATGATGTGAAGTGATGAGCAAAAAAAGAGTCTTATCTGGCATACAGCCAACTCATGACTCTTTTCATCTTGGTAATTATTTAGGCGCACTCAAGCAATGGGTTGAGCTGCAACATGATCATGATGCATTTTATTGTGTAGTAGATCTACACGCTTTGACTATCGAAACTGACCCAAAAGTATTACAGAAGCGAATTTTATTATCCGCCGCACAATTGATTGCAATTGGAGTTGACCCAAGCAAATGCACACTTTTTATTCAATCTCATGTCCCAGCACATAATCAATTAGCTTGGGTGCTTGAATGTATTACCGGTTTTGGTGAAGCCGGCAGAATGACTCAATTTAAAGATAAATCCCAAAAAGGTGGCACAGATCGAACTAATGTTGGCTTATTCACCTATCCAATTCTGCAAGCGGCAGATATTTTGCTTTATCAAGCAGATTTTGTTCCAGTAGGTGAAGATCAAAGGCAACATATTGAATTAACTCGAGATTTAGGCCAAAGGTTTAATAATAAATATAATAAAATTTTTAATATTCCACAACCGCAAATAATCAAATCACTAGCAAAAATTAATGATTTACAAGATCCAACCGCAAAGATGAGCAAGTCGGCTTCATCAATGGCTGGCGTTATTGAGTTGCTGGACTCGCCAGAGGTAACTTTAAAGAAGTTTAAATCATCAGTTACCGATGATGGCAAAGAAGTTAAGTTCGATGAGAAATCAAAACCTGGTATCTCGAATTTACTTACAATTCATTCAGCTCTGTCTGGAAAATCTATTCAAGATTTAGAGGGTGAGTTTTCTAGCAAAGGGTACGGAGAGTTTAAAGCAGCTGTTGCTGAGGTAGTGATTAGTAAACTTGAACCGATTGGCAAACTGACGAAGGAATTAATGGCTGACCAAGGGGAGTTGATTCGAATCTTAAATAATGGGGCAGCAAGGGCAAATGAGGTAGCCATAGCCACTCTTAAGGCCGCATATTCAGCTATTGGACTAGTTTGAGTTAAAACCTGCAGGTTTTTAGAGCAAACCCTTAACTCTTAAGTAAGAGTTTAAGCAATTCTAAACAAATCGTAATCTGCTCCATAGGGCGTTGCTAGTGCGTAAATCCGCCTTACAGATAGGGTCAGCCTACAAATAACCCAAATTTTTTGGGCTTAGTCCTTGGGAGGGATTTTGAAAAAATCATACAAAGTAGTTGTAGCTATCGCAGCTGCATCATTATTGACTTCAGTTGCAGTTGCTCCAGCAAATGCCGCAGGAGTTAAGCAGAAGGTATGCGTTGCTCTAGATACTGCTGGAATCAACGACAAGTCTTTTAACCAAACTTCATATGAGGGTGCTAAAGCTGCAAAGGCTGCTGGCTATGCATCATCAATAGAGTATTTACCAGCTAAATCTGGCGCAGATTACGCACCAAATGTTCAGAAATTTGTTGATAAGGGTTGTACCTCAATTATTGGTGTTGGATATTTGCTAGGTGACGCTATTGGCGCTGCAGCTGCGAAAAATCCAAATATCAATTTCTCACTTGTCGATGGCTGGTCAGGTGGACCAAATCAAAAGGGTATTACATACAAAACTGATGAGAACTCATTCTTAGTTGGTTACCTTGCAGCAGGCATGTCAAAGACTGGCAAGGTTGCTACATACGGAGGTATGCAAATTCCTACCGTAACTATCTTCATGGATGGTTACGCAAATGGCGTTGAGTTCTATAACGCACTTAATGGAACTAATGTTCAAGTTCTTGGTTGGAATCCATCCACTAAAAAAGGAACTTTCTTAGGCAGTTTTGATGACACAACAAAAGCTCTTTCAACCTCAATTGCATTTGAACAACAAGGTGCAGACTTTATTTTCCCTGTATCTGGCAATATGCAAGCAACAACTGCTGGTAACAGTTTGAAATCTGGAAAGTCAAACGTTATCTGGGTAGATGCTGCAGTAATGGATACCGGTAAGCAGTTTGCAAGCGTTACACCCGTTTCAGCTCTGAAGGGCTTAAAGGAAGGCGTTCTTGCAACTGTTAAAGAGGCATATGATGGTAAATTCACAAATGCACCGTATGTTGGAACACTTAAGAATAAAGGTGTTTCTTACGTAATCACTCCATCATGGAAAAATAAAATACCTGCAAAATTACAGAAAGATTTAAAGAATATTTCTGCAAATATTGCATCAGGTATAGTTACAGTTGATTAATTGATCGACTAACAGTCGTTCAATCTGTATTATCGCTGGGTGAGTTAGATTTCTAACTCACCCAGTTTTAATTAAGGAGCAATAGGTGTCGTTAGAGTTAAAAGGAATCACCAAGAAATTTAATTCCTTAATTGCTAATGACCAAATAAATTTAGATGTTAAAAACGGCGAGATACATGCCATTCTTGGTGAAAATGGTGCCGGTAAATCTACATTAATGAATATCGTTTATGGATTAATAGAAGCAGATAGCGGATCAATTTTTGTTGATGGCAAAGAGGTCACGATTAAAGAGCCGTCTGACGCCTTAAATTTTGGTATCGGTATGGTTCATCAGCACTTCATGTTAGTACCAGTTTTTACAGTGGCAGAAAATATAGTTTTAGGACATGAACAATCTAAGCGGGGAATTCTCACCCTAGATGAAGCGAAAAATAAAATTCAAAGTATTGCAAATGAATTTAAGTTTGATATCAATCCAGATTCTCTGATTGAAGATCTACCAGTAGGAGTTCAGCAACGTGTAGAAATTATTAGAGCACTCATGTATGACGCGAAAGTATTGATTCTAGATGAACCAACTGCAGTTCTAACTCCACAAGAGACAGATGAATTATTAAATATTATGCGTACTTTAAAAGCAAAAGGCACGGCGATAATTTTCATCACGCACAAATTGCGCGAGGTGAAGGCCGTGGCAGACAAAATTACTGTCATTCGACTTGGTAAGGTTGTAGGAGTTACTTCGCCATCTAGCTCTCAAGAAGAATTGGCTAGCATGATGGTTGGCCGAGAAGTGGATTTAATTCCAGATAAGCCTGAAGTAAAAACTGGAAAAACTATACTATCCATTAAGGATTTGAGTATATTTAACTCAGTCGGTAGAAAAATTGTTAATAATATTTCACTTGAAATTAGAGCCGGTGAAATTCTAGCCATTGCAGGTGTGCAAGGTAATGGACAATCCGAACTTGCACGAGCTTTAGTAAATCTGGAAAACCATGTAACCGGATCTATAAAGATTAATGATGAAGAAATCTTGAAAAAAAGTGTAAGAGACTCACTTCGAGCCGGCGTAGCATTTATTCCAGAATCTCGGGAACTAGACGGGCTTATTGGAAGTTTTAGTATTGCGGAGAACTTAATTTTAGATACCCACGATATAGAACCTGTTGCTAAACGCGGCCAGATCAATAAGGAATTTGTTCGAGAAAACGCAATCAAGTTAGTTAAAGAGTTCGATGTAAGAACTCAAAGTATCTTTGATACCTCCTCTTCACTTTCAGGTGGTAATAAACAAAAAGTGGTGTTAGCCCGAGAATTATCTCGTAATGTTGAACTTGTGATTGCATCGCAACCAACGAGAGGGTTAGATGTTGGCTCTATTGAGTTTGTTTATCAACGCCTAATGGCAGAGCGAGCTGCCAATAGAGCAGTGTTATTAATAAGTAGTGAATTAGACGAAGTATCTGCCTTAGCTGATCGAATTGCTGTGATTTATAGGGGTGAGATTGTTGGAGTTGTTTCGCCTGATATTTCTAGAGAGAAACTTGGATTAATGATGGCTGGAATAAATTAATGAAGAAATTCATTGAAAAACTTCGTAACAATATGATGTTACCTTTTTTAGCATTTATTTTTGCCTTCTTTATTGGAGGAATAATTATTGTGCTTTCAGATGCTGTGGTAATGTCACAAATCTCGTCTCCTGGTAAATTTCTAACTTCAGCTGCTGCAAAAATTGGGAATTCATATTTAGCGGTTTTTCAAGGATCTATTTTCGATATAAATTTATCAAGGCAGTCAGGAATAATTAACGGCTTTTATCCTTTATCTGAAACAATAGTAACCTCAACCCCTCTTATTCTTAGCGGACTTTCGGTTGCATTGGCATTCAGATCTGGTTTATTTAATATCGGAGCGCAAGGACAATTCATTTTTGGTGCGATTGGAGCCTCATATGTTGGTTTTCATTATAATTTCTCCCCAGTGCTTCATGTAACAATTGCAATTTTTGTTGGAATTTTGCTTGGCGGATTATTTGGCGGATTAGTTGGATTATTGAAAGCAAAGACTGGTGCTCATGAAGTAATTGTTACCATAATGCTAAATTACGTCGCATCACTTTTTATTCTGTGGTTGTTAAAAACAAGTACATTCTTACGTCCAGGAAGGCAAGATCCACTCGCACCTGAGGTCAATCCAAGCGCACAGTTACCAAAGTTATTTGGTGAAAATTTACGCATTCATGCTGGAATTTTTATTGCACTAATAGCTGCGGTTTTTGTTTGGTGGATTCTCAACAAGAGTACTCTCGGATTTAAGTTTCGCGCTGTAGGTTCAAACGCTAATGCTGCCAGAACGGCTGGAATATCGATTCCATTTGTGACCACAATGACTATGTTTATTTGTGGTGGTTTAGCTGGCTTGGGTGGAGCTGTACATCTCCTTGGAACTGAGCATGCTTTAGCGGCCGGAATTGCTGGAAGTCTTGGATTTGATGCAATCACTGTGGCTTTATTGGGGCAAGCAACACCCATAGGCACAGTTTTCGGTGCATTTCTTTTTGGTGCACTTCAAACTGGAAGTCGAACTCTTTTGTCTAATACGGGAACATCCCCAGACATTGTGCAAGTAATTCAAGCATTAATAGTCTTGTTTATCGCTGCTCCTGCATTAATGAAATCAATTTTCCGCATAAAGAAATCACTCACTGATAAATCTATGACCGCTAAAGGCTGGAATGGATAATGAATAATTTAAGTGAAAAACAGAAACGGCAAATGCGTGGAGTTATTTCTATGCTTATATTTTGGATTTTTTTTGCTGTAGTTTTTTACTTAAAATCGAATAAAACAGAGGATATTACCTTTGGATTTGTACTGGGCGAAGAATGGAAATTAATTAGTGAGTGGAAAATCGCTTCAAAGAATGGGGCATTAATATTCTTACTGATCGCCTTATTGGGTGTGATAATTTCATATCTTCTTTTTAGAAAAAATAAGAATCTTTCTTTAGGAAGTTTTTTATTTGGATTTGGAAGCATCCTAGCGTTCTTGTGTTGGGCAGCAGCTGGAAAGTTCATTCCATTTACGGGCTTACTGCAAGGTGCAATTATGCTTTCAGTTCCACTCATATTTGGTTCGATGTCTGGATTATTGTGTGAAAAATCAGGTGTAATTAATATTGCAATTGAAGGGCAATTACTTTTTGCTGCCTTTGTTTCAGCCGTAGTTTCTAGCATAACTCAAAATGCCATTCTCGGATTACTTTCTGCTCCAATAGCCGGCGCACTTATCTCTCTTATACTTGCTTATTTTTCAATTCAGTTTCAGGTGGATCAGGTAATTCTTGGATTTGTTATAAATGTATTAGTTCTAGGACTGACTAATTTCTTCTATACGACGTTATTAATTCCTTATGAAGATAAGTGGAATATGGGCGTAAGTTTTTCACCAATTAAAATTCCAATACTATCTAATCTACCTATAATTGGGCCAACATTGTTTAATCAAACAATTATTGTTTATCTAATGTACGCCTTTGTTATCTTCATTCAAATTGCATTATTTAAATCAAGATGGGGACTTCGCACAAGAGCAATTGGTGAACTTCCGGTAGCTGCAGATAGTGTCGGTATTGATGTCAATCGTTTACGATTTAAGAACGTTATGCTTGCAGGATTGGTTGCCGGAACTGGCGGGGCGTACTTCACCGTTGGAGCAGTTGGACCTTTTTCTCAGAACATGACCGCTGGTGCCGGTTTTATTGCTCTTGCCTGCCTAATCTTTGGCAAGTGGACACCAAGAGGTGCAATAGTTGCAGCACTTTTCTTTGGTTTCGCAAATAACCTACAGGGAAATCTTTCTATTATTGGCGTATCAATTCCATCCGAATTCATGTTAATGGTGCCTTATATTGCAACTATTATCGCTGTTTCGGGCGTAGTTGGCCGGGTTAGAGCCCCAGCCGCAGATGGAATTCCATATACACGCGGTAATAAATAATAAATTTTCGTAGGACAATTATCCTATGGAAATAAATTGGGACCAGCTTTATTCTTCAGCAAAAGATATTATGAAGAATGCCTATGCACCTTATTCAAAATTTAAAGTAGGAGTAGCTGGTTTAGTTTCTGATGGCCGAATTGTTGTTGGCTGTAACAGTGAGAATGCTAGCTATGGTGTTGGGTTATGTGCTGAGTGTGGGTTGATTTCATCATTAACAGCAACCGGTGGTGGGAGATTAGTTGCTGTTGTTTGCGTTGATGGAAATGGAGAGTATTTATCTCCATGTGGTCGATGTAGACAATTACTGTTTGAGCATGGTGGTAATGAGATGTTGTTTATGACACCAGAGGGTCCTAAACCATTTTCAACATTACTTCCTTGGGCTTTTGGCCCAGAGGATCTTAAATGAGTGAAAGGTTTGACGCAGTAGAGATAATTTCAGCAAAACGAGATAAACATGAACTAAGTAATGAACAAATTGATTGGACCGTAGAGGCTTATACTCGAGGTTTAATAGCTGATGAACAGATGTCTGCGCTATTAATGGCAATCTTGCTTAATGGAATGAATAATCGTGAGATATCACGTTGGACCGATGCAATGATTGCAAGTGGTGAACGTATGGATTGGTCTATGTTAGACCGTCCAACAGTTGATAAACATTCAACAGGTGGCGTTGGAGATAAAATAACTTTACATCTTGCTCCATTAGTTGCTGCCTGCGGTGCAGCCGTTCCACAATTATCTGGTCGTGGGCTAGGTCATACCGGTGGCACACTTGATAAGTTAGAGTCGATAAAAGGTTGGAAAGCATCGCTAAGCAATAATGAGATGCTAAAAGTAATTCAAGAATGTGGTGCAGTTATTTGCGCAGCTGGTACAGGACTTGCACCTGCAGATAAAAAGCTTTATGCGTTACGAGATGTTACAGGGACCGTGCAAGCCATTCCCTTGATTGCTTCTTCAATAATGAGCAAGAAAATCGCAGAGGGTACAAGTGCCTTAGTTCTTGATGTAAAGACTGGCTCTGGTGCTTTCATGAGTGATCCTAAGGATGCTGCTCTACTTGCAAGAACTATGGTTGATTTAGGTAAAAGAGCAGGGGTAGCTACTAGGGCACTAGTAACTGCAATGGATGTTCCACTTGGATTAACCGCTGGAAATGCCTTAGAAATAAGGGAAACGCTTGAAGTTTTGGCCGGTGGTGGACCTAGTGATGTCGTTGAACTTACACTTTTATTAGCAAATGAAATGCTAGATGCAGTTGAAATAAAGCCGAAAGTAGATCCTGCCCAAGCTTTAAAAAATGGGATGGCTATGGATGTTTGGCGCAAAATGATTAAGGCTCAAGGTGGCGATAATGATGCACCACTGCCAGTAGCGAAGGAAAAAATAGAAGTTAAAGCAAATAAATCTGGAAAATTATTAACTTTAGATGCGATGAAGGTTGGCGTTGCAGCATGGCGGCTAGGTGCTGGAAGGCAGAAACAAGGTGAAGTACTTCAACTTGGTGCTGGTATAGAAATTCATGCAAAACCAGGAGATATTGTTACGGAAGGTCAAAGTATATTAACGCTTCATTCCGACGATTCCACCAGGTTTGCTCGAGCATCGGAAGCATTAGTAGGTTCATTTTCAATTGGTAGTAATGATGATCAAATTAACCGATTACCATTAGTAATCGAAAGAATTGAGGGTTAAGTGTCGCTAACAAACTCACCAACTGATGAGCAGATTAAGCGAGTTCCGAAAGCGCTTTTGCATGACCATTTAGATGGTGGATTACGTCCTCAGACAATTATTGAGATTGCAGAAAAAATTGGATATAAAAAATTACCAACAAATGACCCTAAAAAATTAGCAGACTGGTTTGAAGAATCTTGTAATTCTCACTCACTCGTTCGATACCTAGAAACTTTTTCACACACAATTGCTGTTATGCAAACAAAAGAAGCAATTATCCGAGTTGCACGTGAGTGCGTAATAGATTTAGCTCGAGACGGAGTTGTTTATGCTGAAGTAAGAGGAGCGCCTGAGTTATTTACCGAACAGGGCTTAACGTTAGATCAGGTAGTTGAGGCAACAATTGAAGGTTATAAGGAAGGTATGATCGAAGCAGCAAGGGAGGGAAAAAATATTAGAGTTGAATCCCTACTTTGCGGAATGAGACAAAATAATAAATCACAGCAAGCCGCTGCTGCTGTGGTTAAGTTTCGCAATAAAGGTGTAGTTGGTTTTGATATTGCCGGCCCAGAGGACGGGTTTCCACCATCTAATCAATTAGAAACCTTTGAATACTTAAGAAAAGAAAATGCCCACTTCACTATCCATGCAGGTGAGGCTTACGGTTTACCCTCTATTTGGGAGGCTATCCAAATTTGTGGCGCGGAAAGATTAGGACATGGAGTTCGAATTATCGACGATATTGATTTTTCTAGTAGCTCACCAAAACTTGGCCCACTTGCTTCGTATGTTAGAGACCGAAGAATTCCGTTAGAGCTTTGTCCTACTTCGAACCTTCAAACTGGTGCGGCTAAAACTTTTGCTGAGCACCCAATTGGGAAGTTAGCCAAACTTCGTTTTCGAGTTACATTAAACACTGATAATCGCCTGATGAGTAATACATCAATGAGTAATGAGATGAGTCAGTGTGTTAAATCATTTGATTGGAAATTTATAGATCTACAACGAGTAACTGTTAACGCTCTTAAGAGCTCATTTATTCCATTTGAAGAACGGCTTGAAATAATCGAAAAGGTAATTAAACCAGCTTATGCGGCAATTTCTGCTGAATAAAATTAAATACCGATTGGGTGCCAGACTGTTTTTTGTTCCATAAAATAAGTAATTCGATCTAGGTGATTAATCGAACTGAATCTAAATACCCTCTTTAGATTATCGGCACCAACAAGCCGTAATTCTTCTTCTTGTTTTTTACTTAATCCTGCAACATCTACACCATCAATTTCCATATGAGCTCCTACCCAAGGCGCTAACTCAGAACTTTTTCCGGTAAGAATGTTTACAACACCGGCAGGCATATCACTTGTTGCAATAACTTCACTCAAAGTAATTGCTGATAGCGGATAATTCTCACTTGCAATCAAAACAGCTGAGTTTCCTCCGGTAATTACGGGTGCCAGAGTTCTAACAACACCCAGCAAAGATGGTTTATTTTCTGCAAAGATTGCAACTACTCCTAATGCTTCAGGGCTTGTAAAGTTATAAAAAGGTCCTGATACTTGATTCAATGATCCAGTAACTGAGGATAATTTGTCACACCAGCCGGAGTACCAAATCCAAGTATCAATTGCCTCTTCGATTTGAATTTTTGCCACTTTGCTTGTTACACCTTCTAGTTCGCATATTTCATCAATAAATTGTTCGCTACGGCCCTGCATAATTTCAGCAATTCGATACAAGATTTGACCGCGGTTAAATGCAGTTGCATTAGCCCAGCCAGGCTGAGCAGATTTAGCTGCAACTACCGCATCTCGCAAATCTTTTCTAGAAGCTAATGAAGGATTTGCAATAAACTTCTTGTTAGCACCTTTAACCTCATAGACACGACCAGATTCACTTCTTGGGAAAGCTCCGCCTATAAATAGTTTGTAAGTTTTATTTACATCTATGCGGCTCATTTACTTGCCTTTACATCCGAAATTAAATAACCGGCAAGCCCGTGACGGCCACCTTCACGTCCCCAACCAGACTCCTTGTACCCACCAAATGGGCTTGCTGGATCAAATTTATTGAAAGTATTACTCCAAATTACACCAGCCTTTAACTGCTTGGCAGCCCATAAAACTTTAGATCCCTTATCACTCCAAATTCCAGCTGATAGTCCATACATAGTGTTATTTGCTTTCTCAATTCCTTCAGCAGGAGTTCTAAATGTAAGAACGGATAACACGGGGCCAAATATTTCTTCACGTGCAATTCGGTGCGACTGAGAAACTCCCGTAAATATTGTTGGTGGGTACCAAAAGCCCTTGCTTGGCAATTTACATTCTGGTGACCACCTATTAGCACCTTCAGCATCACCTGTATTTGAAATTTCTTGAATTCTCTTCAGTTGCTCAGCAGAGTTAATTGCTCCTAAATCGGTATTTTTATCCATTGGATCACCAACTCTAATTAAACTCATTCGTTTTTTAAGTTTCTCTAAGACTTCATCAGCAATATTCTCTTGCAATAGTAATCTTGAACCGGCACAGCAAACATGACCCTGATTAAAGAATATTCCATTAACAATTCCCTCAACAGCCTCATCAATTGCTGCATCATCAAATACAAGGTTAGCGGCCTTTCCACCTAGTTCTAACGTTGCACTCTTTTTTGTCGCAGAAATAGACCTGGCAATTGCTTTGCCAACTTCAGTTGAGCCCGTAAAAGCTATTTTGTTTATATCTGGATGATTTACAAGCGCCGCTCCAGATACACCATCGCCAGTAATGATATTCACAACACCATCTGGCAGACCAGCCTGTTGGCAAACTTGAGCAAATAGCAATGCAGTTAGTGGCGTTGTTTCTGCTGGTTTTAAAACAACGGTATTTCCTGCAGCAAGTGCCGGAGCTATTTTCCAGGCAAGCATCAACAGTGGAAAATTCCAAGGAATTATCTGACCAACAACACCAACCGGCTTTGGTTTATTACCAAGTCCTACATAATCCAATTTATCTGCCCAGCCAGCATGATAAAAAAAGTGTGCAGCAGCCAGCGGTATATCGGTATCCCGAGATTCTCGGATCGGTTTTCCGTTATCTAAAGTTTCAACTACGGCAAACTCGCGTGCTCGCTCTTGCATGATTCGAGCGATCCGATAAAGATATTTACCACGCTCTTTTGCTGGCATTTTAGACCAGATCTTTGTAAAAGCAGTTCGTGCACTTTTTACAGCTAAATCAACATCAAATCTATCTGCGTATCCAATTTTTGAAAGTATCTCTTCAGTTGCTGGGTTAATAGTATTAAAACTTTTCCCTTTTTTAGGGTTAACAAACTTTCCACCAATGAATAATCCATATGAATTGTCTATATTTGCAATTGCCCTAGATTCCGGCGCATTTGCATATTCAAAACCGCTCATAACCACCTAATCCATTGTTACGTAATTGGCACTAGCGTAGTGCCCAGTGCGTAACTTTATTCTCTGCATAAGTAAGTCGTTCAAGAGTGCGCTGGCACCGATTCTAAAAAGGGAAGGGTTTAGCCACTCTGACCCGGCAGTCTCATTTACTAACACTAATTGCTTAATCGCGTCCTTGGTAGTTCTAATCCCACCAGCTGGTTTAACCCCAATTTTGTTTCCGGTTAGTAGGAAGTAATCACGAACAGCTTCAAGCATCACAAGTACAACTGGTGCAGTAGCAGCCGGCGTTACTTTACCAGTGCTTGTTTTTATAAAATCAGCTCCTGCTAACATCGCAAGGTAAGAAGCTTTTCTAACATTATCATAAGTTACTAATTCACCAGTTTCTAAAATAACTTTAAGATGAGCTTTATCTCCGCACAATTGCTTAATTATTGTTATCTCTTCAAAAACTTCACCAACTCTGCCAGAAAGAAATGCCCCACGATCAATCACCATATCAATTTCATTTGCTCCGGCATTAAGGGCATCTTGAGTATCAAGCTTTTTTACAGCAAGTGATGCTCTTCCGGATGGAAATGCTGTAGCGACAGCTGCAACTGCTATGTCTTTTCCTCCTAGAGTGTTTAATTCAGTACGAGCAATTTTCACCATATCGTTATAAACACAGATCGCTCCAACCATTGGCACAGTAGGATCAGTTGGGTCAGGCCTTACCGCTTTTGAACAAAGTGCCTTCACTTTTCCAGGAGAATCTGCTCCCTCAAGAGTTGTTAAATCAACCATCTTAATTGCCATATCAATTGCCCAAGCTTTGCTTGTGGTTTTAATACTTCGTGTGGCCAGCATTGCCGCTCTAGAATCAGCTCCAACCTGATCAACTGGTGGTAAATCAGCTAAAAATTTTTTTAGCGATCCCTCACTACCATCAACAATCATGAGAGTACTTTAGTCAATGCTGCCTTTATTTGCGAGAGCAGTTCCGCAGCCTCACCTTTGGTATTGCAAACTACCTCAATGTAACACTTTAACTTTGGCTCGGTTCCACTTGGCCTAATTATGACTCTGGTTCCACCCTTAAATATCATACGGATTCCCGGAGTTTTTAGTTTTTTAGAGATAGCTAAATCTTCAATAGATTCTAAATCTTGCCCGGCGATGTGTTTAGGCGGATTACTTTTTATTTTAATAAGGAAATTATCTATTTCAACTAGCTCTTTTACTCTAATTGAGATTTGATCAGTTGCATGGAAACCAAATTCTTCGCTAATGCTTTGTAAATAATCAAGTAGCGAACTGGATTTAGCCTTTAATTCTCCCGCTAATTGAGCAATTAATACTGCAGCACTTATTCCATCTTTGTCATTTACTGAGTCAGGATCAACACAGTATCCAAGCGCTTCCTCGTAACCGTACCCAAGATTAGGAACCTTTGAAATCCATTTAAATCCAGTCAAGGTTTCTTCGAAATTCATTTTGTATTTAAATGCTATTTTGGATAGCAAGGTAGATGAAACTAATGAGTTTGACATAGTTTTACCAGTTAATCTACCGCTATCAATCAGATATTTTCCAATAATCACACCAACCTCATCACCACGCAATATTCGCCAACCTAAGTTTGGATCATTGACTCCAATAGCGCACCTATCTGCATCTGGATCATTAGCAATTATCAAATCAGCGTTGTACTTTTTAGCATAGTCCATCGCTAAGTCCATTGCGCCATTCTCTTCTGGATTGGGAAATGGAGTTGTTGGAAAATCAGGATTTGGTTGAGACTGTTCAGCTACTAAAATAAGTGGAGCAAATTTTGCTTTTTCAAATACTTTAAGCACAGTTTGTGTACCGACGCCGTGAAGGGCTGTATAGATAATCTTAAGGGTATTAGGCACATTTACTAGTTTTGTAACATTTAAAACATAGTCGTTAACAAGTTCTTCGCTAATAATTTCAAATGATGATGATCTTTTAGGTAATAAATCTGCTTTTAAGATTTGTTTTGATATTTCTTGGTCAATTGGGTCAATGATTTGCGATCCTTGGTATTTAACTCCTCCTATTTCACCACCTAAATAAACTTTATATCCATTATCAGATGCGGGATTGTGGCTTGCAGTAACCATAATTCCGAGATTTGCATTTAACTTTTTTACTGCGAAAGCTAGAACTGGCGTGGGAAGTTCTCGCGGTAGAACGAAAGTTTTGATGCCAGCTCCAGCAAAAATTTCTGCACTATCTAGTGCAAACTCAGCCGATCCATGGCGGGCATCACGACCAATCACTACAGATGTCAGGTCATGGCTATTCATAAAAGCAGCAATTCCAGTAGCTGTTCGGCTAACAACAGCTCGATTCATACAGGAAGGACCAGGGCCAATAGGTCCTCTTAGCCCTGCGGTGCCAAATTGTAAAAATCCATTAAAGCAACGTTTTAACTCGATCTCATTGTTTTCATCTAGCCAATTTTGTAACTGAGCCGCAGTTTTTTTATCTGGATCAGAGATGATCCAATTTTTAACCTCACTCCTTAATTGATCTGAGATCACAACTTAGGCAGCACCTTTGCCAAAAGATTACCCATTCGATCAGCCGCAGCTTTTCCAGCAGCTATAACCTCTTCATGATTTAGCTTTTCGCCAGTAACACCTGCAGCTGCATTAGTTACAAGTGATATAGCCAAAATCTGTGCACCTAGTGCATGAGCAGCAATTGCTTCAGGTACGGTAGACATACCAACTAAATCTGCACCCATTGTCCGCATCATTTTTATTTCCGCTGGAGTTTCATATGAAGGTCCTCGCCAGTGTGCATACACACCTTCAGCAAGAGATGGATCTTCTGTTTTTACAATTTCACGTAGTCTCTTACTGTAAAGATCTGTTAAATCCACAAAATCTGCACCAATTAAAGGAGAGGCTGCAGTTAGTGAAATATGATCTCTAATAAGAACTGGTTGGCCAACTTTATAATCAGTATTTATGCCTCCACACGCATTTGTTAAGACTATTGTTCGGCATCCAGCCTTAACTGAAGTTCGAACAGCATGTGCAACTGGCTCCATACCAAGGCCTTCATAAAAATGTGTTCGACCTAAAAATACAAGCGCGTTAACTGAGTTTTCTAATTTATAAGATCTAACTTTTCCGCCATGACCAATAACTGTTGGCTCAGGAAACCCTGATAAATCTGTAACTGGAAATTCATGTGATGGTTTGCCCAAAGCATCTGCCGCTGAAATCCATCCGGATCCCATAACTAATGCCACATCGTGATAATTTTTACCAGTTATTTTTGCAATATCTTTTGCCGCTTTTTCAGCAGTCCTAATTGGGTCCTTATAGAGATCACTCATACGACCAACTTATCCTAAAAAATCAAATATTTTTAAAATCAGGCCAGCTATAACCGAGAGAGATAATCATCTTGCGTAACACGGGAAGGGATAAGCCAATAATTCCACTAGGGTCACCTTCAATATTTGTAATAAACGGAGCACTTAGCCCATCTAATGTAAACCCACCAGCTACCTGTAATGGTTCACCTGAATCTACATAATCAACTATCTCGGTATCACTCATTTGTGCAAACTGAACCTTTGATGTTGAACATTCGCTAATTTCAATACCTTGTTTTAGATCAATTAAACAATGTCCGGTGTGAAGGTATCCATAACTACCACTCAACTCCTTACACCTACTAATTGCGTTCTCCCTTGTACCTGGCTTACCAAGAGATTTTCCATTGAATTCAAATGTTGAATCACAACCAATGATAATCGAACCTTCTGGTGCAGATTTTTTTACGGTATGAGCTTTTAAAATTGCAAGGGCCATTACAAGTTCAGCCGGTAAGAGGGAGTCAAATTCTTTAGCATCCTCATCAACCCCACTAACCATAACGATTGGATTAATTCCAACACTTTTTAAAAGGCGCAACCTAGAGGCGGATGATGAGGCAAGAATTAATTGAGTCATTATGCAGGTAACCTTATTACATGGGATTCCCAACTATTGGCATTGTTACCTTCTCAAATGTTTGGAATTATTTTGAGCATGAAGCGGTAAATTTGGGCATCAAAGTAAAGTTTAACTCTGAGAGAATCTCGACAGACGAGCTAATTCAATTTGCGGATGGCTGTGATTTACTATGCGTAGACCCTAATCTAATTCCGCTATCAACCATTAAAACTGTTGAAAAATCTGGAGTAAAGATATATCCATCATCTAAAACACTTGAATTACTAAGTCAAATAGAAATATTTGAACAACGTGATGAATCCATATCGATTTTAGTTGCTAGATCTGCCCATACCCAGGTTTCGAGTTGGACAGCAACGCTCAGAACCAACAATTTGAGTATTACGCCAGCACCCGGAATAGCAGATGAGCAAATGCAGGAAATTCAATTAGCAGCCCTTAAATTAGCAGATGAAATTCGATTGATTGGTGGAATTGAATTAGTAGTCGATGCAAACGAATATAAGAATTTATTTGGTATTAATTGGCTATCCCCATCTGCTAGTTACTGGAGTCAAATTGGTTCTACCACGAATTACTTTGAACAAGTTCTGCGCGCTGTGCTAGATCTTCCACTAGGAAGCACCGATTTAAATTCGAAATTTGTATTAACTGGAAGATTAACTACAGATCCGGCAAGTGATGACTATCGACCTTACTTGCATTTGATGGCAAGAACTCCAGCATTAAAGTTTAATCAAGTTAGCAAAGAGATAGCTATCTGTGGAGATGATTTAGAGAATCTTCTAACTGAAATCATTCATGCTCAGCAGTATTACAGCGGCGATATAGATGAGTGACTAAGCTCGTTTTCGGTATTCAATTGCCGGACAATGGTTCATTACTGCAAGAAGCCCAGCATCATGAGCACGAGATACTGCACCAGCATCTATTACATCTAATTGTAACCAAACACCTTTAGCTCCAATTGCAATTGCTTCGTCAACTACAGCTCCGGCAAGGGCCGAGTTAACAAAAATATCCACAACATCAACAGAAACAGGAATATCAGATAGTTTGGCAAAACCAGTTTGACCATGAACACTTTCAGATTTTGGGTGCACTGGAATTACAGTATGCCCTTTTTCTATCAGCAACTTTGCTACTCCATATGCAGCTCGCTCACTATTGTTGCTTAACCCAACAATTGCCCAAGTTTTTAAACTTAGAAGTTGATCGATTTGATCACTCATTATTAGTTCGACCTAGCGCCCTAAATTTCCATCCAGCCCTTTGCCAGATATCTCTATCGAGTGCGTTACGACCATCAATCATGATTGGATTTTTTACAATTGCTTTAACCTTTGTCGGATCAATTTCACGGTAAATCTTCCACTCAGTTAAATGTAAAACAATCTCAGCATCCTTCAGTGTCTCATTTACTTCAGCTGAAAAATTTAACGCTGGAAAGCGTCTCTGCGCATTATCAATCGCTTTTGGATCATGAACAGTAACTTTTGCCCCAGCTGCTTGAATTTGAGCTGCAATATCAAGTGCTGGGGAATCGCGTACATCATCGCTGTCAGGTTTAAATGCGGCACCTAATATTGCCACCTTCTTTCCTTGCAGGTTATCTGATAGATCTTTGCGAACAAGCTCAATAATCCTTTGGCGCGCTCTTAAGTTAATAGCATCAATCTCTTTTAAGAATTCAACTGCTTGTTTTGCACCAAGCTCTTCTGCCCTTGCCATGAATGCTCGAATATCTTTAGGTAAGCATCCACCACCGAATCCGATACCTGCTTGTAAAAATCTGTTTCCAATTCTTGGATCGTATCCAATAGCTTTCGCAAGTACAGTTACATCACCGCCAGCAGCTTCGCATATTTCAGCCATTGCATTTATAAATGAAATTTTAGTTGCTAAAAATGAATTAGCTGCAACCTTTACGAGCTCGGCTGTGGGCAAATCTGCTCTCACCCAAGGTGTATTTTCTTTTAGATTCGAGGCATAAACTTCTTTTAAAATATTTTCAGCGTCGTCATTAACTACTCCAACTACCAAGCGATTTGGCTTTAACGTATCCTCAACAGCAAAGCCTTCTCGAAGAAACTCAGGATTCCAAGCCAAATCTGCATCTGGATTTAATGCGATTAATTTATTTCTAAGCCTATTTGCAGTACCAACTGGAACAGTTGACTTACCCACAACTAGTCCACCAGGTTTAACTAATTTAGCAATAGATTCTAATGCCGCATCAACATATTTTAAATCTGCAGCATTTCCATCCTTGACTTGAGGGGTACCCACGCAAATAAAGTGCACATCGCAATCTGATAAATCATTTATATCATTAGTAAAAGTTAGTCTGCCAGAATTAATTTGTTTGGCTAATAAATCTTCAAGCTCTGGTTCATAAAAAGGTACCTTACCTTTTGATAGCGATTCAATTTTATTAACCTCAGTATCAAAGCCGACAACATGAAAACCAAGACTGGCCATACAGGCTGCATGAGTAGCACCCAAGTAGCCTGTACCGATTACTGAAAGTTTTAATGACATATAGAAGAGCCTACCTATAAATTACTTAATTACCGACAAATATTATCTTCTGCGGTACGAGTTTTAAATTTATCAATAATTTCAACCTTAGTAGCTGCAGTTGCTGATGGTGATGCTGATGGTGAGACCTCATCAACTACCGCTCGATCTTCACGAAGTCGGTCCCAAAGTTCTGGGGCAAGCACTGGGTCCCAAAGTACTGCGGAGGTAACACCATTTGAGTAGTAATTTAGATTGGAAAGTGGCACAGTAAGAGTTCTAACACTTGAAGTAGCAAGAGATTTCATTTGTTTAGCTAATGCTATTAAATCTGAGTTTTTTAATCCTTCATCTGTAGTTACCGCAGATAGTGATGAGTTAATAAAACTAGTTACGGTAACTGGATTTAACAAAACACCAGCACTAGTTGCCTTTTTGATGACTGATGACATAAAAGCTTGCTGTCGTTGCATTCTTCCTAAATCGCCTAACCCGTCAAACTCACGCGTTCTAACATATTTTAGCGCTTCAATACCATTTAACGTATGGACTCCAGCTTCTAAAATTAAGTGGCTCTTTGGATCGTTGATATTTTTCTTAGTGCAAACCTCTATTCCACCAAGAGAATCAACGACTTTAGCAAAACCAGCAAAATTCACCTCAATGTAATGGTCAATTTTTAATTGAGTCATTTCTTCGATAGTTTGAATTAGTAATGGAGCGCCACCCCAATTAAATGCAGAATTAATTTTTGAGTGCACAGGTGCAATTATTTTTCCAGCCGCATTAGTATGTGCAGGAATTAATGCAAACGTGTCTCTCGGAATTGAGATTAATACTGCTTTATCTCTTGCCTTTGATATATGAACTAACAGCATTGTGTCAGAACGCTTGCCAGCGGCTGTAGCAACAGATCCAACCCTGAGTGCCTTTAACTCGGCCTTACTTAAGCCTTCTCTAGTATCAGAACCAACTAGTAAATAGTTAACAGCAGATGATTTCTTATCTGGCCGTTTGTCTAATCCAGCAAATGCATCAATTTTGTTTATTGAGGCGGTAACTGTCCCGAACGCAAGCGCGCTAATTGCAGAAATTACTAAAACACCCACCGAAATACCAGTAAAGATCTTGATACTTCGAGCAGATTTCATCTTCTTATCCTAGATTATGGGCAGGGGATTATTGCGCTTAAATATTGATTGGAGGGGTTATGAATGATTTATCACATCCTGCTGTCTCAGTCATATTGCCTATTCTCAATGAGGAGCGTGATTTAAGTAGATGCGTCACAGCAATTCTTCAGCAGAATTACGATGGGAAAATTGAAATCATTTTAGCGCTTGGTCCCTCTACGGATAAAACTAACAAAATTGCAAATGAGTTGGCTAGCGCAGACCCAAGAATTAAGTTAGTAGATAATCCAACTGGGCGCACTGCTAGCGGATTAAATCTTGCAATTGCAGCTTCTGCATTTGAAATTATTTGTCGAATTGATGGTCATTCAGAGGTTTCAAATACCTACATAAAAAATGCAGTTGAAATTATGCAAAAGCAAGGGGCTGTAAATGTTGGCGGGTTAATGTATGCAGATGGCGACTCCGGCTTGCAACGAGTAATTGCTTCGGCCATGCGCTCAAAATTAGGGGTTGGGCCCTCAAAGTTTCATACCGGAGGTAATGCTGGCGAATCAGACACTGTCTATCTTGGCACTTTTAAAAAATCTGCAGTCTTAGCAGTAGGTGGTTTTGACGAACGATATATCAGAGCACAAGACTGGGAATTGAACCACCGCCTTCGTAAGCACGGTGGCTTGATTTGGTTCGATCCTAGATTAGTCGTTACTTATAGACCAAGAAATACTTTAATAAAACTGGTAAAACAATATTTTCAATATGGCCGTTGGCGGCGAGTGATTTCAAGGCAACATAGCGGAACTGTTAATTATCGGTACTTAGCCCCTCCTGCAACATTAATTATAAGTATTTTATCTATTTTGCTATCAGTATTCATCTCACCTTTTTTTGGAATACCATTTTTTATTTACATCGCATTCTTGGTTTTTGGTGGATTATTGATTGGAGAGAGTTTGATTGATCGCCTTCTAATGCCAATTGTCCTAGCCACTATGCATCTTTCTTGGGGAGTGGGTTTTATTACTTCGCCTAAAAAATTAATTAAAAATTAGTTTTTATGCAAAACCGAATTTAAACCATCCCAGTTTCCGGTTTTAGCAATCGCTTCAAGTGCTCCACTTTGCGAATTCCTACGGAATAATAGATTATTTGCTCCGCTTAATTCTTTAGCTTTTACTACTTGACCATCTGGTAAAGAAATTTTGGATCCGGCAGTTACATATATACCTGCTTCAACTACGCAGTCATTACCTAGACTTATTCCTACTCCAGAGTTTGCCCCAAGCAGCGTGCGTTCGCCTATCGAAATAATCTCTTTGCCACCACCACTTAGAGTTCCCATAATTGAAGCTCCGCCACCAATATCACTTCCATCACCAACTACTACGCCAGCGCTAATTCTTCCTTCCACCATTGACTTACCCAATGTTCCAGCATTAAAGTTAACAAAACCTTCATGCATAACTGTTGTGCCTGAGGACAAATACGCACCAAGGCGAACCCGATCACCATCAGCGATTCTCACACCCTCTGGGATTACGTAGTCGATCATTCTTGGAAATTTATCAACTGCAAAGACAGTTAGGTTTCCATACTTATTCTGAAGTCCAGATCGCACCTGTTCAAAATTTTCAATCGCGCATGGTCCTGCAGATGTCCATACCACATTTGGAAGTATTGCAAATATTCCTTCAAGATTTACTGCATGAGGTTTAACTAGCCGATGAGAAAGTAGATGAAGTCTTAAATAAACATCCGCAACATCTTTTGGTGCATTGGCTAGATCTATAATTATCTCGACTAATACTTTTTTTACTTTACGAACTGAGTCTTCACCAACTTGAGATTTAAAATTATTTATCTGATTATTCTCAGGTTTACTACCTAATCCTAAGGAGTAAAAATAACAGTCAAGGGTTTGACCGGATTGATTTTCGGTAGCAACACCAAAGCCATAAGCCAATTTTTGAGTGCTATTCATTAGCCAACGGTATCAAAGTGCACGCAAGGCAATAGACTAATTTCATGCGCGTATCTGTTTTCTGCTCATCTGCTCCCGATATTCCAAAAAGCTCTCTTGATTTGGCATTTGAAATTGGCCAAGCAATTGGTGAGCAGGGTTGGGATCTAGTTTGGGGTGGAGGTAAAGCCTCAATGATGGGTGAAGTAGCCAAAGGCGCACGATCAAAAGGTGCAGCCACAATCGGAGTAATTCCTGAACCACTGATAAAACTTGAATTAGAGGATAAGCAAGCAACTCAAATGCATGTCGTAAGCAATATGCGAACTCGTAAAGCAAAAATAGAAGAGTTATCCGATGCGTTCATTGCTTTACCAGGAGGAATTGGAACTCTTGAAGAGTTTTTTGAAATTTGGGTTGGTAGTTATTTAAAGTTTCATAATAAGCCAATCGCAATCTGTGATCCAGTGGGATTTTATGATCCGCTGCGCGGGGCACTAGATCACTTAGCTGATCACAATTTTATGAAAACTGGTCAATCAGAACTTGTTAGTTGGTGTAAAGATATTCCATCTACATTAGAAGCAATCAGGATTAAATGAATAAACTCTCACATTTGGAACTTTCAATTAAAGTAGATAAGCCAATTGAAGTAGTTTGGAAGTCCCTTGTAGATTGGAAAAGCCAAAGCAACTGGATGCTACAAACAAAAGTATGGTCTGAGCTTGATCAAGATAGGACTATAAAAAATGGTAAGGGAGTATTAGTTTTTGCTTTTACGGGATTATTCCCAAGCCTTTATCCAAAATTACGTCTTGGGATCTTAGACACAATGGAGATAACAAAATGGCAACCACCATTACTATGCGAAGTTGTTCATATCGGTAAAGTAATAAGAGGAGTTGGTAAATTTGAGTTGAAAAAGAATCGTGATAAATCAATTTTTTATTGGCAGGAGGAGATAATTGCACCGGTATACCTTTTAGTAATTATTAAACCAATCATGCTATTAGGTGTTTGGCTCTCATTACGCAGATTTGCTCGCCAACTTTCCGCTTAAGTTCGAAAGTATTGGCCGTGCCGAGTAACCTTAAGTCATGACTTCTGGGGCAAGCGGCAAGACAATTGCCGAACTGATAAACACTCTGCCAGAGGAAGAGCGATTAATTTTGACTTTGCATTTAGTAAAAATGATCAGCACGGCAGAGATTGCAGAAAAACTTGGCGTGCCAGAGCGAGCAGTTGTTTCAGTTATTGCTTCGGGCAGATCGCGCCTAATTGCGTTGATTTCATAAGGGTATTTATATGGATTTCCCACATGCAGGTATATGAGGGATAATTAAGCCTCTAGCAAGGCGAAGATTAACTTTGGCAGGGGAGTGTTTAATGGCAGCGATGAAACCAAGAACTGGTGATGGCCCAATGGAGGTCACCAAGGAGGCTCGCTCTATGGTCATGAGAATCCCATTAGAAGGCGGCGGGCGTTTAGTTGTCGAGCTCAATGTAGAAGAGGCAACTAACTTAGGTAATGTCTTACAAGCTGCGGTTGCATTAGTTAAAAAGTAATCGACTGACCTAACTTAAATCAGGGTTATGATCAACAAACTCCCAGATTTATACCCAAAACTTACCTGTACATCTGAGTCTGATTTAAATTTCAATAGTTACACTGCAGTTGCTATTCCGGTATTACCTAGTGAAAAAATACAATTAACTAAAAATAAATTCTCATCTGCACTATCCGAATTTACAAAAATTGATTTAAATATCGAGTTAGCTAACTGGCCAGAATTTGTTGCTAAAGCCGGTGAGATTATTGAGGTACCAATCACTGCTGGAAATATTAATAGAATTTATTTAGTAGGTATTGGTGAGGCAAATAGTGAAGATCTACGTAAGGCTGCAACCGCTATTGGGCGAAAAGTTAAAGGCACGGAAACCATACTTTTATCAGCCTTAACGAGTGAAAAGTCTCAAGTCATTACTCAAGCAACCTCTCTTTTACTTTCAAACTACCAATACACATTAAAGAGTGAGCAAAAAGATAAGAAACCAACTTTTGTAATTTATGGCGACTTTAAAGATGAGGTTGAGCGCGCTGAGATTATGGCTACCGCAGTTTGGCAGGCACGAAATTTAATTCACACGCCATCTAATATTAAAAATCCAGAGTGGCTAGCCAAGCAAGCTAGCCAAATGGTTTCCCAAGTGAAGGATTCCAGTCTTTCTATTTCCGTAAAATCTGGCCGAGCTTTGAAAGATTTTGGTGGACTCAGTGCGGTTGGTAACTCATCTCCAAATCCAGGACCGAGGTTGATAGAAATAACTTATGCACCCAAGGGTTCTAACAATTGGCCTCATGTTGTATTAGTTGGCAAGGGAATCACCTTCGATACTGGTGGTGTTTCACTTAAACGGCCATACGAAACAATGACTGGGATGAAAAGTGACATGGCTGGAGCTGCTGCAGTTTTATCTGCCACCGTTGCACTTGCGAGAATTAAACCAAAAGTTAAAGTCACCACACTTCTTATGGCAGCAGAGAATGCTCTTTCTGCAACATCACAGCGGCCCTCCGATGTAATTAAACATTTTGGTGGCACAACTGTTGAAGTTTTGAATACAGATGCCGAAGGTAGATTAGTTCTAGCTGACGGACTTGCATACGCCGATCTGCAGTTAGATCCAGATTACTTAGTAGATGTGGCAACCTTGACTGGGGCAGCCACTTTAGGACTTGGCCGTCAATATGCTGCGATGTATACCCGTAAGCTTTCACTTGCAAAAAAACTTCATGAAATAGGCAACAAGGTAGGTGAAAAAGTTTGGCATATGCCATTAGTTGATGATTACTCAGTGGCGCTAGATAGCGATATCGCAGATTTCAATCATTTAGCCGATAAGTTTGGTTTCTCAGCTGGGTCAATTACGGCAGCATTATTTTTGGAGAAATTTGTGGGAGAAAGAAATTGGGTTCATCTGGATATAGCAGGCACTGGCCGATCAGAGGTTGATGCTGGCGAAAACATTAAAGGTGGAACTGGGTTTGGCGTACGGTTATTGATCGAGTGGTTGGACTCATTTTGAACGAAGGTTTATCAGCACGTGGTGATATGAGTGCATACTCTGAAAGCTTTGCGCATGAAGATTATTTTATGCAGCAAGCCAGATCTCATGGATTAGAGATTGCCGCTCCAGATCCAACTCCTGGCGTCGGTAACTTCTTAAAGTTTGCAACTAAATTAGTAAACGCTAAATCAGTTGTCGAGATTGGAACAGGTTCGGGTGTTGGTGGGCTTTGGTTATTACAAGGAATTCCATCTGATGGTGTTTTAACAACAATAGATTCTGAGCGCGAGCACTCGAAAATTGCTCGTAATATTTTTGAAGAGGCTGGAATTGCTCCAACCAAGTATCGAATAATTACTGGGAAATTAATTGAAGTAATTGGAAAACTTGCCGATAAATCTTATGAAATAATAATTATTAGGCCGGCGTTAGATTTATTTGACATGGTGCAGGAGTCCTACCGATTGTTAAAGCCTGGTGGTTTACTAATTATTGATCAGGTACTTAGTGGTGGCAAGGTTGCTGACCCAACACAGCGTGATCCCGAGAGTATTTCTCGCCGGGATGCAATTAAGGTAATAAAAGAGGATGAACGATGGACAGCTACCGTAATTCCAATTGGCGCTGGCCTATTAATTGCGAATAAACTTACTTAAATGAAGCAACCATCCAATACCCCATGGTGGCAGCCAAGCAACGAAACCAAACAAGTACGGGTAGTTAAAAGTAAATATAACTCTAATTTCTTTGCTCTAGCAGTGGTGATTGCATTGATTGCAGGTGCTATTGGGGCAGTAATTGGTAGAGGTAGCTCAACAGATATTGGCGCTAATTTAGTTGACACAAAAAATATAGTGGAACGCGCACCAGATTCAATTGCCGCACTTGCTGCCAGAGTTATTCCAGCGGTTGTTTCTATATCAGTGAAGGCGTCATCTGGATCTGATACTGGCTCTGGTTTTTTTCTAGATAGCAATGGTTATATTTTGACAAACAATCATGTAGTTAGATCTGCAGCAACTATTGGAACTATTACCGTTGAATTATCTAACGGCAAGAAGTATCCAGCTAAGTTAATTGGAAGAGATGCCTCATATGATTTAGCAGTTTTGAAAATCGATGTCACATCCGCTCCAACACTACAACTTGGAAACAGCGATAATGTTTTAGTTGGAGATGCAGTTATTGCAATTGGTTCACCGCTTGGATTATCAGGCACTGTGACCTCTGGAATTATTAGCTCCAAGAACAGAGCGGTAACAACTGGTGACGGTGCCGGTGAAAGTTCATTCATTAATGCATTACAAACCGATGCTGCTATTAATCCTGGTAACTCTGGTGGCCCATTAGTCGATACAACTGGAGCTGTAATTGGAGTTAACTCAGCGATTGCAACCCTTGGTTATGGAAGTCAATCTGGATCTATCGGTTTAGGTTTTGCTATCCCAATTAATCAAGCAAAGAAAACTGCAGATCAATTAATTAAAAATGGATCAGCAACTTACCCAATTATGGGGATCTCAGTGGACACAAGGTTCACTGGAACGGGCGCGCTGATTTCAAGTGAGACTAATGGCATTACGCCAGGAGGACCAGCATCTAAAGCTGGATTAAAAATTGGAGATGTAATCACCAAAATTGATGGTAAAGCAATAGAGAATTCTGATGAATTAATAGTTGCTATTAGAAGTAAAAATATTGGCGATCGGGTAAAAGTTGAATATCAGCGTAATAATGTTACTCGCGAGACTACTGTGACCCTTGCCGGATCAGGGAAATAATATGTTTAACATCGGTGGCGGTGAAGTTATTGGTTTATTCCTTTTAGGAATGATTTTAATTGGGCCAGATCGACTGCCAAGTGTTGCATCCGATGCAGCAAGATTTTTAATTAAATTAAAGAATATGGCACAAAATGTTACAAATGATTTAAAAGATAATTTAGGACCTGGATATGAAGATTTACAGGTAAAAGACTTACATCCGAAAGCATTTATTAAAAAACACATAGGTGATGTAATTGAAAAAAGCGATTTCGAAATTAAACCAAAACCTAAGATTGACCCAGATTTATTATGACGACTGTCGAATTAATTAAAACTGCACTCGGAACAGTAATTGATCCTGAGCTTCACAAACCGCTGCCTGAGCTAGGTATGGTGGAGTCTATTAACTTCGATTCAGGTATAGCTAAAATCGGTATTTTATTAACGATTGTTGGCTGCCCAATGAAAGATCGTCTACATGCCGATATTACAAAGTCACTATCTGGAATTACTGAAGTAAAAAGTGTTGAGATTAATTTTGGTGTAATGAATGAAGAGCAACGTAATAATGTTAAAAAACTAATTCGAGGAGGGCGTGAAAAATATATTCCATTTGCTCAACCAGATTCACTAACTCGAGTTCTTGGTATTGCTTCCGGTAAAGGTGGCGTTGGAAAATCCTCAGTGACTGTTAACTTGGCAGTAGCTGCGGCAGCTCGTGGGCTAAAAGTTGGTATTTTGGATGCAGATGTCTATGGACACTCAATTCCTAGGCTAATGGGAATTCTAGATAAAAGGCCAACTGCAATTGATCAAACGTTTATTCCAATAGAAAATTTTAATGTAAAAGTTGTTTCAATGGAAATGTTTAAGCCAGATAGGGCCGATCCCGTTGCCTATCGTGGTCCACTTTTGCATAGAGTTTTAGAACAATTACTAAGTGATGCCTACTGGGGAGACTTAGATTTATTACTGCTTGACTTGCCACCTGGCACTGGCGATATTGCTATTTCACTAGGTCAGTTAATTCCAACCTCTGAAATAATTGTTGTAACAACTCCTCAGATAGCGGCAGCGGAGGTTGCTGAGCGCGCTGGCAGAATTGCGCACCAAATTAAACAACCAGTAATTGGTGTAATTGAAAATATGTCCGATAGCGCTTGCACGAAGTGTGGCGAAAAAATTTCAATTTTTGGCAGTGGCGGTGGCGAGGAAACTGCAAGACGCTTAAGTGATTTAGTCGGTGCTGATGTTCCATTACTTGCGAAAATTCCATTTAACTCTCTTCTAAGGGAGGGAGGAGATGAGGGCATGCCAATAGTGCTTACAAGTGAAGCGGTAATGAAATCATTTAACCAGATTTTGGATCAAATTATTGTTCGACCAAAATCCTTAGTTGGAGTTAGGTTAAATTTAAATACCTAAGCTTTTTTGTTTAATTTTTTAACAATTTCCTCGATGGCATCGGCTATTTCACTGTGGAGATAATCTCTAGTAGTTACCTCGCCAATAGCAGTTCGAAGACTTGCTAATTCTCTAGCTAAATATTCAGTGTCAGCAATATTGCGTTCATCTCGCTCGCGATCTTCATTTCCTTGAATTCGCTCGCGATCAGCTTGGCGATTTTGAGCAAGCAAAATTAATGGCGCAGCGTATGAGGCTTGTAATGACAAAAGTAGTGTAAGGAAAATAAATGGATAATGATCAAACGTTAAATTATCTGGTGCGAATCCATTCCATAAAACCCACATCAGTACAAAAGCAGTCATATAAACAAGGAATCTTGCGGTACCGAGAAAACGAGCAAACTTCTCAGACCAACGACCAAATGCTTCTGGATCATAAGAAGGCTTAAGTGTTCTACGAGCTTCGCGTGGAAACTCAAGTGAGTTTTTATTTAATTTTTGCTTTGCCATTTTATCTGCTCTCACTTTCTTTTCTCATCGATTCTTCATGGCGCCAATTCTCAGGTAGTAAATGGTCTAAAACATCATCAATAGTAACTGCGCCCAGTAAGCGTTCATTTGCATCAACAATTGGCACAGCAAGCAGGTTATAACTTGCCAAATAGGATGAAACTTCATTCAATGTTGATTCAACAGTCAATGGCGCAATATCACTATCCACAATTCCACCAAGAAGTGTTGCAGGTGGCTCACGGAGAAGTCTTTGAATATGAACAACTCCTATTAATCTCCCAGTAGGTGTTTCAATCGGTTGACGGCAAACAAACACTTGAGACGCAAGTCCTGGAGCTACCTCAGATAATCTAACTCTTGAAAGTGCTTCAGCAACTGTTGAGTCTGCTGTCAAAACAATTGGTTCTGTTGTCATCATTCCACCGGCAGAGTAATCCTCATAATGCATAAGTCGTTGCACATCTTCAGCCTCTTCTGGCTCCATTAAAGCAAGTAATGCCTGAGCACGTTCTTGCCCAATTTCTCGCAGTAAATCAGCAGCATCATCAGGATCCATCTCCTCTAATACATCAGCAGCTCGCTCGCCCTCTAACTCCGCCAATAGTTCTACACGCGATACTTCATCCATCTCTTCAAGTACATCAGCCAATCTTTCATCATCTAATGCACGAGCAACTTCTACACGTCGTTTAATTGTTAAATCGTGCAATACAGAAGCTAAATCCGCGGCACGAAGATTTGCAAGTGTTCCAAGTAGATTGCTAACCCCTTGATTAGTTTCAGTGATTGTGAAACCAGAAATTTCAGACCATGTAACAGTTGAAGATGCACCTCGACGGCGAAATCCCGCCCCACGCTTCATTATGTGTACTCGCTCAATAAACCAGTCTCCAGTTTTTGATCGTTCCATAGCAACATCTTCGACCGTAACTTTTTCATTTGATTCAACCAAATTGACGGAGCGATCTAACATTTCAGATAAAACTGATATCTCATTAGTGCGTGGTTCAAAACGACGCATATTCAATAGTCCAGTAATGATTACATGTCCGTTATCAATTGAAGTGACTCTGGTAATTGGTACAAATATTCGCTTACGTGGTGGAACTTCAACAATGAAACCAAGAATTCTTGGTGGCTGATTATTGGTTCGCAAAGTTGCGACAGCGTCCCTAACCTTGCCAAGTTGATCACCATTTGGGTCAAAGACCGCAGTACCAGCTAATCGGGCTAGGAATACACGATTTAGGTTTGAACCTTTACTTGTATTCATAGGCTAAGGGTATCGGCTTGGTAGCAATTCAGAACAATAATTAAATTACAGATAGGTTTCACCCATGAAAGATCAGGACCACACCAAACTGCCATCAGGGCGAGATATCCCATTTCTAGCATTGGGGATTTTAGGTATAGGTGCATCCGGCCCAATCATCGCCAAGAGCCTGATGCCTGTGCCGACTATGATTTTTTGGCGTAATCTAATTGGCGGCTTAGTAATGCTTCCATTTGCGATTGTTCGTGGTGAATGGAAGAGCTCGGCTGAACGAAATGCAATGCGATGGTCAGTTCTTGCTGGTGTATTACTCGCTTCACACTTTGTATGCTTCTTTTGGGCAATGAAATTAACAAGTGTGGCAACTGGAACTGCGCTAACTGCAACTCAGCCTATATTTGCGGCTTTATTTGTGAAATTAACTGGTGGTCATATTCCTAAAAAATCTTTTGGCGGAATGTTCATTGCATTTTTATCGGTAATAGTTATAACTGGTATTGATCTAAACCTTTCACTTAGATCATTTCAAGGTGATTTACTCGCGGTAATCGGTGGAGCTCTTGGGGCTGCGTACATGATGATTGGTGCCAGAGTTCAGCAGAAAGTTTCCACATCAACATTTACCTCTGTTTGCTATATAAGTTGCGCGCTAACTGTGTTACCAATAATTTTGGTTGGCGACTACAAACTCTCTGGTTTTACCACAAATGAATGGTACTTACTTGCAGGGTTAATTTTAGGAGCTCAATTTTTAGGTCACACACTTTTTAACTTCTCGTTAAAGCGCGTTTCGCCAGCGGTTGTCTCATTAATAGTATTTTTCGAGGTTCCAGTAAGTGCAATCCTGGCCTTTATTTGGCTTGGCCAACAACCACCAGCTGGCACAATTCCTGGAATTATTGGCCTACTTTTCGGATGTGCATTATTTGTTTTACGCTCTAGTCAATCAGAAAAATAAGAGGTGAGTCGATTGTCAATAGATCTTCATACTCATACAACATTTAGTGATGGAACAGATACGCCGACGCAATTAATTAATAAAGCACTGGCTGCAGGCATATCAACAATTGGATTAACTGATCATGATTCAGTAGCTGGATGGCAAGAAGCGATCACGGCATTACGTCCTGGGATTTCACTTGTTCCTGGCGCTGAAATTTCATGCCAAACACCGGACGGCATCAGTGTTCATATTTTAGGGTTGCTATTTGATCCAAGCCATACGGAGTTGATGAAAACACTAGAAAAAACTAGAGAAAATCGTCACGGCCGGATGGAAAAAATAATTTCAAGATTTAATCAAGCAGGGATAGATATAAGTATGCAGGAAGTTTTAGAGCAGCTTTCTGAAGGGGCAACATTGGGCAGACCACATCTTGCTGATGCACTAGTAAAGAAGGGGGTAGTAGCCAGTAGAGATGAAGCATTTACGCAAATGCTTCACAACAATTCAAAATATTATGTAGCTCATTATTCTCCTTCACCAGAATTGGCAATTAAATTGATTAAAGCAGCAGGCGGGGTATCAGTTATAGCTCACCCGATGGCCTCTCACCGTGGGCGAGTAATTTCGCTTGAAACATTTGGCTCACTAATCGAAGCTGGCTTAAATGGAATTGAGGTTGATCATCGCGATCATTTACCAGAGGAGAAATCACAATTAATCGAACTGGCCAAGCAATCTAAGCTGGTAATGACTGGCGCTAGTGATTATCACGGCAATGGAAAGTTAAATTTGCTAGGTGAATATACGACAGAGAAGGCGCAGTGGCTCAGACTAGAGGAGCAAGCCAATGCTCGCCGAGTGGTAACTGTTTAATCTAGATTATTGATTAGCAAAGCCAACGCGACGTTCGGCACCTTCGCCAACTTCGACATAGCTTATTTTATTATATGGAACTAATACTTCTCGCCCTTTACTATCACTAAGTGACAATACAGAAGATGCCTTAATCGCTTCATTTACTTTAGCAATCACTTCATCTTGGGTATTTGTGCAATCAATAATTAATTCATGCGAGCTATCTGAAATACCAATTTTTACCTCAGTACGTACCAAACCTTTTGCTGTTGATTTTGCTGTAGCCATAACGTAACTCTATCTACTTACCATTAAGTATGCGAATCTAGGATTGTGATTTAGGAAACCCAGAGATACCACGCCAAATAAGATTCATTACCAACTCAGTGGCACGTTGACGATCAATCTTGCCATCTCGATCTAGCCAATGTCGGGCAGTTGTTTGTACTGTTCCAATAATTCCAACCGCTAGCATCATTGACTCCTCTTTACCTAATCCAGTATCAATTGAGATGACCGCACTTACTGCAGCTGCACAGTCATATGTCATGCGATTAAGTCGCTCCCGAACCTGCGGCTCTACATTCATATCACTTTCAAACAACAATCTAAATGCTTCACCTTCAGAATCAATAAATCCGAAGTAAGCCTCAACTGTTGCTGCAACTCTCGCTGAATTTTCTCGGTTAGATGCTATTGCTTTTTGAATTGCGAAAACTAATGAATCAATATGTAAATCTAAAACAGCCAAATAAAGATCTAGCTTTGATGGAAAATGTTGATACAAAACTGGTTTACTAACATTTGCCCGATCAGCAATCTCATCCATCGCTGCTGAGTGGTAACCGGCAACGGTAAATACTTCAAGAGCAGCAACTAGCAGTTGCGCCCTTCGTTCATCGCGAGGTAAGCGATTAGTTTTATCATCAGCCACACTTAATTCTATTCTCATATTAGATAAATTGTCAGGTTTTATTGCTTTTATAGTTATATTGTGCGAGTGAGTGCGAATAAAAGATTGCTATTAGTCCATGCCCATCCAGATGATGAGACCATCAACAATGGTGTAACAATGGCGAAATATGCTGAAAGCGGTGCGCATGTAACTTTAGTAACCTGTACCAGAGGTGAAGAGGGTGAGGTTTTAGTCCCTGAACTTTTAAATCTAGCAAGCAGTAAAGATGACAAACTCGGAGAGCACCGCGAAATTGAATTAAAAAATGCAATGAAGGAACTAGGAATTACTGATTTTAGATTTTTAGGTGCACCAATTAAAAAATGGCGAGATAGTGGAATGATGGGGGCGCCACAAAATGATCGTAATGATGTTTTTTGGCAGTGTGATCTTGATGAGGCTGCGGCAGAGCTTGTTAAAATTATTCTAGAAATAAAGCCGCAAGTACTAATAACATACGATGAGTTTGGTGGCTATGGGCATCCTGATCATATAAAGGCTCACAGAGTCGCAATGCGTGCTGCTGAATTAGCATCGAATCAAGGGTGGCAGATAAGTAAGATTTATTGGAACACAATGCCTAGATCTGTAATTCAAATGGGAATTGAAAAGATGAAGGAGGTGGGATCAGATTTCTTTGGCGCAGAAAGTGCTGACGATCTGCCTTTCGCAAAGCCAGATGAACTAGTCACCACTGTTGTTAGTGCACCGGAGTTTGTGCCACAAAAACTTGCAGCAATGAAGGCCCACCCTACTCAGATATCGATAGATGGCCCATTTTTTGCGCTATCTAATAATCTTGGTTTATCTGTTTGGGGAGATGAGTATTACACCTTAGTTAAAGGGGAAAAAGCTGCACCCTTTGATAACAATGGTCGAGAGCTAGATATATTTGCAGGAGTAAAAAGTTGAAGGTAGTTAGATCTTTATTACTTGGCGCACTAATTGGATTTTCAGCAACAATGTTGCACAATATACTTCCACCATTTGGCCTTATAGCATCATTAGTTATCACTTTTCTTGGTATGCGAATTATAAATCAAATATTTTTTTATGTGAGATACCAATTATTTGCAGCAGCAGCTTACCTAGTAGTTATTTTTAAAGCTGGAAGTCTTGGCACAGGCGATGAGTTGTTAATTTATAGTAATACCTATGGAAATCTCTTCTTAATTGCAGGATTTGCGACATTAATAATCTCAATAGTTAAACCTAATCGATCAAAAAACTAAATTAACCACTCCCAATTTTGTCCATCTTTACTATCTCTAACCGACACCCCTTTTTCTGAGAGCAATTCACGCAGTCGGTCACTTTCAGCAAAATCTCCCTTATTTCGCGCAGTTTGCCGTTGGTCCAACAAGCTTTGTACTTCAGGTGAGAGATCTCCTTTACCAATCGAAGGTTTGAGTAGATCTAAACCAAATAATTGGTCAACAGTTTCAAAAATTTTATACTTAACACCATCACTTAAAGTTTCTGCTTTTTCAATACTTCTTAATTTTTGTAATGCTCTTGGAGTATCAAGATCATCTAGAAAATTGCTAAGAATTTCATCTATAAACACCTGAGCTTGCTTTGTATCAATCTCTTTGCTACCTGCCCAAATTTTAGTTTTATCTCGCCAACGTTGGATTAACAAGTGGGCGGCTTTTAATGAGTCCCAGCTTAGATCCATCTGGCTTCGGTACTGATTCTCTAGGAAGCATAAGCGAAGTGATAGTGGGTCTAAATGCTTTGCAATTAAGTCTGCAACTAAAACTACGTTTCCAGTACTTTTAGCCATTTTTCTTCCTTCAAAAAGCAAATGTTCGCCATGTACCCAAAGTGCAACAGCCTCATTATTTATTGCTGAGTTTGATTGCGCACGCTCATTTTCATGATGTGGAAACCGAAGGTCAATTCCACCTAAATGGATATCTACAAACTTATCTAGATAATGAAGTGACATAGCCGAACATTCAATATGCCAACCTGGAAAACCTTTACCCCAAGGTGACTCCCAAATCATTTCACTTCTACCTGCTGCTGCTTTCCAAAGTGCCCAATCAGCATGGAATTTCTTAGCGCCATCTTCGGTATATTCAAAGCGATGACCAGGTTTTAATGCATCTAATCGATTACCACTGATTGCACCATAACCTGAGAAAGATTGCGCGGAAAAGTAAACACAGTTATCGCCACCTATGTAGGCATGTTCTGTTTCTATTAACTTAGTTATTAGATCATGCATAAGTGAAATAGATTCGCTAGCTTTTGGGTAAGAGGTTGCTTTAGTAATATTCAAGGATCTCAAATCATTATGAAATCTACTTTCATAAATTCTGGCAATCTCATATGGATCCTTAGATTCTGCTTTGGCTTGTGCAAGCATTTTATCCTCGACAAAATCCTCGGACATATGACCAACATCGGTTATATTTTGAATGAACTTAATATCATAATTCAGAAATTTTGCTAATCTTGTTATTAGATCACCTAATAGAAATGTTCGCATATTGCCCACATGAGCATCTCGATAAACTGTTGGCCCACAACTATAAATTCTTAAGGTTTTTCCATTACTAATCTGAACCGCTTGTAGGGTGCGAGATTTAGTATCAAATAATTGAATTGGTGTGTTTTTCATTTACTTGGCACTACTTTCCAAAGTGCAATCTTGGTTGGATCAAAGGTAACCACGGTGCCATCCTTCTTTCGAACTGTGTTTTCGCTCTCTAAAACACCGAGAACATCCCGATACCCACCAGATGGATCATGCAGGCGAATGCTTACCCGCTCACCGATCTGTGCCGCTGATGGCTGCATCTGGCTCCTTCTATTAAACTTAGATCTTGCTCAAATAAGTATTGATGGCAGTATTCTCTACCTAACTAGGCAGATACAACTGTAAGGAGAAGCATGACCTACATAATTGCTCAACCATGCGTAGATGTGAAAGATAAGTCTTGCATTGAGGAGTGCCCAGTTGACTGTATCTATGAGGGCGATCGGATGCTTTATATCCAACCCGATGAATGTGTTGATTGCGGCGCCTGCGAGCCAGTATGCCCAGTTGAAGCTATTTACTATGAAGATGATGTGCCATCACAGTGGAAGCAATACAGTGAAGTCAACACCAAATTCTTTGTTGAGATTGGTTCTCCTGGTGGAGCTGCCAAACTTGGACCAATTGGTAAAGATCACCAAGTAGTTGCAGCACTTCCTCCACAAGAGAAATAGGTTTTTCTGAAGCTGCCAGATTTTCCTTGGGATGTACTGGCGCCATATGGCGAGAAAGCAAAAAAATACTCTGGTGGTTTTATTGACTTATCCCAAGGCACACCAGTAGATCCAACTCCAAAATTTATTCAAGATGCATTAGTAACAGCAAGTGATTCTCCTAGCTATCCACTTACCGCTGGAAGTGAAAAATTAAGAAGTGCAATTAGAGAATGGGCAATTGCGAACTTAAAAGTAAGTGGTGAGTTTGATGTTTTGCCAACAATAGGATCTAAAGAATTTGTAGCACTTCTTCCAACATTTTTACAAAGCAAGAAAGTTCTATATCCAAAGGTTGCTTATCCAACCTATTTAGTAGGTGCTTTGATGGCTAGCGCCGAAGCTGTTGCCGTAGATATCGATCCAAGCACTTGGATAGGTGCCAATTTAGCTTGGCTTAATTCCCCATCTAATCCAACCGGTCAGGTTCTAACTGATCAACAGATTAATCAGGCAATTACTTGGGGTAGAAAAAATAATGCAATAGTGGCAAGTGATGAGTGCTATTTAAGTTTTGCCCCTGGAGCTAAATCAATTCTTGAGTTAGCTGGTGGCGATAACGCCGGTCTGTTAGCAGTCCACTCATTATCCAAACGCTCAAATTTAGC
>JBEGQD010000065.1:0-3135 GCA_041181125.1 Actinomycetota bacterium | reverse complement strand
ATTATGCTCAGTCGATGCTTATGAAACTGCCCAAATCTGACCTATATCCGTTCCGTATTCCAAATGTCAGACCCATTGACTAATATGGGTGCTAAGTCAAGAAAAAGTAAATATATGAAATGGTTGAATGAGGAAAATTAGACGAAACCCTCACCGCCCACAGATTATCTAGAATTCGGAGATACCCATGGCAATTAAAAATAATGGAACGATTAAGTTTGAGAAAAAAATAGTCTGTGGGATTGGCATTGATATTTTTTCAATTATGATGGCAGATAAATATGATCCCAGTGCTATTCCAAGTACTTGGCAAAAGTTTTGGCTGCAGTTTCCAAAGGAAATCTCAGCTAAAAATCCAATAGCATTTGGTGCATCAATTCCTATTGAAACCGAGCCTGGGAAACTACATTACGTAGCAGGCGTTGAAGTTGATAATAATTTTAAAGCTCCTAGTGGTTTTGAAACATGCATAATTCCTAACGGGGATTACTTGGTAATACAACATCAAGGAAATATTTCAGGTTTAGCAGAAAGCTACGCAATGGCCTACGGAGTTGAATTCCCTAAAGCAGGATTAGAGATGCGACCGGCTCCGCATTTAGAAGTTTATGACTCTACTTTAAACCCAAATTCTGATGATTATGAGATGAAAATCCTTATTCCAGTAATTTAACCTTAAATCAGTTTTGACCACTTGCTTCAATGAATCATATATTTTAAATTAATTGTTAGAATATGGTTATGGGGAAATTTACTTCTATTAATCAAAGAATTGCTGAAAAAGTAACTAGTTTTGTTAGCACCATGTGGTGCGCTTATCTATTCGCCGCAATAGCTTTAATATCCCTACCGGCGGCTATTAAAACTGGAGACGCAATCGTAATTGTTGCCTGGGTTGCTCAAACCTTTCTTCAATTGGTTTTACTTTCAATTATTATGGTTGGGCAGGATAATGCTTCAAAAATTATGCAAAAGAAGATCGATGAAACTCATGCTGCTTCATTGGGTGAGTTTGAGTTGGCAAAGCAATCAAGAGAAATTGCTGATAAAGAGATGGCTCAATTACGCGAAATTATTAGAGAAATACACCGAGTAATAAGAGATGTTGAAAAGAAGTAGATTCGCAACTTTTTATTCTCAGGAAATTAATTATATATTTAAAGTACTATAGATTAATGAATCTTTCATGGATTAAATCTGAAGCTCACCAAAAACTAATCGAGCGTTGGTGGATCGCGATAGTTTTAGTGTGGGGAATTCTTCGATCAATCTTGGTGGATAAAACATTTGCTAAGTATGGCGTTAACCCATGGGTTTATTTTGCGATCGTTATAGCTATCTCGGTCCCGTATGCAATTTGTAGCGCTAAATTAGTTTTCGCTTTAGTTGAAAAACATTGGCAAAACTCGGCTAGATGGGGAGTCTTAACCGTAATACTCCATTACATACCAGATACATACATCTTGACCACAGCAAAATCAGTTCCAAGGTCACTATTTGATAGTTTTATTTTTGCAATCGTAATATTCACAATATTTGGAATTAGAGAGGTTGTTAAGCGAATTAAGTCACATAATAAAGGGATATAACTTATTTTGCGCTTTCAACCTTAACAATATCTCCAAAATCTCCAGAGTTTAAAATACTTATTTTTACTCCAGACACAATTACGAATTCACCTTTTTTTAGGGCGGCATCTCCACGAGAAAAACCATTACCAAATCTATTATTAGCCCTCTGTGCTGGCGGCTTTACGTAAACTCCATAACCAAAACGAGAATCTGTCGTATCGACTGTATACACAAGTGCACCTTCAGATGCAATCGGGTATTTATAGTTGTAGCCAGTAGATCTTCTGGATTCAACCACAATTCCACTAGTTGCGCTGAGTGGAATTACTAATAGCTTTTCAAACATACCTTTACTGGTAGAAGGTCGTAGCCAATGTATTGAAGTTGACTCCGCTGATGCACATCTAACTTGAGAATCTGCTATAAAACCAACAGTCCACTTATCCCATGCGAGAAGTTCTCCCTTCATACCGGACATATTTCCCCACATACCAGTTCCAAGTTCATCCCAATCTTGAGGATCTGCTTCCCAGGGAGTTAAATACTTTTCATTTGCAAGGTGATCATCCAGCCCCATCACGTGGTAGATGCCCTCATGAATTAATGCAGCTGGCATTCCAGGTAACCATTTATTTTGAGTCATCCCCTCATACTGGTAATTTCGATTTGTTCCATCAGATAGTAGTGGCCCGGCAACGGTAACGGCCCAAATACGCTTTTCTGCAGTAATAAAGTTATTAATTATTGCTCGATTAAATTGTTGAATGTATAAAGTGTTTGGTGCAAAAATTAAAACGTAATCTACATCTGAAAAATTTATCTCAGGATCCCAGGCAGTGATAACGTCATTTGCAAATAAGTCAGTGTTTGGAAGATGCAAATATAATTTATAATCTTCAACATTCTTAGGCAACTGAATATATTTATCAACTTTTCTAACGACAGGGTTTATAATTGGATCAGATATATTCTTTAAAGTTTCCGTAAATAAATTTATTTCGGCTGCGTGATCAATCATTGGATTATCTAGGTCTGGAGCGTCTTTAAATGAAACTGCAAGTATCTGGATATTTGCTCGTTGACTTGGAATAAAATCTTGATTCATTGGAAAGCCTCTGCGTGCCCCTGAATTTCTGCCAGCATTCGTGAGCTTGCAACTTTCAACATTTTTCAAAGCTGAGACTTCAGTCAGGGCTTGTTTTGGAATCTCAAAATTAGTTGGCCCAGGAACGTATCTAAATGAGTATACGCATGCGTTGTTCTTTACTGCCCAGTCCTGAAGAGTTTTCCACTCTGCCGGAACGAGTGGATCTGGATCGCAAAAATTACTAAAAGAAATAGGCTTTGCTGAAGATGTAGGCGAATTAGTCCCTTTATCCCAAATCAACTTCCTGCCAGATTTAATGCATGTATATTTTTTACTAGAAGCAATAGAAGTGTTTCCAAGTTTCGCACATGTTGCTCCAGCTTTTACCTCTGCTGATGAGGCGGCTTCGCCAAATAAATTAATTAGTGAAAGCGTAAGCACAAAAATAATTAATTTCTTAAGCACACCTAAATAATA
>JBEGQD010000064.1:0-2674 GCA_041181125.1 Actinomycetota bacterium | reverse complement strand
CCATAAGGCAAGAACTGCAATTGAAATTAAAAAGGTTGATTCACCAATATTAAACGGAGTGTTAAGTGAGATACCTTCAGATAAAACAACCCACGGAGAATTTCCCAGTCTTGTAACAACTAGAAATGCTTCTCCAATACCAAAAATAATTAAACCAAAAATCAAAATGGCGAGTCTTTGTATGTGATGTTTTCTCGTGCCCAGGGACCATGTTGACTCAGCCCGCCACGGTGTTATCGGAATTGTGCGTGATGGCCGCAACATTTTCATGAGCTTATAAAGAGGTTTTGCGTTACTGCCACTCTCGCTCACTGCTAAACTCTACCAAACTTCATTTCAAAGATTGGTTCATTTTGGATTTTACTTACGCTCAAGCGGTTATTCTTGGTTTCATTCAGGGTGTAACTGAATTATTTCCGATCTCCAGTTTAGGACATGCAATTTTAGTCCCTGCTTGGATTGGGGGATCATTTGCTAAATTCATAAGTGAAGAGAACAAGGCTTATCTTTTAATAACTATTGCTATGCATTTGGCTAGTTCAATTGCTCTGTTTATAATTTTTCGTAAACGTTGGTTTGGTTTAATTAAAGGTACTTATGCAGCGATTACTACTCGTAACTATCAAACTACGCCATTTCGAGTTCTTGGATACATAGTTATCGCAACTATTCCGGTTGGAGCCTTAGGTGTAATTTTCGGCGATTACTTTCAAAGTATTTTTGGCAAACCAGTTTATTCAGCAGCTTTTTTAACTATAAATGGCCTACTACTAATTGGTGCAGAGAGATTATCTCGTAGAGACATCGCCCATGAATTCCGTGATTCCGATGCCGAAATTGATAATCGAGTCAATGCTAGAACTGCAGTTGCAATTGGCTTTGGACAAAGCCTTGCCCTTTTCGCCGGCATTAGTAGATTCGGCATAACCATGAGCGCTGGTTTACTGCGCAAACTTAGTCATTCAGTTGCTTCGGATTTTGCGTTTCTGCTTTCATTTCCTGTTATCGTCGGAGCTGCAATAGTTAAACTACCAGAACTTTTTACAACCGACGCAAAGCAATTATTAGGTCAGATTTTGCTGGGTTCAATTGTGTCTTTCATTGCTACTTACTTTAGCGTTACCTTCTTAGTGCGTTGGTTCAAAACTCGAACACTCTATCCTTTTGCAATTTATTGTTTATTTATTGGTATAGCTTCATTAGTTAGGTTTGCTTAAATGTTTCCAGGTATCGGAACAGTATTAAACATTTTAACAATTGTGATCGGTGGAACACTGGGTGTGTTTATTGGAGCAAAAATAAGTGAGAAACTTCGAAACTTAATTACCGACGTTTTAGGTTGTGTAACAATAATCTCTGCAGCTGATGCACTCTCTGCGTATTGGGATCCTCAATTACAACAGGCACTACCACGCGGATGGGTTATATTGGTCGTAGTTTTCTCATTACTAGCTGGAGCGCTCATTGGATCAGCAATTGGTATCGAGGATCGCCTCGAAAATTTTGGTACTAAGCTCAAAGTTAAATTCAGCAAAGATGGTGGGTCAAACTTTGTCGAAGGTTTTGTATCAGCTTCACTTATTTTTGCAATCGGTCCGCTTGCAATTTTGGGAAGTATCTCAGATGGAATGGGTACCGGTATTGATCAATTAATACTAAAAAGTACTCTTGATGGCTTCACATCTTTAGCATTTGCTGCATCATTAGGATGGGGAGTTGCTCTATCGAGCATTCCAGTTGGTATTTATCAATTTGTTTGGACCGCAATCGGATTATTTCTTGGTGCGATTTTATCTAACTATCAAGTGCTAGCTATGACTGCAGTTGGGGGAATTTTGTTGGTAGGAATAGCACTTAGGTTGCTTAAGCTCAAGCAGATTGCTGTAGGCAACCTATTGCCTGCTCTGGCATTAGCTCCAGTAATGGCACTTATTGCCCATCAATTTGTTTAAAAAGTAGAGGCGTCAATCACGAATCTATACTTAACATCGCTGGCAACAGTGCGGTCGTAGGCCTTGTTGATGTAGTCAGATTTAATAACCTCAACATCACTAACAATATTGTGCTCACCACAGAAATTAAGCATCTGCTGAAGCTCTGCCATACCGCCAATCATCGATCCTGCGAGTGATCGACGCTGACCTAACAATGTTCCAGCATTTACTGCATATGGTTTTCCGGGTAATCCTATGACAACCAAGGTTCCATCTAGCTTAAGTAACTGTAGATACGGTTCTAAATCAAGATCTGCAGAAACTGTATTGAGTATCAGATCAAATGACTGTTTCATTTTCTCTAAATCTTTCACATTCTTCGTCACTACAAAGTTGTCAGCACCCATTGCTTTAGCGTCCGCCTCTTTTTCTGGAGAGTGAGAGAAAACAGTTGTTTCAGCACCGAGTGCGTGAGCAAATTTGACTCCCATGTGGCCCAATCCACCCAAGCCCATAACTCCAACTTTTTTACCAGGTCCAGCTTTCCAGTTTTTCAAAGGTGAATAAAGTGTTATTCCGGCACACATGAGGGGTGCAACACCAGCTAGATCTAAATTTGCTGGAATATGTACTGCATAATCTTCATCAATCACAAATTTATTTGAATAGCCACCATAAGCAACTGTTTTTCCATCGCGCTCGAGAGTGTTATACGTACCAGTCATTCCTTCCACGCAGTA
>JBEGQD010000063.1:0-4651 GCA_041181125.1 Actinomycetota bacterium | reverse complement strand
ATGATCGCGTTAGATGGAACTAAAAATAAATCTAATTTAGGTGCAAATGCAATTTTAGGTATATCGCTAGCAACTGCTAGAGCAGCGGCTAATAGTGCGAATCAATCTCTATTTAAGTACTTAGGTGGCAATGATGCAAAAACATTGCCAGTTCCAATGATGAATATTTTAAATGGCGGAGCACATGCGGATACCAATGTTGATATTCAAGAGTTTATGGTGGCACCAATTGGAGCTGAAACTTTTAAAGAATCACTACGTTGGGGCGCTGAGGTTTATCATAGTTTGAAATCAGTATTAAAGAAAAAAGGATTGGCAACAAGTATTGGTGATGAAGGTGGTTTTGCGCCAAATCTAGATAGTAATCGCGCAGCACTTGATTTAATTCTAGAGGCGGTTGAAATTGCCGGATTTAAAGCTGGTAGAGATATTGCGCTAGCTATGGATGTTGCTGCTACTGAGTTTCATGAAAATGGAATGTATAGCTTTGAGGGTAAAAAGCTAAGTTCAGATCAAATGATTGAGTATTACGAACAGCTAGAGGCTACATATCCATTAGTTTCAATCGAAGATCCATTAGATGAGGATGATTGGGCTGGCTGGGCTAAGTTAACTCAAGTGCTAGGCGAGAAGATTCAAATTGTTGGTGATGATCTATTTGTAACTAATCCGGAGCGCTTACAACGAGGAATTGATACAAAAACAGCGAATGCCTTACTTGTAAAAGTAAATCAAATTGGCAGCCTAACTGAAACCATTAATGCTGTTAATTTGGCACATAAAAATGGATATCGATCAATGATGAGTCATAGATCGGGCGAAACTGAGGACACCACAATTGCTGATTTAGCGGTTGCGCTGAATTGTGGCCAAATCAAGACTGGTGCTCCTGCGCGTTCTGAGCGAGTTGCAAAATATAATCAACTTCTAAGGATTGAAGAAGAGCTTGCGGTAAATGCAATTTATGCAGGTCGCTCCGCATTTCCTAGGTTTAGAAAGTAGAATAAATTATGGCCGGCCGAAAATTTTTCGCTGCAGGCTTAATCTCTTCCTCTCGTAAATCAATTAAATCTGGATTAAATCGACGAGGGTTATCTAACCGTGCATTAATTGTTGGAATTGTTTTATTTGCACTTGCCGTAACCCTTGCGCCGCCAATTCAACATTACTTCACGCAGAAAGCGCAGATTAACTCTTTGCGCTCACAGGTAGCTGATAACCAAGCGATGTTAGAAAAAGCTGCTAAAGAGTTGGCTTTATGGGATGACCCAGAGTACGTGGCAAGCCAAGCAAGGGCTAGATTACATTTTGTTTTCCCTGGTGAGCGCCAATATATTGTTGTTGGAAATGATGAGATTACAAATACTGGGCAACAAACTAAAGTGTCTGAACAGTTACCAATTGGTCTGCCATGGTACTCAAGATTGATCGCTTCAATAACAAGTACAAATGTAAATCGTTAAAATGGTTAAACCAGCAAACCCATTTTCACCTCAGCTACCATCTGAAAAAGATTTAGAAACGGTTGCCGCGCAATTAGGCAGAACTCCGAGAGACGTTTTGGCAGTTGCTCACAGATGTCCATGTGGTGAGCCTGATGTTGTGCAAACACCACCACGGCTGGCAGATGGCACACCATTTCCAACCTTTTACTACGCCACCTGTCCAAGACTTACTGGTGCGATCTCAACACTTGAAAGCTCGGGCCTGATGGGGCAGATGAATGAGCGGTTGCAAAGTGAGCCAGCGTTGGCCGGTGGCTACATGTCTGCTCATCTTGATTATGAGGCATCTAGAGCTGCGATTGCCAAGCAAAACAATATAGATGTGCCAGAGCTATCTGGAATAACTGCTGGCGGAATGCCAGATCGGGTTAAGTGTCTTCACTCATTAGTTGCTCATTCACTTGCTGCAGGAGTTGATGTAAATCCACTAGGTGATGAAGCATTAGTAGCACTTGATAATTGGTGGACAAGTAGGCCGTGTAGCAATATTAGTAATTTAACAGTATCGGAGGATAAATGAGTCGGGTCGCTGCTATTGATTGCGGCACGAATTCAATTCGATTACTGATTGCCGATATCACAATTGGTAAATTCCAAGAAGTACTACGAACTATGGAGATTGTAAGACTTGGACAAGGTGTTGATGAGAATAAGTCTTTTCATCCTGATGCAATTGTTAGAACTTTAACCGCAGTTAAATCATTTAGAGATCTAATAGCTAGTAAAGGCGTTGAAAAAATTCGATTCTGTGCCACTTCTGCAACGAGAGATGCAGCAAATAGAGATTTATTTATCGATGGTGTACGAGAGATTTTAGGTGTACAAGTTGAGGTTATTCCAGGTGAGGAAGAGGCAAGACTTTCTTTTCTTGGCGCAACTAAAGAATTAGATCAGAATCAATCTCCATTCTTAGTGGTTGATATTGGTGGCGGATCAACCGAGTTTGTACTTGGTAGTGAAAAAGTTGATTCGGCTAAGAGTGTTAATATTGGTTGTGTTCGAATGAGCGAGCGGCATTTAACTTCTCAACCACCTACTATGGATCAGATTGCTAAAGCAATTGTTGATATTGATTTTGCTATTTCTCAGGCAGCTAGTGTTGTTCCAATTACAACAGCTAAAAGTTTAATTGCAGTTGCTGGCACAGCTACAACTGTTGCCGCCGCTGCTCTTGAATTATCTGAGTATGACCGATATGCAATTCATCTATCTCGAATTTCTGCTGAAAAAGTTCACAAGGTGGCACAAATGTTTCAAAGTATGAGCAAGGATAAGATCGCATCCCTTGGATATATGCACCCAGGTAGGGTTGATGTAATCACAGCAGGTTCCTTAGTTTTATCTAGAATTATGGCAGCCACTGGGGCAAGTGAGTTTGTTGCATCTGAATCAGATATTTTGGATGGAATTGCGTGGTCGCTAATCAATTGAGCGAAGATATGATGGATTTGGCGGTGCAAAAGACAGGTAGATTTACCCCCTGAAGATTCGCCCCTGTAGCCCAATGGCAGAGGCATGCGACTTAAAATCGCACAAGTGTGGGTTCGACCCCCACCGGGGGCACGCTCAATAATCGCGAATCTTCAGCAAATATTAAGTTTAAACTGGCTAGTAGGAATAGCAGCGGGAATCGAGAGTCATTAATATTTGTTTACTACCTAAGTAAGTAAAACCAAAATTACCTAGTTACTTACTTCTATAAAAGGAGATGAATGAAAAGCTCAAACCCTGTACTTGGCAAGGCATTTAACCAACCTAATAACATGCAGGTTGATCAATTAGAGCAAAGTTATAACGCTCCAGCCGCCTCATCAATGCGAACAGGTCGGATGACAATTGAAGATGTCGTCGCAAAAACTGGATTTTTATTTGCAATATTAGTTGTAGTAGGTGCGGTCGCATGGCGTGCAAATCTTGGTATGGGCGCGGTAATGCTCGGCTTCCTTGGCGGCTTTGGACTTGCCATGGTGATTAGTTTTAGTAAAACTATTAAGCCAGGGCTAGTTGTCGCTTATGCAGCTGTAGAAGGATTAGCACTTGGCACACTTAGTCATTACTACGAAAGTTTTTACCCAGGAATCGTTAGCCAAGCAGTCATTGGCACCATAGCCGCATTTGCTGGTGTTTTGTTTATGTACCGCTCCGGCAGACTCCGAGCTACTCCACAATTCACTCGTGCGGTAATGGGAGCAGCAATTGGCTACTTCATACTTGGATTAGTCTCACTTGTAGCATCATTTTTTGGTGTTGGACAAGGTTATGGTTTTTACGGAGTATCCGGCATTGGCTTACTACTTGCAGTAGCAGGTGTTGCACTCGCTAGCTTCTTCCTAGTTCTTGATTTTGATCAAATCGAGAAGGGAGTTAGAGATGGTGTGCCAGAGAAGGAATCTTGGCGAGCATCATTTGGTTTGATGGTAACTATTGTTTGGCTATACCTTGAGGTATTAAGACTTATTTCTATTTTGCGTAACGATCGCTAATTAGAAAAGTAAATCAACAGGAGCTGTGAGCGATCACAGCTCCTGTTGATTTTTATCAATAATTAGATCAGTTTTTAAATGCGACAATCTAGTTTCAGGAAGAATTGTTGATAACAAAATTGCAAAAATCCAAATTCCAGCAGAGAATAAAAATGCAGTTTGGTAACTATAAGTATCAGTTAAGAATCCAACAAGAATTGGGCCAACAATCATTCCGGCGTCCCCTGCCATCTGCCATGCAGCTATAACTTGACCTCCTCTGCCACGGATAATGTCTCCAACCACACTTCCAGGTGCCGTACCAACAAAAGCACCACCTAATCCCAAAAGTGACATTGAAATGAAGTAGAGGCTTGGTTTAGTTGTAAAGGAGAGTGTAAGAATTCCCAATAAAACAAAAACACTGCCAATAAGTAGCGCTGCTTTTCTTCCTTTTTCATCTGAAAATCTACCCGCCCTAAGTAGAAATAAACCTTGAAAGAGGGCGCCAATTGTTATGCCAAGTCCTGCAACTGAGGCGGTAGAGCCAAGTTTTTCAGTAACAAATAATGGCAATATTGATGATCGAAGACCAAATAGAACCCAGTTACTCAGAAATGCTAAAACTAATGCAATTTGAAAAGGTCGAAGTTTAAATGCTTGACCTAATGTTGTTTGACCAAT
>JBEGQD010000062.1:0-3017 GCA_041181125.1 Actinomycetota bacterium | reverse complement strand
GTGCCGCAGTGAGGCCCAAAAATCTTGTATGAAGAGAAGCCAATAAAGTCCGCACCAATTGCTTTGAAGTCTATTGCTGCATGTGGGGTCAAATGCACTGCGTCCACCAAAAAGAGCGCTCCGGCACTGTGAACTTCTTTTGCAATAGCGGCGATATCAGGACGAGTTCCTAAAGTATTAGCAGCGCCAGTGCAAGCTACAAACTTGGTCTTATTTGTTAACAAAGAGGAAATTGCTGCAACTGGTAGCTCTGTAGTTTCAACATCAAATTCAGCCCATTTAACGGTCGCACCTTTTGCTTCTGCTGCCTGCACCCATGGCCGAATATTTGAATCATGATCTAAGCGCGTGACTATAATTTCATCGCCAGGTCCCCAACTCTTTGCCAAGTTACGTGACATATCGTAAGTAAGTTGTGTCCAGCTGCGTCCATAGATAACTCCTTTTGGATCACAATTAAGTAAGTCCGCAACCGCGCTGCGATAACCCTGGACACAATCTTCGGCATTCTGTTCTGAAATAGTTACGGTGTTTCGATTAGAGGTTGGTTGAGTTATTGCTTTAGCAATTGCATCGCCAACTGACTTTGGAACTTGTGAACCGCCTGGTCCATCAAAAAAAGCGATGCCTGAATCAAGTGATGGGAATTCTTTTCGAATGCGATTTACGTCGTATGCCATGACGAGAAGTTATCCTCCAAAAGAGAAAAGCGCCACCATGCAGGCGACGCTTTCTGTTGCTTTGGTGGTAGATGAAGGATTTGAACCTTCGAAGGCAGAGCCGGCGGATTTACAGTCCGCTCCCATTGGCCGCTCGGGCAATCTACCAAGCCTTTTTCGTGCGACAAAAGCATATAGGAACCCTTTTAAACATACCAAATTCTCGGGTGCTCGTTAGCAATCAAGCTTTGATTCTGGTGATTGAAGGCAAGGCTAGCCAGATTTGACTATCGCCTAAACCCAAATTACCAACGAAAATGTTTTCAGGCAAAGTCATTTTATAACAATGTACTTGTTATATACCTGGGCTCCATTTACTGTAACTGTAACTAGCTTCTTACCAGCGGTTACTTTATTTAAGCCAACCAAAGCAGCTTTACCGTTAATTTTAACAAGAGCTTTGCCACCTTTAACTGCAACTGTAATGGTTCGCTTGTTTGAAGTAACTTGAACAAATGGTTTCACTTCTACTGTTGTTGTGATTTGTCCAGCTAAAAAGCTAGCTGTGGCAGCTTGATTTGCAACTAGTGTGGTTTTACCTGCTTTTGTAAATACTATTGTGGAACCATTGACGGTTCCTAATGTTGGATCGCTTAGTGAGTAAGTCCAAGCTCCATCAGAATTACTTGTAGCAGGAACAATATTGAGAACCTTTCCGTCAGCTAATGCAGAGATTGGCGCAAGGTTTCCGATTGTTGCAGAGATTGGTGCAATATCTACTGTAAAAGTTTTAGTTGTACTTTCATATAAAGCAGTTTCGGCTTGCAATGCTGTAATGACGACAGAACCGCCCTTTTTGATTTCGAGATTAGAACCATTTACGGTAACAATTGTTGGATCGGAAGACACATACGACCAAGCACCATCAGAATCTGATTTAGGTGCCGATACTCCAATCTTAGATGCACTATAATTTGCATTGATTTTCGAGTAATCTTCAACTTTTGCAGTTAATTTTAAAGTTGTGAAAGTGTTTGACATAGTAGATTCAGTTGGCGAATCACCAACTAAATTAGTTGCAATAATTTTGAATGAATAACTTGTAGCTGGAGACAATCCAGTTATTTCAATAACTCCTGACGTAGCGGTGGTATTAAGCGTAGTTGTTTCACCTATATTAGAGATTGCTGTATACGAAATTATAGGAGAACCACCATCTGAAACAGGTGCAGTAAACGATACCGTGGCAGTTGTTGTTCCGGTTGCTTTAGCTTCACCTATTGTTACAGTGCCAGGCAGTGATTTTCCGCAAACGTTAGTTTTAGATTCCAAACCGCTTGCAGGATCTAAAATTTCCAAAAGACTATATTGAACTCCGCAATACTTGTATCCCAAGGCAGGTGTTTGGCCAAATGCTCCGTAATCGACAAGTAAAAGATTGTTTGGCAATGAGATTGTTTTTAAAACACTTAAACCATAAAAAGCGTTCGAATTTATTATTTCGACACTTTCCGGAATAGTAACTACCTTGAGATAGCGATTGTACATAAATGCATTTCGATCAATTATATTAACTCCGTTTGCTACTACATACTGAGATATATTCTTGCTGGCTGGGTAAGAAATTAATCGAGTCAAAGACTTATTAAACAATACGCCTTCTACTGAGGCATAGGTTTTGTTGTTTAAATCTACTTCAATATTTTTTAATGAATATGCATTGGAAAAAACTCCAGGAGAGAGGCTAGTTACTGATTCTGGAATGCTAATTGAAATAATGCTACTACTTTGAGGTAACATAATTTCAGAAATAGTATTTACTGAATTTGGAATAGCATAACTCTCACCGAGTTTAGCCCCGGGTAATATATATAATTCTGTTGCTTCTTTATTAAAGAGTACCCCGTCTATAGATGAAAAAGCTAAATTTGCTGAATCAACTTTGATGCTAGTCAAAGTTTTAATTTGACTTAAAGATCTATAGTCAAAATCTTCTAAAGTGCTTGGAATGGTTATTGTTTTTAGAGTATTTAATAAATTATTGAATACTCCAGGTCCCAATTTTTTAATACCATTAGGAATCACAAAATTTTCAGATATTTTATTGGCTGAAATTAATAACAAAATGGTTTTATCATTATTATATAAAGCTCCATCGACAGCTGAAAAATTAGGATTGGAATTATCTACCGATAAGTCTGTCAATTCAGACATGTTAATGAAGCTATAGTCAGATATTTTGGAGACATTTTTAGATATTTTAAGCGATTTAATTGTCGAGCCATAGAATGCATAATCAGCAATTGACTCAACTGAAGCAGGTATATCCCATGCAATTAATTTACTCGCAGCTGGAAA
>JBEGQD010000061.1:0-5910 GCA_041181125.1 Actinomycetota bacterium | reverse complement strand
ATTAGCAGCGCAATTAAATAGTTCAGGAAAGAAAGCATTTTTTGCAAAGGCTTGTGTGGCCAACTTCGAAGAGTTAAAGAGCGCGTTTAATCAAGCAGTAAGTAAATTTGGTCATATTACTGGTGTTGTTAATAACGCTGGCGTTAACTCCCACGCTGATCCTGTAACAATGACTGACAAAGAGTGGGATGATTTTTTTGCTATAGATATGAAACCTGTTTGGTTAACTGCAAAGTTGGCTTTACCATCTATGCGTAAAGCTAAAGGTGGCTCAATTGTTAATATCTGCTCGATTCATGGCCGACTTACCTATCCAGGCTTTTTCCCATATGGCGCAGCAAAATCAGCTGTTCTTGGCTTAACAAGAAACTTAGCTTTAGATGAGGGTAAACATGAGATTCGAGTTAATGCCGTCTCACCAGGTTACATACTCACTGATTTAACTAAGGGTTGGTTAGCGGCAGAATCAGGCCGAACTGAGCGAGCTAATTCAATTCAACCACTTGGTCGCATGGGTGAACCAAATGAAGTGGCAAAAGTTGTGACATTTTTGCTCTCTGACAAATCATCATATGTAAGTGGTTCAGATTGGGCAGTTGATGGCGGACTAGGAGCGCGAAGCGCATGATATTAAAGGGTGAGCATTTATTTGTAACAGGCGGGGCTGCCGGAATTGGTGAAGCAATTGTTTTAGGTGGCGTTAAAGAGGGTGCAAAGGTTTCATTTGTTGATATTGATGATGTCAAAGCAAATGCCTTAGTTGAAAAACTAACCAGTGAGGGCCACCAAGTTCAGTACCAAAAGGCTGATGTTTCAAAATTTGAAACCTTTAAAGCAGGCTATGACAAGTTGGTTTCAACCTTTGGCCCAGTAACTGTGGCGGTATCAAATGCAGGAAGAAACTCATATGCCGATGCGGTGGAGTATGCCGAGGAGGAGTGGAATGACTTCTTTGCTTTAGATTTAAAATCTAGTTGGTATCTTGCAAAATTATGTTTACCAGATATGCGAAAGAAAAAGTATGGATCAATTGTTAATATCTCATCTATTCATGGCCGTATGTCTCGTCCTAACTTTTTCCCTTACTCAGCAGCTAAAGGTGGAATTATTGGTTTATCTAGAAACTTAGCCCTTGATGAAGGCAAATATGGAATTCGAGTTAACTCAGTTTCTCCTGGCACAACAGCAACACCTTTATTAAAAAGCTATATGGAAAAGTTTCCAGATGAAAAGGCTCACGCTTTATCGGTTGCGCCTAATGCCAGATTTGGCTCCCCTGAAGAGATTGCAAATGTTATTTTGTTTGCACTATCAAAGGATGCATCTTTTATAACTGGCGCAGATCTAATGGTCGATGGCGCACTTCACGCTAGGTATGCCTAATTAAATAAGATTTAAACCGTAAGCCTTATTTGCAGTACCTGCCCAAAAAGCATTCTTTTCACTCTCTGAAAATTTGCTAGTGAACTCCTCAACTAAATCAATACTTTGTCTATAAGTTGCAGCCAGCAAACAAACTGGCCAATCAGAGCCAAACATCATTCGATTTGGCGTGAAGGATTTAGTTATGTGCTCAAGGTATGGCCAGAAATCTTCCTTCTTCCAATTCTTCCAATCTGCCTCAGTAAATAAACCAGAAACCTTAACCACCACATTCTCAAAGCTTGCTAACTCAGTGATTTGATCAGCCCAAGGCTGCATATCGCCTTTTGCGATATATGGCTTAGAGATATGGTCTAAAACAAACTTAGTATTTGGGCAGGCTTTGACTAGATCTATTGCAGCTCTCATATGTGGTGTCTTGGTTAACAAGTCATAGACCAAGCCACGCTTGCCAAGCTCTTGCACATTCTTAATAACTTGAGGCTTTGAAAGATACTTAACATCCTCATAATCATGAGCAATATCTCTTATGCCAACTAAATATTTAAAGCCACGTAAAGGCTGGTAGGAATCAAGATGGGTGATTGCATCCTCGGCATCTATTTTTAGAAATCCAACTACGCCTGCAACTAAATCATCTGTATCTGCAAGCTCAAGTAACTCTGGAGTTTCATCATAATTTGTAACCGTCTGAACCACCACAGTTTTATCGATACCGCATCCAGTAATGGCCTGCCTTAAATCATTAATAGAGAAATTCTTCTTGATTGGGTTTAGTGCTTCGCCAACCATCCATCCTTGCTCACGCACTGATAGATCCCATACGTGATGGTGTGAATCAATTCTCATTGCCGACTCGCTCTCTGTATTGGTCAATAACTTATGTTAGATGAAAAACCTCTGGAATTTCATGCCACCATTCATTTTCACTTTTTTGTGGCACAGGATTTTGCATAGGGGCAGTTACTTTCCACCAATCTTGAGTTATTGGATCAGCTGCGATCATTGCCATATCAGCTTCATAATCTGATCCGCTGTACTCCATATATGAAAAAAGCATATTCTCATGACGGAAGATCGAAAACTTTGTGACATTAGCTCGTTTAAGTGTTGCTAAAACCCCTGGCCAAACATCGGCATGAATTCTTTCATACTCAGCAATCTGATCTGGCTTAACCCCAATTACTGAACCGATTCTTTTAATTTCCAAGTTATCCCTTTCCTTATTTGATTATCGTATAGGATTTTAAGCAGTAAACGAATAGGTTAGATAATTTTTAAGGGGAGCAGATGCCAAAGATAATCGGATTCAAGACCACCGATGTTCGCTTTCCAACCTCGCGTGGTTTAGATGGCTCAGATGCCATGAACCAAGATCCGGATTACTCAGCTGCTTATTTAGAACTTAAAACAGATGATCCTAATTTGTCAGGATATGGCTTAGTTTTCACAATCGGGCGAGGCAATGACCTACAGTGCGCAGCTATTGATTTGTTAGCAACTTATGCAGTTGGAAGAGAAGTTTCAGATCTAGCTAAATCAATGGGAGATTTTGCAAAATCTTTAGTTCGAGATTCACAGATGCGCTGGCTTGGACCTGAAAAAGGTTTAACTCATATGGCAGCCGGAGCTGTAATAAATGCAGCATGGGATCTTGTTTGTAAAGTAAGTGGAAAGCCACTTTGGAAGCATCTTTCAGATTTATCTCCACAAGAAATAGTTGATTTAGTTGATTTTAGATATATATCAGATGCAATTACGCCCAGTGAGGCACTTGAAATTCTTACCAAAGCTCAAGTAAACCGAGCTAAAAATGAAGCAAATCTCATCGCAAATGGTCTACCTGCTTATACAACTACGCCAGGTTGGCTTGGTTACACAGATGAGAAAATGGTTCGATTAGCCAAACAGGCAGTTGCTGATGGCTTTAAATTAATTAAATTAAAGTGTGGCGTTTCGCTAGAAGATGATAAGCGAAGATTAAAGCTAGCAAGGCAAGCTATTGGGCCAGATGTGAAGCTTGCGATTGATGCCAATCAAGTTTGGGATGTTAATGATGCAATTAGCTGGATTAATGCATTAGGGGATGTCAATCTTCACTGGGTTGAGGAGCCAACCAATCCAGATGATGCGGTTGGTCATGCAAAGATTGCAAAGGCAATCGCACCAGTAAAGGTTGCAACTGGTGAGCATGTAACTAATCGAATAATTTTTAAACAGATGATGCAATCCAAATCTTTATCATTTGTGCAGATTGATGCATCTAGAGTTGCCGGCGTAAATGAAAACATTGCCATTATTTTGATGGCAGCAAAATTTGGTCTACCAGTTTGCCCACATGCTGGTGGTGTTGGTTTGTGCGAGATGGTTCAGCACCTAGCCATGTTTGATTATGTTGCAGTTGGTGGAGAAAACCCAGATCGAGTAGTTGAGTTTGTTGATCATTTGCATGAACATTTTGTTGTTCCAACTGAGATAAATAATGCAAGATATATGCCACCTCTTAAAGCAGGCGCTGGGGCGCAAATGTTTGATAAATCAGTTTCAGACTTTGCCTATCCAGATGGCCCAGAATGGATTGGCCACATCTAGCCTGTTTGTCCACATACTGGGAAAGCTGCCTTGATTAATTTTTGTAGATTTTTTTGTGCTTAATTTAGGCGCAAAATTACAGTTTTGTTATCTCGCAAGGCGCTTAACATGTTGATTTACTGCTCAAATAGGAGAAGGCTTTAGCCAACCGTATTCCCATGGGTTTAATTAAACTCCATGGGGGTTTAGCAAATAACCGAAAGGAAATTAATGAAGAAATCATTACTAGCGTCACTGGCAGCAGTTGCGCTACTTCTAACAGGTTGTTCAAGTTCATCTGATTCTGCAAGCGGAGGCGGAGAATTTGGTTCAATCAAGGTAGCACTTGTTCCAGGTGGAGCTCACCCTTATTTCCAACCATGGAAAGATGGTGGTGAAGCCGCTGTATCTGAATTCGGAATTGGCGGAACAGCATTTAACGAGACTGGTGAATGGGATCAAACCAAGCACAATGCAGCAATCGATGCGATGGCAGCTCAAGGCTATAACGCATTTGGTGTATTCGGTGTTTCACCAACAGATATCAATACAACATTTAAGGGTCTAAAGGAAAAGGGTTTCGCAGTTGGTTCCCTTGCTTCATGCCCAGGTGGATATGACATTGTTAATGAGCCACAGAAAAACTCAGCAGACTTCTGCTTGAGTACTGATACTGGCAAAGCTGCATATCTTGCTGCAAGCGCTGTAATTGCTGAGATGGGTGGCAAGGGAAATCTTGTTCACTTAACTGGTAACGCAGTAGATGCAAACACAATCCGTCGTATGGATGGTGTTAAGAAGGCAGTTGCTGAGACTGGTGGAAAAGTTAAACTTCTAACCACAATCACTGACATTGACTCAGATCTACAGTCAGCAACAAAGGCTGTAACAGATCTTCTAGCAGCAAAGGGCAAGCAGATTAACGGAATCGTTACAACTGCTTATAACCCAGCTGTTGCTGCAACTGATGGAGTTTCATCAACTAAGCTTCCAATCAAGGTTATTGCAATTGATGATGACCAAAAGATCTTGGATGCTATTAAGTCTGGTGTAATTTCTGGAACAGTTGTTCAGAATCCTTGGGGACAAGGTTATGTTGGATCATGGGTTCTTGCAGCACTTGGCAGTAAGAAGTGCACCATGAATACACCTGGTCTATACGTAGACTCCGGTTCATTCTTGGTAACAAAGGACAACGTTGATACCTACAACGACACACGTCAAGCTACTTCAAAGGAAATCCTTAAGGCTTTCCAGACTGAGTACATGACCTGTAAGTAAAAAGTAAGTTCAGGTTGGGCGATCAGGTTTACTCCTGATCGCCCTTCCGCAATTAGATAAGTTTTAAACTTTTTTCAGAGAAAGGACTTTTTCAGTTGAGCATAATCACCAACGCCGAAGCCTTTCTGATTGATATTCCAGTTGAGACAGTAAGAACTGATTCAGTTCAAGCTTTTTTAAAACAAGAGACTTTATTTGTAAAAATTACAACCGCTGATGGAAATACCGGTGTTGGCTATAGCTACACAATTGGTACTGGCGGTACCGCAGTACTTGCCATGTTGCGCGACTACTTAGTACCTAAATTAAAGGGAATGGATAGCGCCCGAGTTGAAAAAGTTTGGCACGATATTTACTACTCCACCAGAGCAACTGAGACGGGAGCTATTACATCTCTCGCCGTTGCAGCAATTGATACTGCAATCTGGGATTTAAAATGCAAGCGCGAAGGGCAAAGTTTGGCGGTAGCAGCAGGTGGTTTTAAAGATCGAGTTCCCCTTTATGACACAGAGGGTGGCTGGCTTCATCTAACAACTGAGGAGTTGGTAGCAGGCGCTGTTGAATCTAAGAAAAAGGGTTGGCCTGGTGTAAAGCTAAAGGTTGGTAAACCAAAGGCGCATGAAGATGTTGAAAGATTGATGGCGGTTAGAGAAACTGTTGGAAAAGATATGCACA
>JBEGQD010000060.1:0-13511 GCA_041181125.1 Actinomycetota bacterium | reverse complement strand
ATTAGATGGTGGTCGATACATCGTAAATCAAATGATTGGCACCGGCGGTATGGCAGATGTTTACTTAGGGTTAGATACTCGGCTTGATCGCCAAGTGGCAATTAAGGTTTTAAGAAGAGATTTAGCAAAAGATCCCGCCTTTGTCGCCAGATTTCGTAAAGAGGCGTTAGCAGCGGGTGGCTTAAATCATCCTGGAATTGTTGCTGTTTATGACTCAGGTGAAGAGAATGATTCTCCATACATCGTTATGGAGTTGGTAAGTGGTCAGACTCTTAGGCAGCTAATGCTTGCTGGACCAATTCCATTAGCTCGCTCACTTGAGATTATTAAAGGTATTTTGTTAGCACTTGATTACTCACATGCAAAGGGAATTGTGCACAGAGATATAAAGCCAGGAAATATCATGATTACAGATTCAGGCGATATCAAGGTAATGGATTTTGGTATTGCCAGAGCCACCGATGATATTGGCGCCACTATGACTAGTACTTGGAATGTAGTTGGAACTGCGCAATATCTCTCACCTGAGCAAGCAACTGGTGAGTTAGCAGATGGTCGAAGTGATCTCTACTCACTTGGTTGTTTGATGTATGAGTTGTTAACTGGGCAACCACCATTTACTGGTGAGACACCAGTATCTGTTGCCTATCAACATGTTTCATCACCAATAACCCCTGCCTCACAAATTAAGCCAGGGCTTGATACAAATCTTGATCGCATGCTTGAGGTTGTGCTAGCTAAGAATCCAAATAGTAGATACCAAGATGCCTCAGCTATGTTGGCAGATTTAGAGCATGTAATTAAGGGTGAGCCGGTAACTACTAAAATTAAAAAGATTTTTCCTCGTCGCAAATTAATTACCACCATATCTTTGCTAACAGCTGCGCTACTTTTGGTTGGAGTTGGCTACTTTGCTAGTACGCCAAGTGGTACCACGATTAAGGTGCCAAATGTTGTTGGCTTAACAGAAAGTGAAGCGCGCGCGCTTCTTAAGAATTTTAATGTCAATATTGAGCGGGCCCCTGATGCCAAGATTCCAATTGATCGAGTTGCATCCCAACTACCGCTAGCAACAAGTGATGTAGTAGCTGGCAGTAGCGTGACCCTTACAATTTCAGATGGACCTGGAAATACCACCGTTCCAGTTGGAATTATTGGTTTGTCCCTAGAGGAGGCCAGATATAGATTAACTGCAGCTGGCTTATTGATCTCACAAACTATTGCAGTCGACTCTGATCAAGCACCTGGTGTGGTTTTAAGTATTAATCCCATCCCCGGCACAACTATTACTGCCGGCAGTGGTGTGACACTTCAGATTGCAAGTGGAAATGTTCAGGTGCCATCTCTCGTCGGTTTAAATGAGATTAATGCGAAAACTGTACTTACCCAATCTGGATTTTTAATCAGAGAGATAACAGCAAGTGATCCAAGTAAGTCAGCTGGTGAAATTCTTGCCCAAGCTCCTGAGGCTGGGGCTACTAAAACAATTGGCAGTGTGGTAACAATTACTATTAATAGGTAATTAATTTAAGCTTTAATTACAACAGGTGATAAACCTTCAGATCTTGCGCGAGCGCCCTTATCACCGCAAATCTCGAGCCAATTTCCAATCATCTGATAACCATGTTCAGTTAAAACTGACTCTGGGTGAAACTGCACACCACAGATTGGTAGCATCTTATGTTGCACAGCCATCACCACACCAGATTCAGTTTGACCTGTAATCTCAAGCTCATCTGGCAGCGTATCTTTCTCAACCGCAAGTGAGTGATACCTAGTTGCGGTAAATGGAGATGGAATATTTGCTAACACAGATTTATTGTTGTGGCTTACTACTGAGGTCTTGCCATGCAGTAATTCAGGAGCTCTAGAAACAGTTGCACCATATGCAACAGCGATTGCTTGATGGCCTAAGCAAACTCCCAAAAGTGGAATCTTTTTTTCCGCACAGTACTTAACCAACTCAATACTTATCCCAGCGGCCTCAGGAGTTCCAGGACCTGGTGAGATTAAAACACCATCATATTTATCTGCTTCACTAACTTTAATTGCATCATTTCTAACCACGGTGCAAACAGCGCCTAATTGCTGCAGATATTGAACGAGGTTAAAGACAAAGGAGTCGTAGTTGTCTACAACTAATATTTTGCGCTCCATGGTGCTCATAGGGTAATTGTGTAGTAATCTGCTGCCATGCCGAAGTCAAAATTGCGCGATAAGGTCAAAAGACAGCGAAAGATTGCTGCTGTTGCTACCCCTGAGGTGTTAGAGGCCAAGGCTGAGAGCCCAAAGTGGTTGGTCCCAGTAATGCTGGCTAGCTTTTTATTAGGCTTAATTTGGATCGTAATCTTCTACATCAGCTCAACTGCGTACCCAATTCCTGGAATTGGTGCTTGGAACATGTTGGTTGGATTTGGCTTTGTTGGTGTTGGTTTTTCACTAGCCACCCGCTGGCAATAATTACACCACTGTAATTCTCCACACGGTGGATAAGTGTTGTGGATAACTTTTAACCCTTAATTACCGCCCTCTCGCCTACCCTTAAGCCGTGCTCGCAATCATCGCCTACCTACTAACTGTTGTTGCAGTTGGCATATTTTCTTTTAGAGCTTTTCAATTATTTAAAAAAATCTCATCCGGTCAAAAAGATTCCGCTCGCTTTAATAACAAAGGTAAACGATTTAAAAATATGGTAGTTGAGGTTTTATCTCACACCAAAATGCTTAACTTCACCGCCACCGGTATTGCGCACTGGTTTGTCATGGTGGGCTTCTTCGCACTCCTTGGCACATTAATCACCGCATATGGTCAATTGATAAATCCAACTTGGGCGCTACCTTTAATCGGCCACTTTGTTGGCTATGAATTATTTGCTGAATTAATAGCTGTGCTCACCGGTATTGGGATTGTGACCTTAATTGGAATTAGGCAGGTAACAAGATTTGTTAGGAAGGGCAAGAGATCTAGATTTTATGGTTCTGGTAATAAAAAGGCTTACTACGTTGAGGCGACCATTCTTGCAATTGTATTTTGCGTTATCGCACTTCGAGGCCTAGAGGGTGCTGCAGAAAATATAAGTTCATGGTCTTGGCATTACGCACTCTCATACCCTGCTGTTTTATTTTTTAGTAATTACTCACCTGATCAAATTGAAAGTTTAATTAAAGTAGTTGCCTTTACCAAAATTGTTGTTTCAATGGTTTGGTTTATCGTTGTTGGTATTAATCTAACTATGGGAGTTGCCTGGCATAGATTTTTAGCATTCTTTAATATCTTCTTTAAGCGCAATGCAAGTAAAGAAAATGCGCTTGGGCCACTGCCGGTGATGATCTCTCATGGCCATGAGATTAATTTTGAGGATCCAAAAGAGGATGATGTATTTGGAATTGGCAGCGCTGCTGACATTTCTTGGAAAGGCCTACTTGATATGTCCACCTGCACTGAGTGCGGCAGGTGCCAATCACAATGCCCAGCCTGGCATACTGAAAAACCGCTGTCGCCAAAGCTTTTGATTATGGCGATGCGCGACCATGCGCTGGCAAAGGTTGGTAGCACCGTTGAACCGGTAAAGATTGTTGGTAATAACCCACATGAGAATGCAATCTCATTAGATGTCTTATGGTCTTGTACAACCTGCGGTGCTTGTGTTGAAGAGTGCCCAGTAGATATAGAGCATATTGATCACATTGTAAATATGAGAAGGTTTCAAGTATTAGTTGAGTCAGAGTTTCCAACTGAGCTAGGAAACACTTTCCGTAATTTAGAAAAGGCAGGAAATCCATGGGGGGCTAACCGAGTCGATCGTGATGCTTGGATCAGCGAGGTTGATTTTCCAATTACCGTAATTGAATCTGTAATTCCAGAGGATGTGGAGTATTTATTTTGGGTTGGATGTGCAGGAGCTTATGAAGAGCGAGCAAAGAAAACTACTAAGGCGGTCGCGGAGCTTTTATATATCTCAGGAGTTAAGTTTGGTGTGTTAGGAAAGAAAGAGACTTGTACGGGAGATCCAGCACGCCGCAGCGGTAATGAGTTTTTATACCAGATACTCTCTAGAGAAAATATTGAGACATTGCAAGAGACCTTTGGCACCCGTGGTGTTAAAAAAGTTGTTGTTACCTGTCCACACTGCTTTACAACAATTGGCCGTGATTACAAACAGCAAGGATTTGAATTACAGATGGTTCACCACACCCAATTACTTAATCAATTAGTTAAAGAGGGTAGATTAAAACCGGTAGCACCTGATAAAGCAGATGCTAAAAAACTTACCTACCATGATCCTTGCTACCTTGGCCGACACAATCAAATCTATGAGCCACCACGTGAATTACTTGAATCAGCTGGTGTTGAAGTAAATGAGATGCCAAGAAATCAGGAGCGATCATTTTGTTGTGGCGCAGGGGGAGGTCGAATGTGGATGGAAGAAAAAATTGGTTCCAGAATTAATTTAAATCGAGTAGATGAAGCGATCGCAACCGGTGCCCAAGAGGTTGCAGTCGCCTGTCCATTTTGTAGAGTGATGGTCGCCGATGGCATGGTGGCTAGGGATAGCGCTGTTGAGGTCTTAGATGTTGCTCAAATTATGCTGCGCAGCGTTAAAAGACAGGGTTAAATCGCATCCGATTCTCAGGTAATCCTCAGGATGGTAGATAATGATCTACCTCGAGGTGATGCCAAATGACCGCTCTTAAAGAAAGAGTTAGCAATTCAGATCAGGTAAATCAAAGTACGCAGCGAATTCTCGTTGTAGATGATGAGAACAGCATCAGTGAGTTAATTGCCACCAGTCTTAAGTTTGTTGGCTTTGATGTTCGTACCGCTTCTTCCGGAGCACAGGCGCTGCAAATTGCGCAGGAGTTTAAACCCCATGCATTAATTCTTGATGTGATGTTGCCAGATCAAAATGGTTTTGAGGTATGCCGCCAGCTTCGCAGTGAAGGCCATGATGTTGGAGTTTTATTTTTAACTGCTAAGGATTCAACTGAGGACAAGATCGCGGGCTTAACAATTGGTGGCGATGATTATGTGACAAAGCCATTCTCGCTTGAAGAGTTAGTAGCTCGTCTTCGTGCACTTCTTCGTAGAACCGGTGTAACAGAAGTAGTAGCTGATGAAGAGAAGATTAGATTTGCAGATCTTGAGTTGGATGAAGCAACCCATGAGGTGCGCAGAGCTGGAAAATTAATTGATCTCTCACCTACTGAGTTTCTTCTCCTTAGATACCTAATGATTAACGCTGATCGTGTTGTCAGTAAGTCACAAATTTTAGATCATGTTTGGCAGTATGACTTTAGAGGAGATATGGGAATTGTTGAGACCTATGTTTCATATCTTCGTAAAAAGATTGATATCTTCGAACCAGCCTTAATCCACACTGTTAGGGGAGTGGGATACCGCCTGCGGTTGCCAGCAAGTAAGTAATTGAACACAATTATCGGATGAACTCTCCGCTAAGTCGGGTGCGCACCCCGCTCTCACTTTGGTCACTGCGCAACCGGCTTATCTTGGCCTCAGTTGTTTTAACAACACTTGCCATTATCGCCTCTGATTTTGCCGCAAATGCTGCACTTCGTTCATACCTAATCTCACAAGTAGATCAACAACTACAGAGTATTTCCAATACCTCACTTACTAGATTAGATCGAGCTGGGATTGCGCCATTGACAGATGGTGATGATGGCTCACCATTTAAAATCTTTGAACCACTTCGCGGTGTGCCAACTGCAACATCGGTTACTTTGTTAGATATTAATGGCAATTTAATTGGCCAGGTTGGTGGTGAGTTAGGTGGCAAAGAGTTCGCAGTAACTGGAATAAGTGTTGATGAGGTTGCAAAATATAAAAATCAACCTTTTACGGTTAATGGTGAAAATGGAAAGCCAGATGTAAGAGCGTTAGCACAGTCATTGCCAACCGGTATGGGAGTGGTAATTGTTGCTAACTCATTAGCGGATGTTGATAAGACTCTACGCCAACTTAGATTTTTGTTTTTAATCTTAGGATTAATTGCACTCCTTACAATTGCTTTAGTTTCTCGTTGGATTATTGCATTAGGCCTTAAGCCACTGGAAAAGGTTGAGGAAACAGCTGAGGCAATTGCAGGTGGTGATCTATCTGCTCGTCTGCCTGCTGCTAAACCTGATACTGAGGTTGGTAGGTTAACAACTGCACTTAACACCATGCTTTCTCGAATTGAAGAGTCATTTGCAGTTCGAGTTGCCACTGAAAGTAAGCTTCGCAGATTTGTTGCCGATGCCTCCCATGAACTTCGCACACCACTTACTGCAATTCGCGGCTTTGCTGAACTTCACCGGCAAGGAGCAGTTGTTGGTGAGGATAAAACTAAAGAGTTAGTTAACCGAATAGAAAAAGAATCAATTCGCATGAGCTCACTAGTTGAAGATCTATTATTACTAGCGCGGCTTGATCAATCTCGTGAATTAGCCTCTGAGCCAGTTGATTTAAATACCTTAATTGCCGAGGTAATTGCCTCAGCAAAAGCGGCTGGGCCAAATCATCCAATTGAATTAAATATGGGACAGGAGGAGGTATTTGTTCTAGGCGACTCCCAGCGAATTCACCAAGTAATTGCAAACCTGCTAGCAAATGCTCGCACCCATACTCCAGCTGGCACAAAAATAACGATTACTGCCTCTCAAGGTATTAATGAGACAACTGTTTCTGTTGCAGATAATGGACCTGGTTTATCACAAGCTGATCAAGAGAAAATCTTTGAGCGCTTCTATCGAGCAGATCCATCACGGGTCAGAAGTTTTGGTGAGGGAAGTGGTCTTGGATTATCAATTGTTGATGCAGTTATGAAAGCTCACGGTGGATATGTGAGTGTTAAATCTAAATTAGGTGAAGGCTCAACCTTTACGCTTCACTTTATAAATCAAGAGTAGGTTATTTACTCAATCTTACTTTTATGAAAGTTTAACCAAGATTTAGATGGCGTAGGTCCACGCTGTCCTTGATAGCGTGAGCCATAAACCGCAGAGCCATATGGATGCTCAGCTGGTGATGATAATTTAATTAAACAAAGTTGGCCGATCTTCATGCCAGGAAATAATTTAACTGGCAGATTGGCAACATTAGAAAGCTCAAGGGTGATGTGACCAGAAAAACCTGGATCAATAAACCCTGCAGTTGAATGTGTTAGTAAACCTAATCTTCCCAATGATGATTTTCCTTCAAGGCGGCCCGCAATATCATCTGGCAAAGTAATCACTTCATAAGTACTAGCTAGGACAAACTCACCTGGGTGAAGAATAAAAAACTCATCGGCTGCAACTGCAACCTCGCGGGTTAAATCAACCTGCTCTATTGATGGATCAATCACCGAGTACTTGTGGTTTTCAAAGACGCGAAAGAATCTATCAAGGCGAACATCAACACTTGATGGTTGAACCATCGCATCGGTGAAGGGTTCAACCTTTACTCGACCAGCCTGAATTTCAGCCTTAATATCGCGATCGCTTAGTAACACAATCGCTGACCCTACCCCGAAGTTGGCCGATAGGTGGGAAAACCTACTGGTGGGTATTGCTTAAGTTACCCGTGGGTAGCATGCTTATCCCATGGGCCATTACATAGCGAACCTGCGAGATATTGAGTTTTGTCTTTTTGATTTGTTAGAGCGCGAATCAATTTTAGGTAAATCAATCTACAAAGATTTAGATCGCCAGACTGCGATGGGAATGCTTGAAGAGGTTAAGCGGATGGCAGAAAATGATTTAGCTGCCTCCTTTGTTGATGGTGATAAAAAAGGTGTTGAGTTTAATCCAGCAACTGGAGATGCAAAATTACCGGAATCATTTAAAAAGTCATATAAAACTTTTATGGATAACGAATGGTGGCGAATTGACGCTCCAGTTGAATTAGGTGGGACTGCAATTCCACCTTCAATTAGATGGGCAATTGCTGAAATGGTTTTAGGCTCTAACCCATCAATTCATATTTATGCATCCGGTACAGCATTTGCCCATGTGGCTTATCTATACGGTACAGAGGAACAAAAGAAGATTGCAAAATTAATGGTTGACAAACAATGGGGTGCAACCATGATGCTTACCGAACCAGATGCCGGCAGTGATGTTGGCGCTGGCAGATCTAAAGCGGTTAAACAACCAGATGGAACATGGCACATCACTGGTACTAAAAGATTTATAACCTCAGGGGATTCTGATTTAACCGAGAACATAATTCACTTTGTATTAGCTCGCCCAGAAGGAGCTGTAGCAGGAACTAAGGGATTAGATCTTTATATGATTCCAAAGTTTATGTTTGATTTTGATACCGGAAAATTAGGAAAGCGAAATGGTGTCTACGTTACAAAACTAGAACATAAGATGGGTTTAAATGTCTCAACAACCTGTGAGATGAACTTGGGTGAGAAAGAGCCAGCGGTTGGATATTTATTAGGTGAGGTCCATGATGGCATCGCCCAGATGTTTAAGGTAATTGAGTATGCCCGCATGATGGTTGGTACCAAAGCTATTGCAACACTTAGTGCTGGCTACCAACAAGCACTTGCTTATGCAAAGACTCGTATTCAAGGACCAGATTTAACAGTAGCTAAAGATAAGAACAGTCCTCGGGTTGAGATTATTAAGCACCCAGATGTGCGCAGATCTTTAATGATGCAAAAGTCATACTCAGAAGGTATGCGCGCGCTAGTTTTATATACCGCTTCAATTCAAGATGCCTTCGCGCTTGCTACAGCGAACGGGGAAGATAAGGAAAAAATTGAGGATTTACATTTAATTAATGATCTACTACTACCGATTGTTAAAGGTTATGGCAGCGAGAAATCTTGGACACTACTCGGCACTGAGTCTCTTCAAACCTTTGGTGGCTCTGGTTTTACAACCGATTGGCCACTTGAGCAGTATGTAAGAGATGCCAAGATCGACACACTTTACGAAGGAACTACAGCAATTCAAGGGCTGGATTTCTTCTTCCGAAAAATTGTAAGAGATCGTGGTCGTTCAATTACGATCTTAGGAAAAGAGATAGCTAAGTTTGCTTCCGCTGGTGGGAATTTACCGGAGGAGAAGAAAGCGCTTCTTAAAGCACTAGAGGATGTGCAAGCAATGATTGGCCACATGGTTGGCGTTGCGATGGAATCCCAAGAGAATCCAAAAGAGATTTATAAGGTTGGCTTAAATACCTCAAGATTATTAATGGCAACAGGTGAGTTAATAATTGCTTGGTTATTACTTCGCCAAGCTGATATTTCACAAACTAAGTTAGCTAATGCAGGACGAGATACTGAGTTTTATAATGGAAAGATTGCCTCTGCTAAATTCTTTGTTCGTTCTGTTCTGCCACATATCTCAGTAGAGCGTGCAGTTGTTGAATCTGAGACTGGTGAGATTATGGATATTGCAGAAAGTGCCTTTTAAACTTAATTAATCTAACTACGTAATGTAAGGTGTCAGCGTGAAACACCGCGCTGAATTTTTTATGATTACCGCTGCCATGGGCTTTGCTCTAGGTGGTATCGCTGCAAAGGTACTGCGTGAGGCAAATATGGATGCCTTCCATTTAACTCAAATTCGCTCAACTGGTGCGGCATTAATTCTGTTAACTTTTGCGTTACTGCGTGGCAAAAATCAACTTTACGCCAGAAAAGATGAACTAAAAGATCTAATCCTCTTTGGGGTTGTAGGTGTTGCTGCGGTTACCTCCTTTTACTTCTTCGCAATTAAATACCTATATGTTTCAGTGGCTTTGATTATTGAATTTACCGCATCAATTTGGATTGCACTTTATTTAAAGTTTGTAAAGAAAAAACATATCTCACCGATTATGTGGCTAGGAATTGCTTGCGCGTTTATTGGTTTGGTTTTACTCTCACAAATTTGGAGTGGTGCCACCCTTAGCCCGATTGGGGTGACAGCCGCTCTTGCTGATGCAATAGCACTTTCATATTACTTTTTAACCGCAGATCGGTTAACTCAAACTCGCTCATCTCTCTCCCTTATGACCTGGGGAATTGGGGTGGCTGCAATATTTTGGGCGATCGTCCTGCCTTGGTGGAACTTCCCATTTGAGTACTTAACTAATTCATATTCACTAGAGGGAAATCTATCTAGCTATAGCGCACCAGGTTGGGTGTTAGTTTTATGGATTGTTGTAGTTGGAACAGTAATTCCTTATCTATTGACTGTTACCGGTATCCGGGAATTATCAGCTAGTACAAGCAGTGTAATTGGCATGATTGAACCAATCTTTGCTGGCGTAATCGCTTGGTGGTTGTTAAATGAGGCATTTAACAATATTCAATTACTGGGATGTGCTGTGGTTTTGATTGGTATCTATTTGGCTGATAAGGCACGAGCCGTTAAACAATGAGTAATTTTGATGATCTTTTTGCCGCTAATTATGAGTTCGTTAAGGAGTTTAAATCTCAAGATTTAACAGGTGAGGCAAAACGTGGCCTAGCAATTATTACATGCATAGACTCTCGAATTGATCCTCTTCGTATTATCGGTATGAAGGCCGGAGATGCCAAGATATTAAGAAATGCTGGCGCTAGAGTTACAGAGGATGTGCTTAGAACTTTAATTTTGGCGACCACACTTTTAAATGTAAATCGAGTATTAGTGATGCCCCATACAGATTGCCGAATGGCAAGTGGGGATGAAGAGCAGATTCACTCAGCCATATTTGAAAAAAGTGGTATCGATACTAGAGGTATTGAGATTAAAACTGTTACAGATCAACTCGCAGCCTTAAAATCTGACTTACTTAAAATTGAACAATTTCCACTTCTGCCAAGGGGAGTTATTACTCTTGGCGCAATTTATGATGTCAAAAGTGGAGAACTTACAAAGATTTAATTATCTTTAACAAACTTCTCATTAGTTGAGAATGACGCTGCCATATCGGTGAACTTAGCCAAGTGAAGCTGTGCTGAAACGGTAATTGTTCTAGTTGGTCCATTACGGTGCTTTGCCACAATCAAATCAGCCTCACCTGATCTGTTTTGCGAATCATATAAATCCTCGCGGTGAAGCAAGATAACCACATCTGCATCCTGCTCAATCGATCCAGATTCACGAAGATCTGAGAGCATAGGTTTCTTATCTGACCGCTGCTCAGGAGATCGATTTAACTGCGAGATTGCTACCACTGGCACATTTAATTCTTTGGCTAATAACTTTAATTGACGAGAGAACTCAGAGACCTCTTGTTGACGGTTTTCAACTCGTTTACCGCTAGTCATAAGTTGTAGGTAGTCGATAACAATTAACTTTAAATTATGGCGCTGCTTTAAACGACGAGATTTTGCCCTGATCTCCATAAGTGAGAGATTTGGTGAATCATCAATAAATAATGGTGCATCGGAGATCTCACCCATTCGACGGGCCATTCTTGCCCACTCCTCTTCACCTAATTGGCCAGAGCGAATGTTATTTAGTGGCACCCTTGCTTCAGCAGAGAGCATTCTCATTGTGATTTCAGAGCGGCTCATTTCAAGTGAGAAAATTACTGAGGTCTCACGTTTATGAATTGAGGCGTAGCGAGCGATATCTAAACCAAGTGTTGATTTACCAACCGCAGGACGTGCTGCAAGCACAATCATATTTCCGGGATGAAAACCATTTGTTAATGCATCTAAATCTTTAAATCCAGTCTTAACTCCCTCACCAGCTACACCTGATGAAATCTTTTCAATCTCATCTAACGCGTTCGGTAGTAATTGCGCAAGCTGTATGTAATCCTCAGACTCACGTCGCTCTGTTACTGCAAAAACTTCGGCCTGAGCTTGATCTACTGCGTCATCTACTTCACCCTCATCGGTGTAACCAAGTTGAACAATCTTGGTGCCAGCTTCAACTAGGCGCCTCATAATTGCGCGCTCTCTAATTATCTTTGCGTAGTAACCAGCATTAGCTGCCGTTGGTACAGATGAGATAAGTGTGTGAAGATAAGGAGCACCACCTGCTCTAACTAAATCACCACGCTTTGTAAGTTCTGCTGCCACAGTTACCGGATCAGCTGGTTCACCTCTGCCATATAGATCAATAATTGCATCATAAATTAACTCATGTGCTGGGCGATAAAAATCTCGCTCCCTTAATATTTCAACAACATCACTAATGGCATCTTTTGATAACAACATTCCACCTAAAACAGATTGTTCAGCAATTACATCTTGTGGTGGGGTGCGCTCAAACTCTGCACCGGTTGCGCGAGCGCGATTGGAGTTATTTGGGAACTCAGCGATACTCATATAAGAAGCCTCCCATCTGCCACTGACAATCTAAAGAAAAGTATTTAAAATCAATAGTTTTAGCCTAGGAGCCAAAGATAACCCTGCTTAGATAGTTGTGGTAACTACTCATCTAACCCTGTGAACTCACCTGTGTAGTAAGTATGAATTACGGTGGATAAAGGGTGGATCAGCTTGTGGGTAAGTTGTGTGAAGTGGTGGATAAGTATTTTCTTTAATGTAAATCACGCATGATTACCTAATAAGTGCTGTGGAGAAAGAAATATTTGCTTATCTCATAATTTGATAAGGGCAGTAAAAAAGCCCCCCAAATTTATGGAGGGCTTTTATTACATTCTAACTACTTATCGCTAACCACACTGATTGGCACATTAGCCACAACCTGAGATTCAAGTGCGATTTTAATTGTGTATTTACCAACCTTTTTAATGTGCTTATCCATCTTTATCTTATGACGATCAACTGTCTCACCAGTAGCACTCTTAATCGCAGCCACAATCGCTTTATCTGTGACTGAGCCAAACATGGTGCCAGTAGCACCGATCTTGACCTTAACAATTACATTAGCTTTTTCTAGTTTAGCTTTTATCTCTTTAGCATGATCTAAGTCGCGGATCTCGCGAGCTGTTCGGGCACGCTTGATACCATCAATCTGGCCCTCACCACCTTTGGTCCACAAAATTGCACTACCTCTTGCTAATAGAAAATTACGGCCATAGCCATCTTTAACAGTTACAACATCCCCTGCGCCCCCTAGGCCAGGGACTTCACGAGTAAGGATTAATTTCATTTTTACTTATCTCCTTATCGCGCTGTTGAGGTGTAAGGCAGAAGCGCCATCTCGCGGCTATTTTTAACCGCAGCAGCAACTGCTCGTTGATGTTGTGTACATGCACCGGTAATACGGCGAGATCGAATCTTGCCGCGATCGGTAATGTATTTACGCAGGGTAGCTATATCTTTGTAATCAATATAGCTCACCTTGTCTCGGCAAAAAGAACATGGTTTCTTTTTAAACTTCTTCATCGCAGCAGCAGCTGCTGCTGACTTTGATTGCTTAGCTTTTTCTCTAAGCGTTTTATTACTTCTTGCTCCCACTGTGGTGCTCCTTAGGTTAGGGCCCTGTTTATTAAGACAGGAATGGTTGGTTAGTTATTGATTAAAAGGGTGGTGTGTCATCACTTGGTGTTGTTGACCAACCGCCGCCGACTGGGGCTGCTGACCAAGGATCATCAGTTGATGCTGCTGGGCTCTCACTAGCTGG
>JBEGQD010000059.1:0-75003 GCA_041181125.1 Actinomycetota bacterium | reverse complement strand
AAGGTGTTGAGGCAGATCGATTACTACTTGAATTAGAGAGTCAGGGATTTGCTGTTGATTCCGGCTCTGCCTGCAAGTCAGCTGATATGAGGCCATCTCATGTGCTTGCGGCGATGGGGCGCGAAATTACTGGAAATATTCGACTTACAATTCATAAGGAAATGACTGAGACGATTGTTGATGAATTTTGCCAAGTACTCAAATCAACTGTTATGAAATTAAGAAATAACTAACCAACTAGATTTACCTTAAGGTGTGGAGTAATTTCTGATGCAGCCGCCTTGCCATAAGCTGTTTCAAATCTAGATACAAACTCATCCTTAGTAAATCGATACTCCTGCGTGCCAGTTGTTTCAAGGCAGTATGTGGCAAGCATGGAACCAAGCTGTGCGCATCTTTCATGATTTAAACCCCAGGAAAGCCCGGCAATAAATCCTGATCTGAAATTATCGCCAACGCCAGTTGGATCGATCTTTGCTCTCTCCTTTGGCACGCCAACATAAATTGTTTCTTTGCCATGCTCTTCAATTTGAGCTCCCTTTGATCCTAAAGTGACAACTCGAACCTGTACTCGATCAAATAGTTGCCGATCGGTCCAGCCAGTTTTCTGGATAGCAAGTGCTAACTCATACTCATTTAAAAACAAATACTTAGCACCATCAATTAACTGCTCAATCTCTTTACCGCTCATCCGCGCCATCTGCTGCGATGGATCTGCCGCTACTGGAATCTTTAAACTGCGGGCCATTTGTGAGTAGCGCATCATTGCCTCTGGATCATCGGGTGAGATAACAAGCAGATCAAAATTTCCAGTCTTGGCAATTATTGGCGAGAGCTCAATATTTCTAGCCTCACTCATTGCGCCCGGGAAAAATGAAGCAATTTGATTTAATTCTGTATCGGTAGTCACCATAAATGTTGCAGTGTGTAATGTTTCAGAAACTAAAACATGGGAGGTGTCGACTCCATGTCGCTTAAGCCAAGCCTCATAATCAACCCAGTCTCGGCCTACTGCTGCAATTAATATTGGATTAAGCCCTAGTGCCCCCATACCAAATGAGATATTTGCCCCGCACCCACCACGTCTGATCTCAAGTGTGTCTACTAAAAATGAGAGTGAAACTTTAGCGAGAGAGCCAGCGACTAGTGAATCGGTGAACTTTCCACCAAAGCTCATTATGTGGTCGCCACCGACTGAACCGGCAACCGCCACTCTCATCTATATTTTTTAACTATTAATTAAATGAGTCGCCGCAGGCGCATGAACCCTGAGCGTTTGGATTATCAATTGTGAAGCCTTGCTTCTCAATGGTATCAACAAAATCAATAGTGGCACCCATTAAATAAGGAGTACTCATCTTGTCAGTTACAACTCTAACCTTTGCTGCGCCAAACTCAGTAACAGTGTCGCCATCAAGATTGCGATCATCAAAATAAAGTTGGTAGCGAAGTCCAGAGCAACCACCAGGTTGCACAGCTACGCGAAGGCTTAAATCATCTCGGCCCTCTTGCTTAAGCAGTGAGGAAACCTTTTCAGCAGCCACATCGGTTAATGCGATAGATGTTGAAGTAATTTTTACATCTGTTGATGTAGTTGTCTCTGTGCTCATACTCACTGATCTCCAATACTTTCCTAGGCTCATAGGTTACTAGTTTTTAGGACCACTTTGGGCACCAAAACCTGTGAGCGTTTACACTCCCCTCATGGGAATAACTGAGTTACTGCTGTTGGGCTCACAAAAAGATCTAGCAAGTGAGCGCGGAGTCTCCTGCGATGGTGCTCTTCCCGATCCAAGTGACCCACAGTTAATTGCACGAGCAGTCAAGGCACGAGCAGCCTTAGGAAGTAAGGCGATGGTGCTTGGCCATCATTATCAACGTGATGAGGTAATTGCATTTGCAGATATCCGTGGTGACTCTTTTAAGTTAGCTCAAGCTGCTGCTGACAATAAAGATGCTGAATTTATTTTCTTTTGTGGCGTGCACTTTATGGCAGAGAGCGCGGACATATTAACTGCGCCAAATCAAAAAGTAATACTGCCTGATTTAGCAGCTGGCTGCTCGATGGCTGATATGGCAACAGCTGCGCAAGTTAATAATTGTTGGCAGGTACTAAGTAAATTAGGTGTGGCAGTTAAAACAATTCCAATTACCTATATGAACTCATCCGCTGCGATTAAGGCATTTACCGGTGAAAATAATGGCGCGGTCTGCACCTCGTCAAATGCCGCACGAGCTATGAAATGGGCATTTGAAAAGGGTGAAAAGGTTTTATTTTTACCTGATCAACATTTAGGGCGAAATACCGCAGTCTTATCTCTTGGCCTAACACTTGCTGATTGTGTTTTATGGAATCCATGGAAACCAAATGGCGGGTTAACCGATGAGCAGATAAAAGCAGCAAAGGTAATTCTCTGGCGGGGTCACTGCTCAGTTCACGGCAGGTTTTCAATTCAAAATATAAAAGATGTTAAGGATCGCCTTCCAGGAGTAAAAGTTTTAGTCCATCCAGAATGCCAGCATGATGTGGTCTTAAATGCGGATGTGGTTGGAAGTACTGAGATGATTATTAAAACCGTGAAAGATTCAGCCCCAGGCTCTAAGTGGGCGATTGGAACTGAGTTAAATTTGGTGCAGCGACTAGCTAATGAAAATCAAGATAAGCAAATAGTTTTCTTAGATAAAACTGTGTGTTACTGCTCAACCATGAATCGAATCGATCTCCCCCACCTAGTTTGGGCGATGGAGGCCCTAGTCAAAGGGGATCTGGTTAACCAGATAAAGGTTGAGGCGCAAATCGCTAAGTTTGCAAAAGTTGCATTAGAGCGAATGTTGGCTCTACCTTAATCACATGTCCGAGAAAAAAGGTAAGCCGACTCCAACTCGTAAAGAGGCGCAGGCAAAGTTAAAGGTTTCATCGCTTTCTCCTGCGGCAAGTAAAGAGGCTAAGAAAGCATTAAAGGCTCAAGCGAGAGTTAGAAGATTAGAACAAAGAGCTGCATATATGCGTGGTGAAGAGAGCGCATTACCTCTTCGAGATAGAGGGCAGGCTCGTAGATTTGTTAGAAACTATGTAGATGAACAAAGATCGATTACTGAGTACTTTTTAGTAATTATTCTTTTTGTACTTTTCTTAACAGTTATCCCAGTTGCATCTGTTCAACTCGCTGCGGTTGCAATTATGTACTCAACAATGATTTTTGTGGCAGTAAATGGTTTTTTAATGTCTCGCAAAATCAAAAAAGTTGTTGCCGAAAAATTTCCTGGCGAATCTACAAAAGGTCTTGGTTTATATGGCTGGATGCGCTCGACTCAACTTCGTCGATTACGAGCCCCTGCTCCACAAGTTGGGCCAGGTTCAAAGAAGAACTAGAGGTTAAGCCCTTGGATTTGGACTAGCATTTTTTGCAGGATCTCTTTCAACAACACCATTAAGGACTGTATCGATCTCAGCCATTATTGATGAATCTAGCTTGACGCCAGCAGCTTTAATATTTTCCTTAATCTGCGCAGGTTTCGTAGCACCGATAATTGCACTTGAAAGGTTCGGATTTTGCAGCACCCAGGCAATTGCTAACTGAGCAAGTGTTAAATCAACTTTCTTAGCAATAGGTTGAAGTTTTTGCACAGCAGTTAAAATCTGATTACTCATAAAACTTGAAATCATATTTGCGCCACCTTTTTTATCAGTAGCGCGAGAGCCTGCTGGTGCCTTTTGGCCAGGCAGATACTTGCCAGTTAATACGCCCTGTGCAATTGGTGACCAAACAATCTGACCAATTCCCTCTTTCTGGCAAAGTGGTACAACCTGGCTCTCAATAACTCGCCACAACATTGAGTACTGAGGCTGGCTAGATACAAATCGATAGTAACCCTTGGCATCTTGAATCTTAAGAGCTGCAGCAATCTGCTCGGCATTCCACTCTGAAAAACCGATATATAAAACTTTGCCGCTTCGAATTAGATCATCAAATGCGCCAAGAGTTTCCTCTAGTGGAGTTTCAAAATCAAAGCGGTGTGCCTGATAAAGATCAACATAATCAGTTTTTAATCTACGAAGGGAGGCGTTGCAAGATTCCATAATGTGCTTACGAGACAGACCACGATCATTCTTACCGGTGCCAGTTGGCCAATAAGCTTTAGTTAATAGTTCATATGATTCGCGACGAACACCTTTTAATGCTTTACCTAAAACAGTCTCAGCTCGAGTTCCCGCGTACATATCGGCGGTATCTAAGGTTGTAATTCCTAAATCCAATGCTGTTCTGACACATTTGATCGCTGCGTCGGCCTCAACCTGTGAGCCGTGTGTTAACCAATTGCCGTATGTAATCTCAGATACATACATGCCAGAACTACCTAAGCGTCTGTACTCCATATTGCAACCCTAACCTGTGGTGAATAGTTGCGCAATATGCGTGGTGAGTTGATATTGAGCAGATTTAGCAGAACAATCCTCCTACAACTTAATACAGAAGTTCATCAAGTGTGCTTGGGGGAAGTCGGTGCAAATCCGACGCTGACCCGCAACCGTGAGAAAGTTTACTTTCAAGTCGGATTACCCACCACATTTATTTATCCACCCGTCGAGGATTGCGGGGCGAGGATTCTCATCTAGGTGGGTTTCTACGCTTTCGTGAAACTCTCTTCTAGAGAGGCTTTAAATGTTTAGCAATAGATTTAATGAGATTAAGAAATTTATCCCAGCCATCCTGGTAATTGCACTAGCTATTGGTGGCATCTCACTTTGGTCAGCAAAGTCCCAAGATAGTTGTGTGAATTTAGTAATCGACTATGGCGTACTAGATTCAAAGAGTGAGCCTTATAAAAAATGTATCTCAGTAAATGGTGAAACTACCGCTTTAGATCTTTTGAATAGCGCGAATTTCAAATTAGAGGGAACGGCTAAGTATGGAAATATGGTTGTATGTAGATTAAATAATTTACCAAAAGCAAATCAGCCAATTGGCATAAAGGGCCATGAGGAATATATTGAGGAGTGCAAAGATATGCCGGCCGAGTTTGCTTACTGGGCTGTATTGGAAAAGCGAAAGCAAGCTATCCCAAACCCTGCGGATTTGAATTCGAAGTGGGCTTGGGCACAAGTCGGCGTTGCTGAGCTTGCCTTAAATGTCGGTGATTCAGTTGCCTTTGTCTTTGCAGATAATGGTAATGTTAAGTTTCCAGAGTAGGGGTCCAAATGTTAAATAGCACTCTTGTTAAGAATTTTAGCTTAGATAATAAGCAGAAATTTTCAACTACTAAATCTAATCTTGTAAAGATATTTGGACTTACACTGAATTTTTCAGCTCTATACGCAGTTACAAAGGGCGCCGAGTATGCATGGCGACTTTGGGGAGCTTGTTAATTTCTTTAAAGTTCTTACCTCACCCTTGAGGGCACAAATGGTAATTGGACTACCTCAAATTCAGCATCTGCACCACGGATGTCAATCATCACGGTATCACCTTTTTTACTTTCACTATTAATTAGGGCTAATCCAATTCCTTTTTTTAGTGATGGCGAAAAGGTGCCACTAGTTACATAACCAATTACTTCACCAGCCCTATTTTTTACCTGCATATCCTTGCGAGGAATTCCACGTCCAGCGGATAGAAGTGCTTTAAGTTTTAATTTGGTTCCTTTTTCTTTTTGATTTAAGAGAGTTGTCCTACCCCTAAAAACCTCTTTACTCCAACCGACCGCCCAGCCAGCAGCTGCTTCAATAGGTGAGATATCAAGTGAGAGCTCATGGCCATGCAATGGATATCCCATCTCAGTGCGCAGAAGATCGCGAGCACCTAGCCCACAAACTAAGCCTTTAAATTTATTAACATTCTCTACCAAGAAATCCCAAACTTTTTCAGCTTCACTCCAGGCAGGAATTATTTCAAAGCCAAGCTCACCGGTATAGCCGGTGCGACATAAAATAACCTTAACGCCACCTATTTCGGTCCTTAAAAACTGCATGTAATCAATATTGGTGTCTATCCCAATTGAGTTCAACATCTCAAAGGATTTAGGTCCCTGCAGGGCAATGACCGCAAATTTTTCATGAAGATTTTCAATAACTAAGTTTGCAGACGCTTCGGCTTTTAAGATATCAAACACTGAAGTTGTATTTGCGGCGTTAGGCACTAAGAAAAAATCTGTATCTGAATTTCGATAGATGATCAGATCATCAACTACCCCACCGTTTTCATTACATAACAATGTGTATTGCGCCTGGCCATCTGATATTCGAGTTAAATCATTTGTAACCACTTCATTTAAAAATACTAAAGCTCCATCACCCTTTACTGAAATTTTACCTAGATGTGAGACATCAAAGATTCCTACTCGCTCGCGGACTGCGCTGTACTCGGCGATCACTCCACTTTGTGGATATTCAATTGGCATAAGCCAGCCACCAAAATCAGCTACTTTGGCATTCATATTCAAATGCTTGGCAGCTAGCGGTGAATTCTTCATTATCCAAACCTACACTCTGACTGGGTAACCTTTTGTATTATCGATGAAATGCTTAAATTTGGGATTATAAGAGTGGCAAAATATCCCATAGGCTATGCCTCTAGTTGGTAGCAATAAGTATTTGAAGATCTGGGAGCCAAAATGGTCAAGGTAAAGTTAACTGCCAAATTAGATAGTGATGTATTGGTAGTTGGCCTAGGTGCTGTAAACAAAAAACTGCAAATTGAATCCGGACCGGCACAAGTCGATAGCACCGCCCTACTTTCAACTTTAAATGCTATGGGGGCCACTGGTAAAAATGATGAGGTAATAAAACTTCCGGGCAAATCTAGCAAGCTAATAGTTTTTACTGGCCTTGGAAAAATAGAATCAAATTACAATCCTGAAGTTTTGCGCAGAGCTGCTGGAGCTGCTGCGCGAGAACTCTCTGGAAATAAATCAGCTAGTTTCTCTCTACCCCACAAATCAGTTGTCGAGCTTGCCGCAATCGCTGAGGGTGCTGCCCTTGGTTCATATAGCTTCACCGATTTTTTAGGAAACAGCAAAAAAGATCAAAAAGATCCGCTTTCAATAGTGAATGTAGTTACAAAATTTACAGATACTGCTCAAGCAAAATCTGCTGCACGGCGGGCAGAGATTATTGCCGAGCAAACCTTTTTAGTTAGAGATTTAATAAATACGCCGCCCTCTCACCTAACTCCAGATTCATTTTGCCTTCAAATAAAGAGGCTTGCATCAAAATATGGTGTCAAGGTTGAAATAATCAATGATGCAGCGCTTAGAAAGGGTGGCTACGGGGGAATAATTGGCGTAGGACAAGGTTCTGCAAATCCACCGAGGTTGTTGAGAGTTTCATACACTCCTAGCAAAGCTAAAAAACGTTACGCATTTGTTGGTAAGGGAATTACATTTGATACTGGTGGTTTAGCACTTAAGCCAGCTACTGGCATGGAGGCGATGAAAGCAGATATGTCAGGTGCTGCAGCAGTGGTGGCATCGGTTTTTGCGATTGCTCAACTTAAACTTCCAATTGCAGTAGATGCGTGGGCCCCACTGGCTGAAAACATGGTCAGCGATACCGCAACTAGGCCGAGTGATGTAATTACTATTTATGGAGGCAAAACTGTTGAGGTGTTAAATCCAGATGCTGAAGGAAGATTGGTGCTGGCGGATGCGTTAGTAAAAGCTGCTGAAGTTGGAAAAAAATCTGGTGGACTAGATGGAATTATTGATGTTGCAACTCTTACCGGTGCACAGGTGGTTGCACTTGGAAGTAGAACCTCTGCAGTAATGACAAATGATGAGAATTTCAGCGGTCAATTTTTAACAGCAGCAAATATTTCAGGTGAAGCATTTTGGCCAATGCCGTTGCCAGTTGAACTTCGTGCTTCACTTGATTCACCAATTGCAGATATTGCAAATATTGGTGATCGCATGGGCGGAATGTTGGTAGCTGGATTATTTTTAAAAGAGTTCATTGATCCGCAAACACCATGGCTTCACTTAGATATTGCCGGGCCTGCATTTAATGAGAAGAGCGCCCATGGCTACACGCCGGTTGGCGGTACTGGAATCGCGCTACGCTCACTAATTTGCCTCGCCGAGTTGGCTTCCTCACAGTCATAGTGCTTAACAATTTACAGGTCATTCCCGTGACTGATTTCGTGGCAAGATTACCTCATGGCCGATTTTGATCTAGTAATTCTCGGTGGTGGCAGCGGCGGATATGCAGCAGCGCTTCGAGCATCGCAATTAGGTCAAAAGGTTGTATTAATTGAGAAAGAAAAATTAGGGGGCACCTGTTTACACAAAGGGTGCATACCAACCAAAGCACTTTTACATGCCGGTGAAATAGCCGATAACACTCGTCACGCCTCAGAGTTTGGCGTCAAGGCGGATTTTCACTCAATGGATATGACTGCAGTTAACTCATATAAAGATGGAGTGGTAGCAAAGCTTCATAAGGGTTTAGAAGGTTTAGTAAAATCTAGAAATATTACTTATGTGCAAGGAAGCGGAAAGTTAGTTTCAAAAAACACGATTGAAGTCGATGGCACCAAATACACCGGTAAAAATGTAATTCTGGCCACCGGATCATTCCCAAAAACTTTGCCTGGTCTTGAAATTGATGGCAAGCAGATTATGACTAGTGAGCAAGCAATGAAACTTGATTACGTGCCGAAATCTGTAATTGTTTTAGGTGGTGGGGTTATTGGCTGTGAATTTGCCTCTGTGTGGAAATCATTTGGGGCTGAAGTAACCATTATTGAAGGGCTCTCCCATCTTGTAGCACTAGAGGATGAATCATCTAGCAAGCAGCTAGAGCGAGCATTTAGAAAACGTGGAATTAATTTTGAACTTGGTATTAAATTTAAATCTGCAGAGCGTGGTAAGAAAGATGTAAAGGTCACTCTTGAAGATGGAAAGAGTTTCACAGCAGAGATTTTGCTTGTTGCAGTCGGACGTGGTCCAGTTTCTACTGGTCTAGGTTATGAAGAGGCGGGAATCAAGATGGATCGCGGATATGTATTAGTTGATGACAAGTGTCGAACAAATGTGCCGGGAATTTGGGCTGTGGGCGATCTAATTCCAACCTTGCAACTTGCCCATGTTGGTTTTGCTGAAGGAATTATGGTCGCTGAGGAGATAGCGGGCCTAAACCCAAGAGCGATTAATTACGATGGCGTGCCTAGAGTTACCTACTCCGAGCCAGAGGTTGCCTCAGTTGGACTAACTACAGCAGGAGCAAAAGCCGCAGGACATGATGTTGTGGAGTTGAATTATGATTTGGCTGGAAATGGTAAGGCTAATATTTTAAAAACCGCCGGATCAGTAAAGTTAGTGGCAAAGAGGAATGGACCAATTTTGGGAATTCACATGGTCGGCTCACGTGTTGGTGAACTACTTGCCGAAGCACAACTCATATTTAACTGGGAAGCAGATGCTGCAGATGTTGCTCAACATATTCATGCCCATCCAACCTTGTCTGAGGCAATGGGTGAGGCACACTTAGCCCTGGCCGGTAAGCCACTTCACGCCCATGGTTAGGAGAAAATAAATATGACATTTTCAGTAACCATGCCAGCTCTTGGTGAATCTGTAACTGAAGGAACTGTTACCCGTTGGCTAAAAAAAGAGGGCGATCAAATTGCAATTGACGAACCGTTATTAGAGGTTTCAACTGACAAAGTTGATACTGAGATTCCATCTCCAGTAGCCGGTGTATTACAAAAAATTGTTGTGCAAGTTGATTCAACGGTTGCAGTTGGAGCAGAGCTAGCAGTTATTGCTGAATCTGGCTCTACCGCAGCTGCAAAAGTACAAGTATCTCCGCCAGTTTCCGCACCCGTAGCAACACCAGTTGCAACACCTGCACCAGTTGCAACACCTGCACCAGTTGCTAGCGCGACAGCGGGGGCAACAATAGTTGCGATGCCCGCGCTTGGTGAATCTGTTACAGAAGGAACTGTTACCCGTTGGCTTAAAAAGGTCGGCGATCCTGTAAATGCTGATGAAGCCTTACTTGAGGTCTCAACCGACAAGGTTGATACTGAAATTCCATCACCAGTTTCTGGAACAGTATTAAGTATTGATGTGCCAGTTGATTCAACCGTTGCAGTTGGTGCACGGCTTGCATCGATTGGTGTATCTGGATCAACGCCTACTGCAGCACCGATTGCACCAAAGCCTGCTCCGGTTATCGAAAAACCAGTAGTTGCACCACCTGTCGCACAAAAACCAGTTGCTGCTCCCGTTGCAGCTCCTCAACCTGTTAGTGCTGCAGTAAATGTAAGCAGAGCAGATGATGCTTATGTAACACCAATTGTTAGAAAACTTGCAGCTGAGGCTGGCGTAAATCTTGCAACAATAAAGGGCACTGGTGTTGGTGGGCGAATCCGTAAAGAAGATATTTTGGCCGCAACTCCAAGAGCTGCATCTACTCCAACGGCAACGGTTTTGGCATCAACTCAAGCTGCACCTAAGGGCGTAATTGCAGTCTCCCCACTTCGTGGTACCACCGTAAGTATGTCCAGGCTTCGTAAAGTTATTGCAGATCGAATGGTTGAGTCACTTAAAATTTCAGCTCAACTTACAACAGTAGTTGAGGTTGATGTAACAAAAATTGATCGTCTTCGTAACGCTGCAAAAGCATCCTTTGAAGCTAGAGAGGGTGTGAAACTTACATTTTTACCTTTCTTTGCAGTAGCTGTATGTGAAGCTTTAAAACAACACCCAGTCTTAAACTCATCAGTTGAAGGTGATCAAATTACTTATCATGCAGCAGAACATCTAGGCGTAGCTGTTGATACTGAGCGCGGCTTGTTAGTTCCGGTAGTAAAAGATGCTGGAGACTTAAATATGGGTGGAATTGCTCGAAAAATTTCTGATGTTGCGGCTAGAACTAGAGAAAACAAAATAACACCAGATGAATTAGGTGGTGGCACATTTACCATTACAAATACCGGCTCACGTGGTGCTTTATTTGATACCCCGATTATTAATCAACCACAAGTTGCAATTCTTGGATTAGGTGCAGTGGTTAAGCGACCAATGGTGGTTAAAGGCGCCGATGGTGGAGAGACAATTGCAATTCGCTCCATGGTTTATCTTGCCCTCTCATACGATCACCGAGTGGTAGATGGTGCTGATGCTGCACGCTTCTTAGTAACTCTAAAAGAAAGATTAGAAGAGGGCCGCTTCGAATCTGACTTAGGTCTCTAATTGCCAAAAGTTAAACGTATCGCAGTTACAGGTGCATCAGGCTTAATTGGTAGCGCACTAGTTGGACAGCTTCGACTTGATGGTTATCAGGTTCAAAAAATTGTTAGAAGAAAACCTCGAACATCAGATGAGGTCAGTTGGGATCCAATCAAGGGTGAAATTGATTTAGATTCCTTAATAGGCGTTGATGCTATTTTTCATTTAGCGGGCGCCGGAGTTGGCGATAAGAGGTGGTCTGCAGCATATAGATCAGAAATTTTAAACTCTCGATTACTTGGTACGACCACCATTGCTGCAGCTTGTGAGAAGTTACAGCCAGAAGTTTTTATCTCTGCAAGTGCGATTGGTTACTACGGCGAGACTGGAAACCGATCAGTGACTGAGGTAGATAAGGGTGGAAGTGATTTTTTATCAGTTGTATGCCGCGAGTGGGAAGCAGTTGCTAATCTTGCGCCAAGTGTTAGAACAATTAAATTACGCACAGGATTAGTTTTAGATCCAACAGGCGGTGCCCTAGGCCGAATGATTCCGTTATTTAAATTTGGACTTGGTGGAAAATTAGGATCTGGGAAACAGTGGTGGTCTTGGATAACCTTGCATGATCAAATAAGAGCGATGATTTTTTTAATGAATTCAAAAATTGAAGGTGCAGTGAATCTCACCTCACCCAATCCAGTTACTAATCAGGAATTCACCGCAGCTCTAGCAAGAGCAATGAAGCGACCGGCAATTTTTCCGGCACCAGCCTTTGCACTCCGCGCTGTTCTTGGTGGCTTTTCAACTGAAGTTTTAGGATCGAAGAAAGTAATACCGCAGGTACTTATAGATAGTAAATTTGAATTTGCCTACCCTCATGTTTCATCGGCACTTACTGCATTAGTTGATTAATTCTTTTCGCAGCTAAAGCGCCAGATTTCATAGCTCCCTCCTGTGAAGGTATAGCCATGTGGTCACCAATTACAAAAATTTGATCACTGTATTGAAAATTTTGCAACTTCCTCTTGCCAACCCCATGAAATGGAAGTGATTGCTTAATTTCATACCTAGCAACCATCTCCCACTTGTTGGTATTTGTGTGCCAAAGATCTGCTAATTCAGATCTAAATACCGCATCTGTTAATGGGTTAAGTGATGTTGCCGCTATCATGTTTTTACCGACTGGGGCATACCGACTTGAAACTGAACTAATCACAATTGAGTTTACTAATTTCGACTTACTTGAAACCGCTAAGAGCTCGAAGTTATTTAACTCTTCACTGGTTGAATAGTAAGAAGTAGTGCTTGATAACATTTTGACAGCTGAGCCAATACCTAAGAGTTGAGCAGACGTGATTGGATCTGTGGCAATTACAATATATTTTCCTTTATATTTGCCAGCAGAAGTACTGACTACTCCATTATTAATCTCTTCTACTCTCTCATTTAACCTTAGATTTAAGATTGGCTTGGCAAGCGCATCTGAAAAATCTCCTACTCCCCCGGCTGGAATACCAGGAAGTGATTTAATAAAACTCCTCAAGATCTCTTGGACAACATCGGCTGCTATGTCAGCCGGATTAGTTAGCAGAACGCCTGATAAAAAAGGATATAAAACTCGTTGATAAAATGTAGGAAATTTGACCAAATACTCACCAAAGCTTTTGGAGTTTGAAATACCTTTATTTGCCAAAAAATTAATAAATTTAATTTTTTCAGAGATACCTCCAATTTGACTAGAAAATGAACCTAGGCTGTAGCCAACAATTAATTCATAATCGACTAATCTGATTTTGCCTGGTATCTGCTTGAAATCTAAAGTTTTTAACACTCCACTTGCAGCTACCTGCGGATATTTAGGATTAATAACCTGAAAGCCTCGGTCGCAGATATAGCCATCAATTAAATCACTTCTAACTCGCCCACCAACTCGATCACTTGATTCTAGAAGCAGAACCGACTTGCCAGCACTTTGTAGATTTCTAGTTGCACTAAGCCCTGCAAGTCCAGCTCCAACTACTATGCAATCAAAATCCATTTCTATCTAAAAGATATTTCTCTTGCTTGATCGATAATTTTTGCAACAGCCAATGCTTCATCAGTAGTAACTGGCCACTTACCACCACTTAAAGCTTCTTTTACCTCAACATAAAATTGGGCATAATTACCATCAACACCGGCATACTCAACAATCTTTTCGCCGTAATGCAGAAAAGCCGCACTCTTTGTGCTTTCTGACCATTTTCCACCCGCTGGGTAAAGACCGCGCCGAAGCAGCGCCTCTTGTGGATCTAAATCCTTAATTATCAATGAAGCGCGATCACCAGTGATGCGCACCCTTGGACCAGGTGAACCGATAACCGCACTTGCAGATAAATAGGAGTCAACGCCACTTTCATGTTTTAGTACTAAAAAATTATCATCATCTGCAGCACCTCGAATTGTTCTAACTGAAGCTGTAACTAGTTCTGCCGGACCAAACCAATCAAGTGCAGTTGAAAGCAAATGTGGTTGCAGATCTAGTAGGTTTCCACCACCATCTGCTGCGCTTTGATGCTCTCGCCATGAATCTTTGGAAAGCTCTGGCCGAAAACGCTCAAACCTAGAATCTAGGCGAAAAATATTACCTAAGATTCCTTCGCTAATCACCTTCTTTATTGTTAACGCATCGCTATCCCATTTGCGATTAAAAAAGGTAGTAACTGGAACATTAAGTTGTTTTGAAAGCGCGATAATCTCTTCAACCTCTTTAAGGTTCCTACCCATGGGCTTATCTACTACTACTGGGATGCCCGCCTTCAATCCTGAAATTGCTTGTTTAAGATGCTCACTATTAACGGAAGCAACTACAAATAAATCTAGCTTTAATTTAAACAATTCTTCAATAGTTGAAACGATTTGAATATTTGGAAAATCAGATAAAGCTTCACTTTTTCTAACCGGATTATTAGTTACAACTCCAACAACATCAAAACCCGCACCTTTAAGAAGCGGGGCGTGAAAAATGCGCCCAGCAAGTCCGTATCCTGAGATACCAACTCTGGGCGCCATTTAGAAAGAGTACTACTTGCCTTCGCGTTGGAGTTTAGAAGGCCACCAGATCTTTGGCCCAATTTCATGCACAAGTGCTGGTACTAAAATTGAGCGAACAATTATTGTGTCTAGCAAAACACCAAATGCAACTGCAAAGCCAATCTCAGCTAATGGCACCAGAGGTAACAACCCTAGAACTGCAAAAGTAGAAGCTAGAACAATTCCGGCTGAGGTAATTACCGCTCCAGTAACTGTGAGACCTTTTATCACACCAGGGCGAGTTCCAATCTTTTGTGACTCTTCACGTACACGAGTCATCAAGAAAATATTGTAATCAATTCCCAATGCAACTAAGAATATAAATGCAAATAGTGGGAATGAGTTATCTCCACCTGCAAAACCAAAGACGTGGTTAAAGACCAATGCGCATACCCCTAGAGTTGCAAAGTATGAAAGCACAACTGTTGCTAGTAGCAAAAGTGCACTCAAGATGCTTCGAAGTAATAAGCCAAGTATTAAGGTTATTACAAACAAAATAATTGGAATGATAGTTCGATTATCTCGGCTATTAGCAGTTCTAACATCAAAATAAACAGCGCTAGTACCACCTACTAATGAGGTCGCATCTGCTGCGTGAGCAAGTTCGCGAATTTTTGGAATATCGTTTCCAGCTTCAACACTATCTGGAGCCTTATCCAAAGTTACGTTAAGAATTGCTTTATTATCTACTATTTTAACTTTTGGTGTTGGTTGACCAGGTAGAGCCAGTCCATCTAGTAATGGTGAAACATCTGTAACACCGGGCGCATTTTTAACCGCTGCAGACACTAATTCAATCTTGTCGGAGGCGACCACAATTTGAGTTGGATCTCCCTCTCCACCAGGAAAGTGCTTTAGCAATAATTTTTGACCCACAACAGATTCAGGATTGCCTGTAAATGTATCGACGGTGCCAATTCCATCTGCTTTTAAAGTCGTTGAGGCAGAGGCTAATAAAAGTAAAAATACACCAGAGATAATCCATGCTCTTCTTGGATTTTTCTCAATAGCTTTTCCAACTTTGCTCCATGTCCCAGACATAACATGGTCATCACCATCGAAATCAGGACGGCGAGGCCAGAAAATCCAACGGCCAAATAGTAAGAGAAATGCTGGAAGAAGAGTCAGAATAGTAATCATTGAACAAACAATGCCGATGGCGCCAATCGGTCCAAGGCTTGCTGTATTTGTTAATTGACTAAATAGAAGGATTAGTAATGAAATAGAAACTGTTGAACCGGAGGCAAGAATTGGCTCCCATACGCCTTTATATGCGGCTCGCATTGCATCAAAGCGAGACTCATGGTGATGTAATTCTTCTCGATAACGAGCAATCAATAAAAGTGCATAATCAGTTGCTGCACCAAGAACTAAAACTGAAAGAATTCCTTGAGATTGACCATCTACATCAATAATGTTGTTTTTCGCTAACAGATAAACAATTCCGCCTGCGGTAGATAGCGCAAACAGTGCAGAAAGTAGTGGAATTAACCAAAGAAATGGTGATCTGTAAACAATTATTAAAATTATTGCAACTACTCCCAATGTAGTAAGAAGAAGTGTGGAATCTAATGTTCCAAATGCGCCAAATAGGTCACCAAGTAATCCACCAGGGCCGGTAACATAATGAGTAAGACCATTAGCTTGCGCAATTGGCTTGATATCGGTTCGCAACGCCTCTATTACCGCAGGTAATACAGGTTTGTCATTGGGTAAAATTTTCGCAATTGAATTTCCGTCAAGTGGAATGTTTCCTAAAATTGCCTTGCCATCCTGAGAAGGAAATACTGTAATTTGTTGACCTGGAGCTAAATAATCTGAAATTTTTGCATCAGTTCCATCTAGCGTTAATCCGCCAACTGTAACCAAGTGCTCATTTACAGCCGCGATTGTCTTAGGTGTTACATCACCCTCAAATAAAATTAGGGTTGGAAAATTAAAGGTGTCTTTTCCAGAAAAGGTTTGAATTACTTCAGATGCTTGAGTGGCTTCCGCACCCTTTGGTAAAAAGGAAGAGTTATTATTTTCTTGAACTGAGGTTAACTTGCCAAATAGTGGGCCAAAAACCCCAGTAATGATGAACCAAGCAATTACTACCAGCATCGCAATAGCAAAGGGCTTACGGTTTTTCACGCTGGTAGAACTCTTCTTTTTAATAGCCATGGGCATAGAGAGCCTTTCGGAAATTTGGATTAGGGGGCAAATCTACCAGCGATGGTATTTACCTCACACCAAAGGCTCGAACCGATCCAAATCTTTAGCCAAAGGTTGCCTCGCCAATTAGGCTATGCATGTGAGTTCAACCATAATTTCGCAGAAACTTCTAAGAGTGGAAGAGCTCGGTGTGATTGATTATCTCTCTGCTTGGCAGATGCAAAAAGAGATTCAAGAAAAAGTTGTTGATGATATTGAGCCAAATACTTTACTAATTCTGCAGCATCCCTCAGTTTATACCGCCGGACGCCGCACTGAAATTTCTGACCGCCCATTAGATGACACACCTGTGATTGATGTTGATCGCGGTGGAAAGATTACCTGGCATGGACTTGGACAAATTGTTGGTTATCCAATAATCAAATTAAAAAATTCAACCGATGTAGTTGGGTTTGTGAGAGAGCTAGAAACCGTAATTATTTCGATTTGTGAGGAGTTTGGAATTAGAGCTGAGCGTTACTGTGAGCGAAGTGGAGTTTGGCTAAGGGATACAAAGGGTGATCGCAAGATTGCAGCTATTGGATTACGGGTAGCAAAGGGTGTGACAATGCATGGCTTTGCTTTAAATGTGAATCCAGATTTATCTGCATACTCAAAGATAGTTCCCTGCGGAATTGCAGATGCGAAGGTGACCTCTTTGTCTGTAGAACTTGGTAGAAGTATTACTGTCGAAGAGGTAATGCCGGTATTGAAAAAACATATTTTGCCTATGTTAGAGCGGGTATCGCAATGAGTATTGATCCAAATGGTCGCAAGCTTCTTAGAATCGAAGCTAGAAATGCTCAGACGCCGATTGAAAGAAAACCTGAGTGGATTAAGACTAAAGCGGTTATGGGCCCGGAGTACACAAAACTTAGATCATTAGTTGCAAAAGAGGGATTACACACCGTATGCCAAGAGGCTGCCTGTCCAAATATTTTTGAGTGCTGGGAAGATCGCGAGGCAACTTTCCTAATTGGTGGCGAGGCCTGTACCAGAAGATGCGATTTCTGCAATATTGATACTGGTAAACCAAAACCACTAGATCGTTCTGAGCCAAGAAAAGTAGCTGAATCAGTTAAGGCGATGAATTTAAAGTATGCAACTATTACTGGTGTTGCAAGGGATGATTTAGAAGATGAGGGTGCTTGGCTATATGCCGAAACTATCGCTCAGGTCCATGCGTTAAATCCAGGTGTTGGAGTTGAGATGCTGGCACCAGATTTCAGTGGACATTCACACCTTCTAAATCAGGTGTTTGAAACTAGGCCAGAGGTTTTTGCACATAACTTAGAAACAGTTCCTAGAATATTTAAACAAATTAGACCGGCCTTCAGATATGAACGATCCCTTGATGTGATTACACAAGCCAGAGATTTTGGTCTTATTACAAAATCAAACTTAATTTTGGGAATGGGTGAGACCAGAGAAGAGATCACTCAGGCCTTAATAGATCTGCGATCTGCTGGCTGTGACTTAATCACCATTACTCAATACCTGCGTCCAACTGCAAAACACCACCCGGTTATCCGCTGGGTTGGGCCAAATGAGTTTGTAGAGTTGAGTAAAGAGGCGGAGGAAATAGGATTTCTTGGTGTTATGAGTGGTCCATTGGTACGTTCTAGCTATCGAGCAGGTCGTCTGTACAACCAGGCGATATCCGCCAGAGCGGTTAAGTAAGGGAGAGAAATGTTTGGTCGTAAGAAAAAAAAGGAAGAGGCAAGCAAAGCCACAGCGCCTGAGAAACAATCTCAACTTGCAGTTTTAAAGGATGCTTATAAATTAGTTAAGAAAGACTCACCGACTGCAATTATCTGGTGCTTATTAATATTTGTTTTAATTGTTGGCTTTGGCGTAGTAATTGGAAATAACCTAGGCCATCCCATTTATGCTGGCTTTTTATCTATACCTCTTGGTTTTCTTGCCGCATTTTTCTTATTCACAAGATTTGCCAATACCGCAGCCTTCTCATCAATTGAAGGTCAACTAGGCGCAGGCGCAAGTGTTCTGATGTCTATCCGTAGAGGATTTGTTACTACCCCAGCGGTAAATGTAAATAAGAATCAGGATATGGTCCATCGAGTATCTGGTAAAGCTGGAGTCATCTTGGTTGGCGAGGGGGGCTTTGCAGTGCGATCGCTTATGCAGGATGAGCGTCGTAAAATGGAGAGATTCCTCTCCGGCGTACCAATAACTGAAATTATGGTCGGTGATGGAAAAGATCAGGTTTCAATTCGTAAATTACAAAAACATTTAAAGAAACTTCCAAAGAAATTAAGTACTGCTCAACTACGTGAAGTTCGAACTCGACTTCGCTCTGTTGGTGGTTTAAACCTACCAATGCCAAAAGGACCAATGCCTACAAGTATGAGGATGCCTAAGCGCTAAACTTTTAAATATTTCTTACGGTCTGTGTATCTGTAAAGTGATCATGAAGCGGCCTACCATTGGTTGTGAAAACTGCAGGTAAGACTAAGCAAATTAGAAGTGTCCGCAATATTATTTTCCAAGGCAAAGCTCGTAATTGCCCTGGGTAGGTAACAACATTTACACCCATTATTCGCTGTCCAGCAGATGCTTGAAAAATAATAGTAAAAATACTTACCTCAATAAAAAATATTATCAATGTACTAAAACTGCGATCAATGAAAAAATTGGGGCCAAGTAAGCCGGCTACTAGCCCACTCATACTCCAATCAATCACTAAAGCAAGAAGGCGCCTTCCCAGGGAGGCTGATGGCAACGATTCAGGCTCACCCATGCTACTCATGCGGTAAGAGTATCCAAATCCAAGGGTTTGAAACATAGATGTAACACGCAGGTTATGGGTTTTTCATTATTTTCTACTAGGTTTTACCTATCTGAAGAGGTGCAATGTGGCCCTTTACTCAGCGAAATTAATTCTTAGGAGAATAGATGTTTAAGAATTCATCTGAGATCTTCGATTACATCAAGAAAAATGATGTGAAGTTGATCGATGTAAGATTTATTGATCTGCCAGGTATTCAACATCACTTCAACGTGCCAGTTGAATCATTTGATGAGAGCGTATTTAAAGACGGCTTAATGTTTGATGGTTCCTCAATTAGAGGCTTCCAATCAATTCATGAATCAGATATGAAGCTGCTACCAGTTCCATCTTCTGCATATCTTGATCCATTCCGCAAAGAAAAAACATTAATAATTCTTTTCTCTGTTCACAATCCAAGTGATAACTCTGCATACTCACGTGATCCTCGAGGAATTGTTGCTAAAGCTGTTGAGTTCATGCGTGGAACTGGGATTGCAGACACCGCATTCTTTGCACCCGAAGCAGAGTTTTATGTATTTGATCGAATTCGATTCCTGACTGGAATGAATCAAGCTTTTCACCATATCGAGTCTTATGAAGGTGCCTGGAATACTGGTATCGAAGAAGATGCCGATGGCACACCAAACCGCGGTTATCGCACTCGCATTAAGGGTGGCTACTTCCCTGTTTCACCAACAGACCAATTCGCAGATCTTCGTGATGAGATGGTGATGAATCTTGGCAAAGTTGGTCTACTAGTTGAACGTGCTCACCATGAAGTGGGAACTGCTGGACAGATGGAAATTAATTATCGCTTCAGCGATATTCTAACTGCCGGTGATGAGTTAATGAAGTTTAAATACATTATTAAGAACACCGCTTGGGCAGCTGGTAAGACAGCAACCTTTATGCCAAAGCCGCTATTTGGTGACAATGGTTCAGGTATGCACGTTCACCAATCACTTTGGAAGGATGGCAAGCCATTGTTCTGGGGCGATGGTTATGGCGATCTATCTGATATTGCTCGTTGGTACATAGGTGGATTACTGAAGCATGCACCATCACTTCTAGCCTTTACCAACCCAACTGTTAACTCATATAAGCGCCTAGTTCCAGGGTATGAAGCACCAGTTAACTTGGTTTACTCAGCTCGAAACCGTTCTGCCTGTATTCGTATTCCAATTACTGGATCTAATCCAAAGGCAAAGCGAATTGAATTCCGATGCCCAGATCCATCATCTAATCCATATCTAGCATTTGCTGCGATGTTGATGGCGGGTCTTGATGGAATTCAAAACAAGATCGAGCCACCAAAGCCAGTGGATAAGGATCTGTATGAATTAGAAGGAGCAGAGGCTGCCGCAATTCCGCAGGTTCCAGGCTCACTAGATGCAGTTCTTAATAATCTTGAAAAAGATAATGATTTCTTAACTCGTGGTGGTGTATTTACCAAGGATCTAATCGATACCTGGATTGACTTCAAGCGCAAGCAAGAAGTCGATTATGTTCGCCTACGTCCACACCCAGCAGAGTTTGAGCTTTACTACGATCTATAAGATCTAAATTAAAACGCCCCAGTTAAAATCTGGGGCGTTTTTTATTAACTCTGACTCCGGCGTCGATATGAATAGATAGCAAAAAATAGGCCAGATATAATAAAGATCGCAGAGGCCAAATAGATGGTAATTGGAAATTCTTTCTCATCGCTGCCCACACCCTCGGCGGTTATTTCACCTTCGCCAAAGGTGAATTTAAACTCTCCCTCTACCGAGTGCCCATCGGATGAGACAACATGATAAAAAACTAGAACTGGGCCTTTAACATCATTCGGGGCAAGAGTTACCGAGATTGAGTTACCGGAGATAACTTCATCAGTTTCACTAACTTGATCTCCAACTGCATTATTCACTACAACAAAATTAGTCTTTTCGCCGCCTAAATTTTGTAGCTCTTCATCAAACTCTAAAGAAACCTGTGATGGCCAGCTTTGCACAGTACCTCCGGCAACCGGCATTGAGGAGATAAGTTTGGTGTGGGCAAAAGCTAGAGTTGGTGCATATAGATTTGCAATAAGACCAACCACAGCCAGAGTAAGAACCTTTTGTTCGATCAATCTAAATCTCATGGTGAAACAGTAGCAACTCTTAATACAAATTGTTTGCAGATGCGAACTATTTGCAATAACATTGGGCGATGGCACAAAAAACCCAGCTTCGCGAGCACCTGAAATTTTCTCGCGAAGAGTTACCTGCGCTAATAGGAGTTATCAGCGTAGTGGCGTTCCTACACATAGCTGGCTGGGGTCTATTTATTCATTACAACTCAAATCCAGCATATAGCTCATTAACTGATGGCTCCGGCGCACTAATTTATGCAGGAGCGGGAGCATTGGCATACTCATTTGGTCTGCGACATGCTTTCGATGCTGATCATATTTCAGCAATTGATGACACAACTCGGTTGATGCTGGCAAAGGGTAAGAAACCGCTGGGCGTAGGTTTATTTTTCTCACTCGGTCACTCCACAATTGTTTTAGCGCTATCGGTGGGAATCGCTTTTGCCGCAAAGCAGGCGACAAAGTTTCAAAAAGATTTTGCCGAAACAGGTGGAATTATTGGTGCCTCGGTATCCACTTTATTTTTATATTTAGTTGGAATTTTGAATCTAGTGATATTAATTGGAATTATTAAGGTTTGGCGACAGGCAAAAACTGGAAAATTTTCGCATGAGCATTTGACACAACTATTAAATGAACGTGGACTTATGAAGCGAATATTCAGGGGTGCGTTTAAAAATGGTTTTGACCACTCTTGGCAGCTTTATCCAGTAGGAGTTTTATTTGGACTTGGCTTTGATACCGCCACCGAGGTTGCACTCCTCGCGCTCTCGGCTACTGCAGCGGTTGGCACAGTCGGTGGAACTCTTCCACCGCTAGCAATCATTGCGCTACCTCTGATCTTCGCAGCAGGAATGTCGCTAATGGATTCACTCGATGGAATTTTTATGACTAAAGCCTACTCCTGGGCATTTACCTCTCCCCTTCGTAAGATTTATTACAATATTACAACTACTGGGTTGTCAATATTTGTAGCTTTTGTAATTGGAACCATTCAATTAATTAGTGTGCTTGCTAAAAAAACCAATATCGATAATTACCAGCCATTTACCACAATCTCAGAGATTGATTTAAATCGAGTCGGCTACTTTATAGTCGCGTCATTTGTTGGTGCTTGGTTGCTCTCAGTTTTTATATGGCGGGCTGGAAAATATGAGGCGAAATACTCATCAGGCATTGAAGAAATTGAGCATGAACATACTGAGTTTAAGATTTAATCAACGTATAAATCGTTAATAAACTCTTTTGTTCCAGGAACTACAGCGTACTTATCTAGATCTGTAACTCCTTCACTAGCTAACACCTCATCATCGATAAAGAAGTTTCCACTGCACTCTTTGCCAGGTCGATTTAAGATTATGTAAGCGGTGTCAGAAAGAATCTCCGGAGTACGGCAATATGCAGTATCTACACCTGGAATCATGGCAAGAGCAGCAGTATCAATTGCAGTTCTTGGCCACAGCGCATTTACACCGATGCCATCTCGTTTTAATTCATCTGCTAATCCCAATACACACATGCTCATTCCATACTTTGCCATTGTGTAGGCAAGGTGTGGTTTAAACCATTTACCTTTCATAGAAAGTGGTGGCGATAACATCAAAATGTGAGGGTTTCGTCCCTCCTGCGCACTCTTTTTTAAGTATGGAAGGGCTGCTTGTGAGGTAAGAAAAGTGCCGCGAGTATTAACACCCATCATAAGATCAAATCTTTTTGCCGGGGTATTTTCAGTATTTGTTAAATTAATTGCAGATGCGTTATTAATTAAAATATCAATTCCGCCAAATGCCGTTGCTGCTTGTTCAATCGCTGTTGTAATCTGATTTTCATCTCTTATGTCACATTGAATGGCAAGTGCTTTACCGCCAGCTGCTTCAATCTCCTTTGCTGCGGTATGAATTGTGCCGGGCAATTTAGGATGTGCTTCAGTGGTTTTAGCAGCAATTGCAATCGATGCACCATCTTTAGCGGCTCTTAGTGCAATTGCTAGACCAATACCTCGGGATCCACCAGTAATAAATATTCTCTTACCTGCAAGTGACATTACTTGACCTTACTTTTTTTTGCCAGGAAGTTCATAAATGCAATTTGGGCCTCATCAGATTGAGCGGCTAATTTAAATAAAATACCTTCAGCCTTCATTACTTGATTGAGTGCCTCATGGGAGCCGCTCTTTAGTAGCGCCTTAGTATTGATCACTGCGGTTGGAGGTTGTTCAGCAATCTCAGTGGCAAACGCCATCGCCGAACCTAATTCATCCTGTGCAACTGTATTAATTAAACCCATCTCAAGTGCTTCAGTTGCTGAAAATGTTCTACCAGTTAAAAAGATCTCTGAAGCTTTTGCGTGTCCAACTAATCTTGGGAAGTTGTAACTTGAACCACCCTCGGCAACTAAACCAAGGGATACAAATGGCATTGAAAATTGAGTATCTGGATTTGCTGTTACTAGATCACAATGCATCAACATTGTTGTGCCAATTCCAACTGCCCTACCCTTAACCGCAGCTATTAATGGCTTTGGAAAGTTGTGAATTGCAAATAGAAAGTTAAATACTGGAGAGCCTTCATCCATTTGTGGATCATTAGCAAAATCATTGATGTCATTTCCAGCAGTAAATGAGTCGCCATTTGAATTTATAACTACAGCACGGATTGAGAAATCACCAGCTGCTTCATTTATTTTATCCGCCAGCCTTTGATACATATCTTGAGTTAACGCATTTTTCTTTTCGGGTCGATTTAAAGTAAGGCGTAATACGGCACCTATCTGCTCATCCAGGATCAAACTCACGCGGTAATAGTAAGGGCATACCCCAAAAAAGCCACATGCTTGAGAGGGTTCCAAAAGAAGAGCACAATGGGAGCCAGATCATAGGAGAGTGACCTTGAACATTAACGTTTTGCTACGGGAACTAACCCCCTTTGAACGATTAGTTTGCGAACATCTATGCGAAGGATTAACTAACTCTGCAATTGCCAAAGCCACATCTCACACTGAAAAGGTAATAGAGAATACTGTTTCAAGAGTGGCACATGCCTTCTCGATTAAATCCAATGGCGAGGTGAATGTGAGAGTTCTACTTGCACTCGCTTATAGATCTCATTTTGGGGATAAAGCGTTTGATAAATTACAAGTCGCCTGCAGTCATTTAACTATCGGTCCAAATGGTGAGCAAATTTGTTCAAGGCATACTGTTTAGAAAATTTTCTTATTTTGTGATCTACATCTAAGTGCTACCACTTAACCAGTTTTGGTAAGGGCTAGCACTTGCTGATATCTAAATCTGCTCCGAAATCAAGAGTATTAATTGTCATGAGGAGTTTCTAACTTCTCAAGGTTATAAAACTGGAGAAACTAGGAGAAATTAATAATGAAACGTCGCACCTTCGATCGAATCGTCAGCTTTGTCGGTTTGGGACTTTCTGTATTTTTATTTGTAGCAGCTGCACTACTTAACTGGGGGGCAAATTTTACAAGTAATGAAGTTAAGACACAGCTTGAACAACAAAAAATTACAATGCCAGATAAAGATAGTGCTGGATTCAAAGCTTTACCTGCAGAGGCACAAGCAAAGTTGGCGCCATTTTCAAATTTGCCTTTAACAACCGGTAAACAAGCACAGGCTTATGCTGATTTTTATATCGGCTCACACCTAAAAGGTATTGCCGGTGGCAAAGTTTATTCTGAGGTTAGCGGAATGGCGCTAGCTGCAGCTGCTAAATCAAAAGCTGAACCAGCAAATGCTGTACTTGCTGCTGATGCTGCAAACCTAATGGGACAACGCACAACCTTATTTATGGGTGAGACTTTGCGCGGTCTTCTTCTCTATTCATTTGCATTTTGGCAAATCGGCCAAATTGCCATGTATGCATCATGGGCAGCAGCCCTTGGTGGTTTACTAATGTTGATACTTACTTTGCTCGGCTTTGCGCACCTTCGTCGCGTAGAAGCTGACGCGACGATTTAAAGCCCTCACTCTCCAAGAGGGCAAAAACCCCTAAGGCGTTAAAGCCTTAGGGGTTTTTAATTTTGAATTGCGTTCTGTATTACAAGTAAAAATGTGTAAGACCCAATCTATACTGACCCGATGTTTACAGCAGAAGTAGTACCTACCCGACTTTGGGAGTATTTAGTTGCAACTACTTTAATTATTTTGGCACCTGGACCATCAGTCCTTTTTACAATCGCCAGAGCAATTGCCTGGGGTCGAGCAGCAGCTGTAGCAACTGTTTTAGGAAATGCATTAGGAATGTTCCTAGTATCAGTTTTAGTTGCAATTGGTCTTGGTCCATTACTACAGAGCTCAAAAACCTTCTACTATGCAGTTCAGTGGTTAGGTGGTGCATATTTAATTTATCTCGGCTTTTCTGCGATTAAAGCAAGCAAAATAGATGCACAAGGAATGCGCAGCTCTGAAGGTACTGCGCCTTCAATATATAGCTCGATAAAAAGTGGTTTTTGGGTGGGTGTTTTAAATCCAAAATCTATTGTCTTTTTCGCCGCTATTTTGCCGGCGTTTGTCGATCGGAATAAAAATAATGTGACTTTTCAACTTCTCTTTTTAGGATTAGTTTTTTCGTTAATTGCATTTATTTCGGATGGAAGTTATGGAATATTAGCTGGAACTGTGCGGCAGTGGCTTGCAAGTGATCTTCGAAGGCTGATTTTTATGCGTAGATTTGGTGGAGTAGTGATGATAGGTCTTGGAATTTTTACTATCTTTTCTGCACTGTTACTTAATTAATGCCCCTTTATCTAACTTAGCAGTGACCATCATATGTGGAACTGTTAGCGCCCAGACAACTACAAGGGTAGACCAAAGTATTTCTGAGTTTTCACTATTTCGGCTTGCCAATAAAATAGCCACTGCAAATGTGCCGGCTAAAGCTGGTAAACCTGGAATTACTGCCTGCCAAAATGCTTTCACAGGATCATTTAATTCATATGCCGCTATTGATCTAGGTAGATTTAAAGTTAGCCGAGCTGTATGACGCAATGCATGCCATAATCCAAAATAAATAGCGAATGCAACTAAGGGTGGAGTTAGCAAAGAAAGAATTGCTAGCAGAATTAAATCTCTAACGCTTTTATAATCTCTCGTATATAGCAAAACAGAAATTGATAAAAAAGTTATGGCAAGAACCAAAGTATGAATTGTGCTGGCATTTGCTCCAGACCAATTAACTATTTTTGGATTTACCTGAGCGAGCGCAGAGTATGTCTTATCACTTGTAAGTGGAATCAACACCGGTAGAGCACCGGCTGGTATTGCATAAACTAGCCGTAAAATAATTGAACTGTCTGCTTCGCTATTTAATCGAGCGCTTTCGGAGATAAAAGCAGCATCGCCAATACCAAAGTGGACGGCACTCATGACTACCACAACCTGAAAACCCAAAACATTCCAATTTAAAATTGCCCAAATGGAAGCTGCTGCTATGAGAACATAAATTAGAATAAAGAGTGAAAGTTTCAGTGGATTTGCTTTTGGCAGTGTGACTAGATGATCAAGTGCCCCATGTGGGATTCCGATTAACAACGCGATGAGAGCAAGCGCTACCTGCCATCCTAAATTGCCAGATCCAAACAGGGTGGTGAAGATTAAGGAGAGGGCAATTGCAATCGCCACTAGAGCGCCACTGACGGTGCGAGTGGTGTTAAAAAGGCGTTGGGTAGCATTCATAAGGTCCCATCCTTCTCGCATAGTTCGTGGCGGTGAGCCAGATTGTCAGTGGGGTTAGGCAAACTTATCTTAAGGAAAACCAAATTAGGGCGTACCACAGAGCGTGCGCGAAGAAATGAGTTGAAATGGCATCATCAAATGCAGTTGGCAGTGCTCGTGAATTTATTTCCCCTTCCGATTTAACCTTCTCTTGGGGCAGTTGTCATAAATGTTTATGGCTAAATTACAACCACGGGCTTCGCACCCCTGGCTTTATGCCACTTGTTGGAGATCTGGCAAACATGCAAGAACAATACTTTGCGAAGAAAACTACTGCAGATATTGCCCCAGTTCTGCCTGAAGGTAAGGTTGCAGATCTTGGTGGCTGGGTTAAATCAAATTTGATAAATGTAAATGGTTCACCCACAAAGTATGCAATTCGTGGTAAGTATGACTTATTAATTGAGTTTGCCGATGGCACCTACGGAATTATTGATTGCAAGTTTCAAGCGAAGGATTCAGATAAAACTGATCTCTACCAACCTCAGCTTGAGGCTTATGCATTTGCCTTAGAAAATCCAGCATCTGGAGAAGCTAAAAAAGTTTCCTTAATGGGTTTACTTGTCTGGTCACTGTTAGAACCAGCAGGTGATGTTAATAAAGGATTTGGTCTTAAGTTAAAACATACCTGGCGACCAATTACTAGAAACCCAGAAGCCCTTACAACTCGGTTAACTGATTTTATTACCGTAGTTAGCGGAAAGATGCCGGCTGCAAAAGATAATTGCGATATGTGTAATTACTTAACTTCGCGAAGAGAGTTTATTGGAGCGGAGTAATTACTCCTCATCTGCTTCGATTGCATCCTCTTCTAACTTGCTTTTACTGATCGCATCCTTAGCCTCGGAGGCGTACATGTTTGGTACATACTCTTGCTTAGATAGCTCGGCTATTTTTTCCATAATTTGATTTGTAGCAGCTCTAAGTACTGCTTGATCAGTTGAATCCCCAGTGAAGTACATTGGTTCACCAAAAACCATTTCAACTCTTCTTACCTTAGGCACCACCTGACCGGTTGGTTGAATCTCGGCGGTATTAAACATCGCAACTGGAATAACTGGAGCCCCGGATTCAATTGCCATCCGAGCAATTCCAGTTCTTCCTTTATAAAGCCGGCCATCTGGTGATCTTGTTCCTTCTGGGTAAATTCCAATACAGGCATCTTGGCTTAGTAATTTAAGTCCAGTAAGTAAGGCAGCCTCGCTTCGTTTGCCACCAGTTCGATCAACAGGAACCTGTCCTAATGCAATAAAGGTTATTTTCTTAATAAAACCTTTTATTCCAGGTGAGGTGAAGTACTCGCTCTTGGCAAGGAATGTGACGCTTCGCGGAACAACTAATGGCATGAAGATTGAATCGCTAAATGAAAGATGGTTTGAGGCAATAATTACTGGACCATTACTTGGTACAAATCGAAGTCCACTTACCTTCGGCCTAAAAAGCAGCATAAGCAGTGGGAATAAAAAGGATTTCAGAAGCCGGTATGCCATAAGGGCTAATTTAGTGGCTCAGCCAATCTGTGACACCATCTGAGCGTGAATTTAATTCCCAACTCGGCAGGATTGACCCTACCCGGTGGAAAAATCGGAGTGCTAGTACTTCATGGCTTTACTGGCTCTCCGGTAACTATTGCTCCATGGGCAAATTACTTTAACCAACTCGGTTACACAGTAAACGCACCATGCCTACCAGGTCACGGCAGTAATTGGCAGGAGTTAAATAAAACTAATTGGCAAGATTGGTATGAAGCAGCTGAACACTCTTTTTTAGAGTTAAAAAGTAAATGTGATCGAGTATTTATTGCAGGCTTTTCAATGGGCGGCTCACTTGCACTTCGCCTTTGCCAGATTCGTGGAAGTGAGGTGGAAGGATTAATTCTTCTTAATCCTTCAATCCATGACCGTCGCTGGTTTATCAAATTATTACCGATTCTTAAATACATAATGCCATCGGTTAAAAAAGGGCCAACTGATGTTGCCGCACCAAATCCACCACACCATAGTTATAGCCGTACTCCCCTTAAGGCATTAGATTCACTTCGTAAACTCTGGCACATTGTTGAACGAGATTTGTACCTAATTGATCTTCCAACAATGGTTGGCTACTCAATAAATGATCATGCGGTTGATCCCGAGAATTCGATGACGGTTATCGATAATATCTTTTCAGTTGATATTAGAGAGGTGATTTTTGAGCACTCTTTTCATAATGTGCCACTTGATTTTGATGCACAACAACTAAATCTTGAAAGTAAATTATTTATCGAAGAGGTTCTCGGTGGATTGTTACAACGGGGCTCAGATTTTAATGAACGGGATTTGGTAGATGCTGAGTTTGACTCAATTGTTTCTGGGTTATCACTTGATCAATCATCTCCTACTAATTACTTAGATGAGTTGGATAATATTTATGAATCTGAAAGATTTATTCCACCCAATCCAAGGTGGCTTAAATTAAATAAATCTCAGCGTATTTCAGCTGTTGGCTTAATTGGCAGCTTCCTATATTTAACGGCCTATAACCTCACTGATTTTGAAATATTTGGACTTTGGCCGGCAACTATTGGAGTCATCTTTTCGATTGCAAATATTATTTGGGCCACCGCCCGCAAGAATGATGATTATGAAGACGGAGCTAGCCTCTAACTAATTCAGCAGCACCAATTAAACCGGCATCATTTCCAAATTTTGCAGCAATAATTTTTGGGCTTTTGTGAGTGCCAGCAAATGGCATGTACTTTGACATGGCATCTCTTACTGGAGCAAGAAATAGCTCACCGGCATCGATTACACCACCACCAATGACAATCGCTTGGGGATCAAGAATTAATGTGTAAGAAGCACATGCTTGGCCAAACCAATCTGCCTGCTTATTAAATGCAGAGATTGCGACCTCATTTCCAGCTTTTGCTGCCTTGGTTAAAGCCGAGCCAGTTAATGTGCCATCTGCTAAATCTAAGATTTCTTTTCCTTTTACTGGATTAGCGATAATCCCCTCTTTGGCATATCTCAGTAATGCTCCACCTGATGCATACTGCTCAATACAACCTTTAGATCCACAACCACATAACAAGCCATCCTGCACTACACACATATGGCCAAACTCTGCGCCAATTCCATTTGTGCCACGAAAAAGTTTGCCATCAATTACTAGGCCACCACCGACACCGGTGCCAATTATAAAAAACATTACTGGGTTTAATCCTTGGGCATTGCCAAATTTAAACTCTGCCCACATCGCTGCATTTGCATCATTTTCTGCAATTACCGGTAATTGAAACTCTTTTTTTATCTCATTAACAAAGTTCAATTCACTCAAATTTGCAATATTTGGTGCACCAACAATTGTTCCATGATCTGCTGAGATTAAAGCAGCAATACTTATACCAATGCCAGATATTTCATATTTGTTCTGAAATTGCTTAATTAGGGTGATTACTGCATCAATTAAATCCTTGCCACCTGCCGCTGGAGTATTTAGTCTTGCTGAGTCAATTACATTGCCCTTGCCATCAACAATTCCACCCGAAATTTTGGTACCACCAATATCAATTCCTAATGTCAGCGCAGAACTTGCGATTGCGGTGTTCAATTAATTTTCCAGTTTTTCCTTTAACTGTTTTAATGCTAAATCTATTGTTGATTTCTCAGCCTTTGTTCGCATCATCTCTGGTACTGGCATAGATAGCGCAACAGTGAGCTCAAAGGTGACCTCTGTTTCATCACCATTATCTTTAACGCTATATGAGCCAGTCATCTCAGTTAACAGATCAGCATCCTCAAGTGAAAATTCCAGACGATCAGGGTATGCAGACCAGTCGTAATTTAAAGTTGGTTTATCCTTTAGTGCGCCGGCATCAACACTCATTTTTACCTGAGTTGGCCTTCCTTCGCCATCACTTGCTAAAACTGTGACAGATTTAAATGAGGTTGACCAGCTTGGGTAATTAGCAAGATCAAATAAAACCGCTCGCACATCATTTGCCGCGGCAGAGATACTTATCTTTGAGGTTGTTGGATTGGACATTGCGCAAGGCTACCCCGAAGTAGCCTGATTTTTCACAGGATCCAACTACAGCAGGTTCTAGCGCAAACATCCCCTGCTCCGATAGCGTTCCCTCATGAATGAGATAACCATCAACGCCATCATCCCTCCCGCTGTGGCTGGAAATTTAACCAATTTAATTGCCGAACGTGCCTGGTTTGAACCAGAGCGTGTAGTTGTCTCACGTCCACTAGGTGATGGCTGGCAGGCGGTAACTGCAAAAGCATATGAGGAGGAGATTCGCTCCGTTGCAAAAGGTTTAATTGCTTCAGGAATTTCAATTGGTGATCGCGTAGCGATTATGGCTAAGACTCGTTATGAGTGGACCGTATTAGATTTTGCTATTTGGTATGCCGGAGCGGTCTCTGTTCCGATTTATGAAACATCAAGTGCAGAGCAGGTTGATTGGATTCTGACCGACTCTGCCGCTGTTGCTATTATCGTTGAAACTCCAGCGCTAGTTGAACTAGTGAAGCCAGTTATGCCCGCTGCATGTAAAAATGTTTGGAATATTACCGACAATATTTTAGCAACTCTTACTGCTGCAGGTAAATCGGTTAGTGATGATGAAATTGCAAAACGTCGAGATGCATTGAAACCTGAGACCTTAGCGACATTGATCTATACCTCTGGAACAACTGGAAAACCTAAAGGTGTTCAACTAACACATGGAAACTTTTTGTCAGAGTGTGGCAATGTTGTAAATGGAGCAAGTGATCTATTTTTAAAGCCTGGTGGATCGACGTTGTTATTCCTGCCGGTTGCTCACGTTTTTGGTCGAATGGTTCAGATTGGATCTATCACTGCTGGGCTTCACTTAGCTCATTGTAGTGATATTGCAAAACTGCCTGTAGATCTAGCAAGCTTTAAGCCAACATTTGTTTTAGCCGTTCCTAGAATATTTGAAAAAATATTTAATGGCGCTGAGGCTAAAGCTGAAGCTGCTGGAAAAGGAAAGATTTTTCACAAAGCTGCTGAGGTAGCTATTGCATATAGCCAAGCTCTAGATAGCAAACGTGTATCACCACTTCTTAAATTTCAACACCTGTTATTTGATAAATTAGTTTATTCAAAAATTCGTGCAGGTTTAGGAGGCCGAGTCGAGGCTGCTATCTCAGGTGGTGCACCTCTTGGTACAAGACTTGGCCATTTTTATCGTGGAGCTGGCGTTAGAGTATTAGAAGGCTACGGCTTAACTGAGACTACCGCTGGTGCAACCTTAAATTTAACAAGTGCCCATAAGGTTGGATCTGTTGGTAAGCCAATTCCTGGTACAACAATAAAAATTGCAGATGATGGTGAAGTTTTAATTAAAGGCCCAATAGTTATGAAGGGGTACTGGCAAAATGATGGTGCAAATGCTGAGGTATTTACAGCAGACGGTTATTTTAGATCCGGTGATCTAGGTAAGTTAGATGATGAGGGCTATCTTTCTATAACTGGGCGAAAGAAAGAATTGATTGTTACTGCCGGTGGAAAGAATGTTGCACCAGCGGTTCTAGAGGATCGCTTGCGTTCTCATCCACTAATCAGTCAGTGCATGGTAGTGGGCGACAATAAGCCATTTATTGCAGCTCTCATTACTTTAGATCCAGATTCTATTAAGCCTTGGGCAGTTGCAAATAAAAAAGAGGGTGCAACTATTGCTGATTTAGCAAAAGACCCTACGTTGATTGCCGCAATTCAAACAGCTGTTGATGAAACCAACAAAGCAGTTAGCCGAGCCGAATCAATTAGAAAATTCACAATCTTGCCAGTTGATTTTACAATTGCTGGTGGCCAATTAACTGCCAAATTATCTGTGAAGCGACATGTGGTGGGTCAACAATTCGCTCGCGAGATTGATGAACTCTTCGCCTAATTCAGAAAGATCTCGACTTGCTCGAGAGCTTCATGATGGATTGGCACAAGAGTTAGCTTCCCTCGGTTACCGACTAGATCAAGTAATAGGCAGCAGCAATTTAGACAACAAAGATAGAGCGCCTCTTCGCCAAATTAGATTTACTCTAAGTGGATTAATTAGCCAAGTTCGAAATGAAATTTTTGAACTTCGCAGTAATCAATCAAAACCAATTAGTGAACAGGTAGCAGATCAGCTATCAATAATTCTCGCTAATACCAGTATTAATTATGAGATAACTGGTGAGTTAGCGATTAAGCCTGAACAACAATTTGATCTACTTCGCTCAATTAGAGAAATAACAATAAATGCCCTTCGTCATGCGCAATGTCAGAATATTAGGGTTCAACTTAATCAAAATATAGTAGTAATAACAGATGATGGTATTGGCGGTGCTGCAGAAAAAGATAACTCGTACGGCTTAACTGGGGTGAAAGAGAGACTTTTCAAAATAGGTGCACAGATGGAATTAATATCTCAATCAAGTGGGACAAGCATAGTTATCACCTTCTAGTATGGATATTGTCATTGTCGATGATCACTCAATTATCAGATCTGGTGTAGCAAATGCTCTATCAAATAGTAAATTTAATGTAATCGCCGAAGCTTCTTCAGTAGATGAAGGATTGGCTGTATTAAATAAGTTTCACCCAGATATTTGCATAGTTGATATCAACTTAGGTTCATCAAGCGGAATTGAATTAATCAAAAAAGCTTTCAAGCAAGGTAGTGGATGCAAATTTGTGGTTTTAACTATGCACGATGATCTTTCTATTTTAAACGATGCTAAAGATGCTGGAGCTGCTGCGTTCGTTACTAAAGGAGCGCCAATCAAAGAGTTAATTGAAATAATTGAATGCATAAGTGATGGCTCAACAGATTTCATGAAAGCTGGGCAGTTTCAGCCATTAAGAACCGATTTTGATTTTAAATTAACACCCCGTGAGATCGAGGTTTTATCGCTTCTACCATCAGGAGCGACGGTATCAACTATTTCTAGTTTACTTTTTCTAACTCAGGCAACAGTTAAAACTCATCTCTCGTCAATTTATCGTAAATTAGCAGCGGCAAATAGAGCTCAGGCAGTTAGTATTGCAATTGAAAATAATTTAATTACTAAGAAGTAATTTATTAAACTTTTCAGACCAATTTCTCATCTGCCAATTGTCAATCACCCAGCCGCGACCAGCTAGCCCCATCTGTTTGGCTTTATCTTGATCATCAAGTAATTTACAAATTGCATCACTAATTTGATCAACCTTATTACCGTCGACTAATAATCCAGTAACACCATCAATTACTGCGTCAGCTGCCCCACCTGAATTACCCACCACAACAGGTTTTGCGCAAGCACTTGCCTCTAAGTAAACAATTCCTAACCCCTCAACCTCAAGACCGGCAAATCTTGACCGGACTGGCATCGCAAAAACTTGCGCTAATGCAATGTATTCTGGCAATGATGCATATGAAACTCGATCAGTAAAAACCACTTTGGGAGTAATTCTTAGTTGCTTGGCAGAGTTTTCCAACATCTGCTTAATAGGTCCAACTCCAACTAGCAAAAGAATTGCATCTGGATGTTTTTCTAATATTTTTGGCATTGCAGCTATTAACTTATCTTGACCCTTTCGATGAACTAATCTGGCAACGCAAACAATTACTTTTCGTTCCTCTAATCTATATTTGGTAATCAACTCATTACTAGCAGTCCTAGGGGAAAAGTGTTCAGTATTAATTCCTGGAGCAATTTGAACCATTTTTTCTGGTTGATTACACACTTTTATTAGCTCACCTCTTGTGAAGTTTCCTAGGTACCCAAGTAAATCAACTCCTTTGATTATCCGCTTTAGAAGTTGTTTAAATACTGGAATCTTTGCCCACCAAATTTCATGACCGTGTGTTAATGCCACAATATGAGTAGCGCCAGCAGCTTTTAATCGATTCGCCATTAATGCAAGTGGGGCGGCTGCGCCAAACCAAACCCTACTTATCTGCTCTTTTTGAAGAGTATCAATTGCACGCTTTGTAATTCGAGGAGTTGGGAGTAAAACTTTTGCACGATCTCTTATAACTTTTGCGCCAAATTTTTCTAATAATTGCGCATCAAATTCCCTTGAACCTTTTTGACTCGAGGTATAAATTATTAGTGTTCCAAATGGAATACCTTCAATTAAACCTAAAATGAAGGTTTCGATCCCACCTGCTCTTGGACCAAGGTCATTTGTAATTAATAAAACTTTATCCTTGTTATAAACGGCGGGCTCCTATATAAGGCTTACGACCCATATCAAAATCAGCAATCTTCACTCGACTACCACTCCTTGGTGCATGCAACATTCGATTACCGCCAAGATAGATAGCAACGTGAGAGATCGGTTTTCCAAAAAACACTAAATCCCCAGGCATTAATTCATTTCTTGGAATCGATTTTCCATACTTAAACTGTGCCCTAGATGAATGCGGCAGAGAAACTCCAGCTGCACCAAACGCACGCATGGTTAAACCGGAGCAATCCCAGTATTGCAAACCATCTGCGCCAAATACATACTTGTCACCGATTTGTGCCAGCGCGTACTTTATTGCGATCCCACCTCTACCGCCGACTGATGCATACTTGCCAGCATTTGCTAAAGAGTCTTGTTGGTCGGCATTTTCTTGATCCTCATTTAACTTAGCCAGTCGCTCTCGCTCGGCTGCTGTTAACTTAGCTAGTAAATCCTCTGCCTCTTTTAGTTTTGAGTTTGCAATTGCTAATTGCTTTGTAAACCGAGCCTCTGCCGCCTTTACCAAAGTTAATTTATCACTAACTGTTAATGATGTTGCATTTAATCGTTGCGTTGCAACTGAAAATTTCTTTAAATCAGCACTCTTCTTCCTTGTAACCGACTCAAGCACTCCAGCTGTTGATAGATAAATCTCTGGATTTGATGAAAAAAGTAGCTCAAGTGATTGGTTTAGCGGACCAGATTTATATTGTTCAGCCGCGATCTCCCCAATTACCTTATGCATTTGATTAACTGAAGCACCCTGTTGACTTGCTTCCTGCTGAACTGTGTCTAGGGTTTTTTTAAGTTTGGAAAGTTGAACTTTGGCTTCTTGTGCGCCTTCGGCAGCAGTTGTCGCCTGCTCCTGCAGATCGCGTACTCTGCCCTGAATCTCAATTAAATTCGGAGCTGCATTAGCTGAAATTGGAGAGATCACTGCGCTGGCAACTATAAAAACAAAAAGTGCACAGGAGCTTTTTCTCATTTGGAAAGGCTAGCCATCTCATACCCGCTAACTCAACCCAACTTAAGCGTAGCGGGCTGAGAATTTTCAATATTTTGCCAGTTTTAGCCGATATCTCGTAGATTGTGATTTTTTCCCGGTTTAAATCTCAAGGGTGGTACTAAGCCGGCGGTTGCTAATAAATTAATTGCAGCTTCATCATTTTTAGTGAACTCAGCATTTTTACCAATGGTTGGTTTAATATCGAGAAGCACTGAAACCACGCACTCCCCGCAAGCGATATCTCGCATTACGCATGTCTGACAATTTATGATCATAGTTAAAGAGTAGGTGTAGCCACTGACAGTGGTTAATCTAAACCCCATGAGATCGTTAATAACCACTGCAAATCTGATCGTAGGTAAATCAGGCGCCACAACCTCATCTGGCTCCTCAATCGGGCTATCTACCACTGAGGATCGGATTAGATTTAATAAGTTGCGCCAGGTTGCTGATTTGATAGTAATCGGTGGAAATACCGCACGCCGGGAGCCCTACAAGCGAACACCAATTCCTCTTTACATCCTCACCCATGCAAAGGTCAGATTGCAACCAAATAACCACTTAGCAAAACAGTTTTCTATGAGCGCTACTGATTTGTTCAATAAAATTAGAAGTAGTTTTCCGCCATTAGATAGCTCCGAGCCAATCAGAGTTCTGGTTGAGGCCGGACCAACATTACTTCAAACGCTAATTGATTTATCTTTGATTGATAATCTCTATTTAACTACTAATTTAGAAAAAGACGGTGAAAATCAAATTTTAGTTGAGAGTTTAATTTCTAGATTTCAGCTAGTTAATCGAGAGATTATACAAGAGTGCCAATTTGATTATTATCGTAAACCTTAGCCAGCAGCAATAAGTGCAACACCGGTAATTGCAAATACAATTCCCAAATACTGGAGCTTGTGAAGACGCTCATGCAATAACTTATAGGCTAGGAGTGCAGTTACTATCGGAAATAGTGAACCAAGAACTACAGCTAAGGAGACTAACCCTTTGGTTGTCGCAACTCCTAGTAGAAGATTGCCAGCAAAATCTGCCCCACCAATACACATTAAAACTGGAAGATCTCTTTTCGTAAATCCGCCAGCGGTTCTAAATCTAATAAACAGAATTAAAGAAATAATAAATGTAGTAAAGCGCATGGTGGTCATAGTCATGATCGCACTAGTTTGGGAGCCAATTGCAATAAATGAGATAGCGCTACCAAATCCAAACGCGGCTATCACTGCATAAATCAAAGGTCTTGCCGATATTCCACCCTTTAACTCCGGACCGCTGGCACAAAAAGCGCCAGTGAGCGCAACAGCCATTCCAGTCAATTGCAAAGTTGTGGGTTGCTCTCCTTTAATGAATGCAATAGTTAATGGAATTAATGCACTTAATGAGCTAATTGGTGAAACTACACCCATTCTTCCCGTTGCAAGCCCAGCATAAAAAGCTGTCAGTCCAATAAAACCTAAAGTGCCAGCAAATATTCCAGGTAATAAATAACCGCTCCAGCTAATAGTCGGTGCAAGATATGAGCCACTAATCAAAATTGCTGCAATGCCAAAAAGTAAACCAAAAGATTGTGATGCCCCTGTTACTGCTAAAGATTTATATCGCTTAGTTAAATTACCGCCAAGGTAATCTGCTGCTCCCCACAATAATGATGAGAACAACGCTAGAAATGAGGCCATTAATTAAGCCTACTGTGCCAGTAACCGGTTTTTATACTCCAGTGCCCACTCGCGCCTTCACTTACAAAACCCATTCCCAATTTATCCTTATCCAATGAAATCTAGCTTTGAGCAATTAACCGCTGCAATATTGGCGATTAAGCCACGGGGTGAAATTCTGCTTGAAACTGTTCCAGCACCACAAAAACTTGCACCACATGCATTAGCAATGACAGCTGATGTTTTAGAGGATGCTGCAACAGGTCGATTTGTTTTACTTCACGATCCAGCCGGTCAGGAAGGTTGGGGTGGAAAGTGGAGATGTGTAACTTTTGCTAGAGCTGCAATTGATTTAGAGATGGCTTCAGATCCACTTCTTCCAGAGATTGGGTGGGCTTGGTTGCTTGAGTCATTAAAGAAAAATGGTTGTGAATTTATCGCACCTAGTGGCACTGTAACTAGAGTTGCCAGTGCATCCTTTGGTGCGTTAGAGGATCGTGAAGAGGATTCAGAGATTGAGATTCGAGCCTCATGGACTCCATCTAGTGAGAATAACTTGGTTGCGCATGTAAATGCTTGGTTGGAACTGCTGGCAATAACCGCTGGTCTTGAACCAATTCCTGAAGGTGTAAGTTCAATCGCTCGCAATAGTTAGACTCAGTTAAACAATGAGTACCCCACTGCTACAACCTCGTCACGGCCTGCCTGAAGTTTCCGAAAACGAAGAGCAATTTGCTGAAGTAATTCAAAAATTAGCACTGGGAGATGGTCCAATTGCAATAGATGCCGAACGTGCATCGGGATATAGATATAGCCAACGGGCTTATTTAATTCAGATTTATCGAAGAGGTGGTGGATTACATTTAATTGATCCGATTGGACTTAAAAAATCAAAGTTGTGGGATGAATTTAATAATAAATTCTCAAATTATGAATGGGTAATACATGCCAGCACTCAGGATATTCCATGCTTAATTGAGGTTGGCTTAAAACCGGCCATACTTTTTGATACTGAATTAGGCGCAAGAATTGCCGGTTGTGAGCGAGTTGGTTTAGGTGCGTTAGCAGAGAGCTTATTAGAGCTAACTCTGGCAAAGGAGCATTCAGCAGTTGATTGGTCGATTAGGCCACTTCGGCCAGAGTGGATTACCTACGCTGCATTAGATGTTGATATCTTGCTAGATATCCGAGACAAGGTCGAGCAGTTACTTAGCGAGCAAAAGAAATTAAAATGGGCGCAACAAGATTTTGCATCCATATTAAAGAATTACAAAGGTTATGAGTTTAGTGATCTACCAAATCCAGATCGATGGCGCCGCACATCTGGGATGCATAAAGTTAAAGATAGATTAACTATGACCATAGTGCGAGATCTTTGGTTATCGCGCGATGAGTTAGCACGCAAATTAGATCTAGCACCTGGTCGAGTGCTCTCCGATGAAGCGATCGTGGATCTTGCAATAAAGCGACCCGATAACCTTGAAGAGGTAGCAAAGCTAATCGGTTGGCGAACTAGGTTAGAGGCTGCCCCATTTAATGTCTGGCTTAAGGTTTTAACCCAATCAATCCAAACCCCACTCGATCAACAACCATTATTAAGAGTTGCATCACAATCACTGCCGCCAATAAAAATTTGGAAAGAGAAGAATCCATTGGGATATGCCAGATTAACTCATGCCCGTGCGGCGCTGGTGGAGTTGTCTAAGGCAATTCAAATACCAACCGAAAACTTAGTCACACCTGAATTGATTCGAAAAATCTGTTGGCAGGAGCCACCTACTTCAAGTAATGATTATGAGAGTTTCGTCCAAAGTGAGTTAACTAAGATGGGTGCACGAAGTTGGCAAATTGATCAGGTCAGCCCACTAATCGCCCCAGCATTAGGCCAGACTGAGCCGCTAATAATTGTTGAACCATCTGAGCCAGAGGCAGCCCCTGAGGAGTAGCTCGCAATTGTGATGGGAATTACGCAACATTTAAGTTGCGTAATTCGGCTTTTTAGCAATATGCTCAGTCCATGTTAAGTACCTTTCTAATCGCATTACGCGAAGGGCTTGAGGCGGCATTGATCGTTGGTATTTTGGTCGCCTATGTTGTTAAAACCGACCGCCGAACTTTATTAACACCAATCTGGACTGGCGTCGGCGTTGCACTAGCGGCCAGCTTTGCACTAGGTGGCTTCCTAACATTTACCTCCGCTGAGTTATCTGATCGAGGTGAACAATTTTTCGCTGGCACTACATCTTTTGTTGCGGTTGCATTAGTAACCTGGATGGTCTTTTGGATGAAACGTGCCGCTAGAACCTTACGTGATGAGTTACATGGCAAGGTAGATAGCGCACTTAGCGCTGGCCCATTAGCCCTTGCTACCGCTGCTTTTTTTGCAGTTGCCAGAGAAGGTCTGGAAACTGCTTTATTTGTTTACACAAACTTTAGAACGGTCGCTGCTACCTCTGAGGCTTCAATTGGTTTGGTAGCTGGATTAGCGTTAGCAGTCCTATTGGGATATTTGATTTATAACCGATCCATTAAATTGAATTTAAGTAAGTTTTTCACCGTAACTGGTGTGGCGTTGATTGTCGTTGCCGCTGGAGTGCTCTCCTACGGAGTTCATGAGTACCAAGAGTTAGGTTGGCTACCAGGTGGCAGTGCCTTTGCTTGGGATATCTCATCGGTTATGGCAAAGGATTCAATCGCTGGCACATTGCTTGCCGGCACAATTGGCTTTGATGTTAATACAGCTTGGCTACAACTAATTCTTTGGGCCAGCTACCTTGGCCTGGTTTTACGCTTTTATACCCAGCCAACCCGCGTAAAAGTTACCGCTGGAGTTAAGTAACCCACTACCCAATTTCGCTACTGGCGAGTAACCTAATCTAATAGGCACGCCGTAGCTAGGAGTCGGTAATGAGCAAAAACGCTTCAGCAAAAACTAATGTGGTTTTAGTAGATGCAGTTAGAACGCCATTTGGAAAAGCTGGTTCGCTCTATGCCGAAACTCGAGCCGATGACATTATGGTCCGTTGTATTCGCGGATTACTTGAACGAAATCCAAATCTACCCTTAGATCAAATTGATGATGTAGCGATCGCTGCGGCTACGCAAACTGGTGATCAAGGTATGAATATTGGTCGGTCAGTTTCAATTTTAGCTGGCATTCCAAAATCAGTTCCTGGTTACTCAATTGATCGATGGTGCGCCGGCGCTTTGACTGCAGTAACAACAATTGCGGGCGGAATAAATATGGGCGCTTATGATTTAGCAATTGCAGGTGGTGTTGAGCATATGGGTCACCATCCAATGGGTGATGGTATAGATCCAAACCCTAGATATCTGGCTGAAAGAATAGTTGATACCGATGCACTGCAAATGGGGGCAACAGCCGAAAGATTGCATGACAAATTTCCTCATCTAACAAAAGAACGTGCTGATAAATATGCATTAGCATCGCAACAAAAAACTGCGGCTGCTTATGCAGCAAATAAAATTCAACCAGATCTAATTCCAGTTGCTACTAGAACTGCAGAGCTTGGCTGGGGAGTTGCAACTGTTGATGAACCACCTAGACCGCAAACAACACTTGAAGCACTTAGCGCACTTAAAACGCCATTTCGCGCAGCTGGTCGTGTAACAGCTGGTAATGCCGCTGGGTTAAATGACGGAGCAACCGCTGCAATTCTGGCATCTGAAAGTAAGGCAAAAGAATTAAATCTGCCAATTAAAGCAAAGATGGTTTCATTTGCATTTGCCGGTGTTGAACCAGAGATTATGGGATATGGCCCAGTACCTAGCACTATTAAAGCGCTTAAAAAAGCCGGACTTGATATAACAGATATCGGTCTATTTGAAGTAAATGAAGCATTTGCAATTCAAGTTCTTTCATTTTTAGACCACTTTGGAATTGCCGACGATGATAAGCGAGTAAATATTTATGGTGGCGCAATTGCTGTGGGCCACCCACTTGCTTCCTCTGGAGTTCGTTTAATACTTAATCTAGCAAATGGTTTTAAAGATCATCCAGAGGTTAGGTATGGAATTACCACCATGTGTATTGGATTAGGCATGGGTGGCACAATTATTTGGGAGAACCCAAATTTCAAAGGTAGTAATTAATGTCTGAGGTATTAGCCGGCGCTCCAGATGAGGTTGTAACAAATGCAATTCTTCGCATGGTCTCACTTGCCCCTTTTGGTCATACCGGTGATTTAGCGGTAATAACTTTAGATAATGGCGCCGACCATAATCGACCAAATACATTTGGTCCAGCATCACTTAACGCTCTCTCTTCGGCTATTGATCAAGCGCAAAAATCTGATGCAGTTGCAATTGCAGTGACTGGTAAGCCATTTATTTTTGCAGCCGGAGCAGACCTTTCTGGAGTTGGCGCGGTAACAGATAAATCAGTTGCCACAGCATTTGGTGATTTAGGGCATGAGGTATTTCTAAAATTACATGAGAGCAAAAAACCAACATTTGCTTTTATAAATGGTTTAGCTCTTGGCGGTGGACTTGAGGTTGGACTTAATTGCCACTACCGAACACTTGCCTCAACCGCTTTCACTGGCCTACCAGAGTGCTTCCTCGGTTTAGTTCCAGGTTGGGGTGGGGCAACCTTGCTACCAAAGTTAATTGGCCCCGAAAATGCGGTACAGGTAATTATTTTAAATGCTTTAAATAACAACACCATGATGAAGGCTAAGGAGGCACTTACCCTTGGTGTAGTGGATGCTGTTTATGAGCCTGCAGATTTTCTTGAACACTCAGTTAAATTTGCAGCAGAGATTTTAAGTGGAAAGAAGAAGATTGAACGAAAAGATTTTAGTAAAGATAGCGCAGGCTTTGAAAAAGCTATTGCAACAGGGAAAGCAGCTATTGCTAAAAAATATAGTGGCGCACAAATTCCATCTCCACTGGCAGCGCTGGAATTAATTAGAGCGGCTCAAACAAATTCCGTCAGAGAAGGTTTTGCGCAGGAGACCAAAGTACTTGCTGATTTGGTAATGAGTGATGGATTGCGCGCCTCTTTGTACTCATTTAATCTAATTCAAAAAAAGCGTAAAAAGGTTGAGGGTGCTCCTAAGCCAGCACTTGCTCGCAAGGTAACAAAGGTTGGCGTGGTCGGGGCTGGGCTAATGGCATCTCAATTAGCGCTATTAATGCTGCGAAATCTTAAAGTGCCAGTAGTAATTACCGATCTAGATCAAGAGCGGGTTGATAAAGGACTTGCCTGGATTAAAAATGAAATTCAAAAATTAGTTGAGAAAAAGCGATTAAGTCCAGAGGCTGCTAGCAGATTACTTAGCAATATTTCTGGTTCAGTTGACCAAAAGGTTTTTGCTAATGCTGATTTTGTGATTGAAGCAATCTTTGAAGAGTTATCTCTAAAGCAAAAGTTGTTCAAAAATTTGGAGGCAATCATTACACCTGAGTGTGTTCTTGCTACCAATACTTCATCTTTATCGGTTGAGGCAATGAGTGAAGGACTTAAAAATCCAGAGCGAGTTGTTGGTTTTCACTTCTTTAATCCAGTAGCAATCATGCCACTACTTGAGGTGGCTCGAACTACTAAAACTGATGATGTAACCGTTGCAACTGCAATAAACATCGGTAAAGATTTAAAGAAAACTATGGTTATTGTTAAAGATGCGCCGGCTTTTGTTGTTAATCGCTTACTCACACGATTTATGGGCGAAGTAACAGATGCCATGGATGAAGGAACGCCGTATGAGGTTGCAGATGCAGCGATGGCTCCCCTTGGTTTTCCAATGTCCTCTCTTGAATTACTGGGCCTAGTTGGTCCAGGAGTGGCGCTGCATGTATCTGAAACTCTAAATAAGAATTTAGGTCCTCGTTATAAAGTTTCACCGACTATGCAGCGATTTGTTAAAGAGGGTGTAAAGACTTTTTATGTTAAGAATGATCAAGGCACAAATGTTGTAAATCCAGCAGCATTAGCATTGCTTGAAAAAGGTTCCAAACCTTCAACTGCTGATCAAGTAAGAAGAAGAGCCCTTGAAGCACTTGCTCTGGAAGCTAAGATGATGCTAGATGAGGGTGTGGTTTCAACGCCGCAGGAGATTGATATCTGTATGTTGCTTGGCTCAGGATGGCCAATGCACTTAGGTGGAATTTTGCCTTACTTAGATCGAGAAGGAATCAGCGAAGCGGTTTGCGGCTCTCGTTTTCATCCAAAGGGTGTTGCATCTCTACCTTAATTTCAGATACAAACTCATCACTGCTCCATGTAACTAGTGATCGAGTAATACTTTGAACTGTAATTCCTAAATCCTCTAAAATTTGAGTTCGCTTAGCATGCTCTAAGAAAGTTAATGGAATACCTATTGAATGCACCGGCACATTCAGTCCTGCTTCTCTAAATAACTCAGAGACTGTGCTGGCGATACCACCATGTTTTATGCCATCTTCTAGAACCACTACTCGCTTATAGCGCTGAGCCATAGTAATCAATGATTTTGGTAAAGGTTTAACCCATCTTGGATCAATTACAGTCACGCCAACACCTTCTCGATAAGCCTGAGATGCTGCTTCAACTGCGATTGCGGCAAAGGCACCAATGCTTACTAACAATATGTCAGCACTTTCGCCTCGGTATAAAACATCAATTCCATCACGCCTCTCAAAGGCTGGAATATCTGGATTAACTACACCTTTTGGAAAACGAATTAAAGATGGCGCATCACTTATATCTAAAGCTTCACGCAATGTCTCCCTTACTCTTTGCCCATCACGTGGTGCTGCCACATGCAATGTTGGCACAATTCCAGTTAGCGCTAAATCCCACATACCATTATGTGATGGTCCATCGTCTCCAGTAATTCCAGCGCGATCAAGGACAAATGTAACTCCAGCTTTATGGAGTGCTACATCTAGTAATAGTTGATCAAATGCTCTATTTAAAAATGTGGCGTAAACAGCTACTACTGGATGAAGACCGGCAAATGCCATGCCAGCTGCTGCGGTTGTAGCGTGCTGTTCAGCAATTCCAACATCAAATGTTCTCTCTGGGTATGCTTTTTCAAATTTATCTAAACCAGTTGGTCCCATCATCGCTGCAGTAATTGCCACTACATCTTCTCTACTCGCACCAATCTTGACTAATTCATCTGAAAATACACTTGTCCAACTTTGTCCTGCTTTACTAAGTGGTTGCCCAGTTTCAGCATCAACAACTCCAACTGCATGAAACTTCTCGGCCTCATCATTGATAGCTGGTGCATGGCCACGGCCTTTTTCAGTAATTACATGAACTAACACTGGTCCGCCAAAATCTTTAGCAGATATAAGTGCCTTTTCTACTGCGACAATGTCATGACCATCTATTGGACCAAAATACTTAATTCCTAAATCCTCAAACATTCCTTGCGGAGCGACTATGTCTTTAATTCCTTTTTTCACTCCATGTAGCGTCTCATAAATAGGATGTCCGACAACAGGCGTCTTCTCTAATACACCTTTACCCCAATCTAGAAATTTCTCATAACCTCTAGTAGTTCGAAGTGTCGACAGGTAAGTGGCAAGACCACCGATTGTTGGTGAGTATGACCGTTCATTATCATTTACAACAATTATTAATTTTTCATTTTTGCTAGTAGCAATATTGTTTAAGGCTTCCCAGCTCATACCACCAGTTAACGCCCCGTCACCAACTACACAAATTACAGTTCTATCTTTTTGATTTGTTAATGAAAAACCTTTTGCTATTCCATCACTCCAAGAAAGTGCGGTGGAAGCGTGTGAGTTTTCTACTACATCATGCTCACTCTCGCCTCTATTTGGGTATCCAGCAATACCACCGCGTTGGCGTAACTTTTCAAATCCGCCCATACGGCCGGTTAATAATTTATGAACATAACTTTGATGACCAGTATCAAAAACTATTACATCTTTTGGTGACTCAAAAATACGGTGAATAGCAATAGTTAGCTCAACGACGCCAAGATTTGGCCCTAGGTGTCCACCAGATTTAGAAACTTGTTCAATTAAAAAAGTTCTAATCTCATTCGACAAATCATTTAATTCAGCAGCCGATAGCCCTTTGAGATCGGCCGGTGATTTAATATCCTTAAGCATGGTTGTAGTTTAAAGGTTACTGGATGTAATCGCGATTTACTTGCTTAACAATGAGCGTAATACGTACTGCATAATCCCGCCGTGTCGGTAATAATCCGCCTCACCTGGCGTATCAATCCGCAATCTAGCCTTAAAACTCTTATCTCCCGCAGTAACTGTTACCTCTTTTGGTGTAATTGCAGAGTTCAACTCTTCAACGCCAGTAATTGAAAAAACCTCACTGCCATCTAATCCAAGGGATGAAACATTTTCACCATCTAGGAATTGAAGCGGAAGCACACCCATGCCAATTAAGTTTGAGCGATGGATTCTTTCAAATGACTCAGCAATCACAGCTCTAACGCCAAGGAGTGCAGTTCCTTTTGCAGCCCAATCTCGGGAAGAACCGGAGCCATATTCTTTGCCAGCTAAAATAACTAATGGGATACCGGCTTGAATATATGCACGTGAGGCATCGTAAATCGTTGACTGTTCACCATTTGCTAAAAAGTTCTTTGTAAATCCACCTTCAACGCCATTTAGTAATAGATTTTTAAGCCGTATATTTGCAAATGTTCCCCTAATCATTACTTCATGATTTCCACGTCTTGATCCGTAAGAATTGAAATCACCTCGTTCAATTCCATGTTCAGCTAAATACTTGCCAGCTGGTGAATCTGCTTTAATATTTCCAGCAGGAGAAATGTGATCGGTTGTTACAGAATCTCCAAGCAATGCAAGCACACGAGCACCTGCAATATTTGTTACTGGTTTTGGCTGTCTTGGCATACCTTCAAAGTAAGGAGGTTTGCGAACATAAGTTGAGTTGCTATCCCATTCAAAGGTGTTTCCCGTTGGTGTATCTAATGATTTCCAACGCCTGTCACCATCAAAGACAGATGCGTAATCCTTAGTAAACATCTCAGAGGAGATTGATGAGCTAATAACTGCATCAATTTCAGCAGTAGTTGGCCAAATATCCTTTAGATAAACCGGCTTACCATCACTCCCGCTACCAATCGGTTCATTTTCAAAATCATGGTTCATTGAGCCGGTTAATGCATAAGCAACTACCAATGGCGGTGAGGCCAGGTAGTTCATTTTTACATCTGGTGAAATTCGCCCCTCAAAATTACGGTTACCTGATAAAACAGCGGAGACTGCTAAATCATTCTCATTAATTGCTTTACTAATCTCAACTGGTAATGGACCAGAGTTACCTATACAGGTAACGCAGCCATAACCAACAAGATTGAACCCTAATTTTTCCATGTATGAAGTCAGTCCAGATCGATCGTAATAATCAGTTACAACCTTTGAGCCTGGAGCTAATGTTGTTTTCACCCACGGCTTACTTGATAATCCCTTTTCAACCGCTTTTTTAGCCAGCAAAGCCGCACCAATCATTACCGATGGATTTGAAGTATTCGTACACGAAGTAATTGATGCGATAACAACATCACCATTAGCAACCGTGGTTGGCTTGCCATTAACCTTAATATCAATCTTATTTTTACTTGTTTTATCACTAAAATAAGTTGGCACAATTTTTTCATATGAACTTTTAGCATCACTTAAAGAGATTCGGTCCTGCGGACGCTTTGGTCCAGATATTGATGGCACCACGTTTGCTAGATCTAATTCAAGTTTTTCAGAAAATCTTGGTTCAGATTTCGGGTCATGCCAAAGTCCATTTACTTTTGCATACTTTTCAACTAACTCTAACTGATCACTACCACGACCAGTAAATTTAAGATAACGAATAGTTTCCTCATCAATTGGGAATATTGCGCAGGTAGATCCATACTCTGGTGACATATTTCCAATTGTTGCTCGATTTGCCATCGGAAGCGCGCTAACACCTGGGCCATAAAATTCAACAAACTTTCCAACCACTCCATGCTTTCGTAACATTTGTGTAATAGTTAAAACTAAATCTGTAGCTGTTGTACCGATTGGCAACTGGCCATTTAATTTAAATCCAACAACCTTAGGAATTAGCATCGAGACTGGTTGGCCAAGAAGTGCTGCCTCTGCTTCAATTCCACCAACACCCCACCCAAGAACTCCTAAACCGTTAACCATTGTGGTGTGAGAGTCTGTTCCAACGACAGTATCAGGGTAGGCGCGAAGTTTTCCATCAACTACCCGACTCATTACCACTCTTGCTAAATATTCAATATTTACTTGGTGAACAATGCCAGTTCCTGGTGGAACAACTTTGAATTCATCAAATGCAGTTTGTCCCCAGCGCAAGAAGCGATACCGCTCTTTATTTCGTTGATACTCAATATCAACGTTTTGTTCAAATGAATCTTTAGTGCCAAATAAATCTGCAATAACAGAGTGATCAATTACTAACTCTGCCGGTGAAAGTGGATTGACCTTTGCTGGATCTCCACCTAATTCTGCGATGGCCTCGCGCATTGTTGCGAGATCAACTATGCATGGTACGCCAGTGAAGTCCTGCATGATTACCCGAGCTGGCGTAAATTGAATTTCAGTGTCTGGTTCAACCGTTGGATCCCAATTAGCTAACTTATTAATCTGCTCAGCAGTTATATTTGCACCATCTTCAGTGCGAAGTAAATTCTCTAATAATATTTTTAGACTAAAGGGCAGATTACTTGCGTTTTCAATCCGTGTAATATCAAATATTTCATAGCTTTTTCCTGCTACTTCAAGTGTGGTTTTGGCCTTAAATGAGTTCTTACTCAACGCCCCACACCTACTTTCTATCTGCGATTACTCCCAATCCTAGTCCTTTGCCGGTGAAAATCCAGCCACGCATTCGATGTGCTGAGTCATCGGGAAAAGATCATAGGCCGATATGTGATCCAACATATATCCGCTGTCCATCAAAAATTTTGCATCTCTAGCTAATGCAGCAGGATCACATGCCACATAAACTATTTTTCTTGGCTTGAATTTAATGATCTGTTTGATAACAACCTCACCGGCGCCAGTTCTAGGTGGATCAAGCAAAATCAAATCAGCTCGCTTCACTATTGGTAATTGCTGCGCGACTAATCCCTGCAATATCTTCACATTTTGCTTATTAATAAACACCTTTCGTGCATCCGCAATCGCAGTTTTATCACTTTCAATTAAAGTAATAAATCCTTGATCGCTAATCTCATTTAAAATTGCAGCAGCAAATAATCCAACTCCGGAGTAAAGATCACAAATATGATCATTCTTTTTTATTCCAAGTTGTGCTAACACTGCTTTAACTAAAGTTGTCGGAGCCATCTTGTGACTTTGCCAGAATGCTTCTGGAGATATTTTGAATGAGTTTCCACCGACCTGCTCAACAATTTGCGTTGGTCCGCTAATGCTTCTTCCCGATCTCATTACCGAAACCTCACTAGTACTTGAAACTGCGACTTCAACCCTGGCATCAGATTTCCAACTTCGTGATGCAAGATCAGAAACATTCATGCGCTGATCTGCAATTAGACACTCTTGAATTTCAACTACCTCATTGCTTCTGGCACCGTAAAAACCAATTTTGCCAGCAGGGGAAACTGCAAAATCCATCCGAGTTCGCCAATGCAAACCATCGGCTGGATCGACTTCAAAGACCTTTAAATCAAAACCAAGTTTAGCTAAATCTATTTTTCCAATTCGCATAAACTGTTCATTGATAATTTCAGCTTTAAATTTGCGCTGGGTTTCTAAATTTATGTGCTGGAAATCGCAACCACCACACCTGCCAACATACTTACAAGGTGCGACCACACGTGACGGTGCTGCAGTTAAAACCTCGATCACATCGGCATGAGCAATCTTTGAACTAACTGCAGTAATTTTTATTTTCACTAACTCATTTGTAATACCATGTCGAACAAAAATTACTTGACCATTATGTCGGGCAACAAAGTGTCCGCCGTGAGCAATTGGGCCAATTTGAAGTTCAATGACCTCACCCACTTTTAACCGCTCTTGAGCGTTCAATTCCATAGGAGTGAGCCTATGGGTGTAAGTTGTGCTTTGTGCATGTCGTAATTATGGGTTGTGGCCGCGTCGGATCCACCCTAGCCGTGGATCTAGAAAAAGCAGGTCATACCGTCGCAGTTATCGACCAAAATCGAGAAGCATTCCGCAGATTAGGCGCTGACTTTAATGGTCGCACAATCGCTGGCGTTGGCTTTGATCGTGACACCTTACTGGAGGCAGGCATCGAAAAAGCAGATGCTTTTGCCGCGGTATCAAATGGAGATAACTCAAATATTTTGGCAGCAAGAGTGGCCCGTGAAAATTACGGCGTTAAGAATGTAGTTGCTCGTATTTACGATCCAGGTAGAGCTGAAATTTATCAGCGCCTTGGTATTCCAACTGTTGCAACTGTTTTATGGACAACCGATCAAATTATGCGCCGACTAACGCCAGATGGAACTAAATCTGAATGGCGAGATGCAACTGGTACGGTTCAATTAGTAGAGGTAAGTCTTCATAAGGGTTGGTTTGGTGAAGCAGCGCTATTGATCGAGAAAAATACTGATGCCAGAGTTGCATTTATCACTCGGTTAGGTGAAGCAATACTTCCTAATGAGCACACTGTGCTTCAAGAAGGTGACCTAGTACATTTACTAATCCCAGAAAAGAAAATTTCTGCTGTCGAAAAATCATTGGCTAAATCACCAGAGGGTGCCTAAATGAGAGTTGCAATTGCTGGAGCAGGAAATGTTGGCAGAGCTATTGCTAGGGAGCTTTTAGAAAATGGCCACCAAGTTTTGTTAATTGATAAGGATCCAAAGGCATTGAAGATGGATTCAGTGCCAACTGCAGAGTGGTTGTTAGCAGATGCCTGTGAGATAACCGCATTGGACCAAGCAAAGTTAGATGGTTGTCAGGTGTTAGTTGCGGCCACTGGTGATGACAAAGTAAATCTTGTGGCATCCCTTCTTGGTAAAACTGAGTATGGAGTGCCTAGAGTTGTTGCGCGCGTTAATCACCCAAAAAATGAATGGATGTTTGATTCATCTTGGGGTGTGGATGTGGCTGTATCTACACCAAGAATTATTTCAGCTCTAGTTGAAGAAGCGGTAAGTGTTGGAGATGTTGTTAGGTTATTTTCATTCCGAAAAGGCGAAGCAAACCTGGTAGAAATAACACTTCCAGATAATGCAAGCTGCTGCGGCAAAACTGTTGGTGAAGTAGAACTTCCAGAAAATGCTTCACTTGCAGCAATCGTTAGAGATGGGCATGTAATTACTCCAAAAGACCATGATGTATTTGCTGCAGGAGATGAGTTGTTATTTGTGGCTTCTTCAGCAGCGGAAGAAAAGCTTAAGTCCTGCTTTATTTAGTTAATTTTAGTAGTAGGTGTCTTTTTTAATACTTGCCATGTTGCCCAAGCTGTTGCGATAAATAACGGGTAGCCCATTACAAGTCGTGCAGTACCAAGTGCGTTTATATTCCCACTTTTATACAGTGGATACTGAACAAGTAATCGAATTGAAAACATTCCAACCCAAAGCCAGCCCGCTTTAATATATGCAGCTAATCTTGCTGGATCTTTTCGCCACATAAAGTTCTCGCCCAATATTGGACCGAGCATAACTCCCAAGATTGGCCATTTTGCTAAATTGGCAATTGCGTATAAAAGGCCATACCCAATATTTATATAAAGACCTGGCAGATAAAAATCTGCAGCATTACCACTTCGTTTTGAAAACAAAGCACAAATTGCAACCCCTACCAAACCAGAAAAAGCATGCTGAATGGTCTCTCGCTTTACCAATCTGATAGCGGTTAAAATAATTGAAAGTGCAACTGCGGAATAAATAGCGCTATTTACATTTTTACCAGAAATATTAAAAACAATTAAAAAAACTAAAGCTGGCAAGCCTGAATCAATTAAGCCACGTTTGCCGCCAAGGGCTGAAATTACCTTATCTTTATCATCATTATGACCTTGATAGCTCATGAACCAGTTGATCCAAATCCGCCACTTGATCTCTCAGAGCCTGGCAACTGCTCAACCTCAATAAAATCTGCCCGTTCCACCTTTTGGATTACAAGTTGGGCAATTCGATCCCCTTTTTTAAAGGAAACAGATTCAGTTAAATCATGATTAATTAAAATAACCTGCAACTCACCACGAAATCCAGCATCTACTGTGCCTGGCGTATTCACCATCGATATTCCATGCTTTATGGCAAGTCCAGATCTTGGGTGAACCAACGCGACAAACCCATTGGGTAGCGCAATGCTTATTCCAGTCGGAATTAGCATTCGTTCCCCTGGTTTAATGGTGAAATCAATTCGCGTAGCAAGATCAGCCCCAGCATCTCCAGCCTTTGCATATGTCGGTAGCGGAACCGTTGGATCTAACCGCTTGATAAGTACTTTTGTCATGGATTAATGTCGAAATCTGGATCAACAAAGGCCATTAACTCTGGGTGCTCAGTTAAGTGATCTTTGTACTGCTCAGTTAAATTCTTAATAAAATGCTCCATTGGCACTGAGATAAATATCGCTGCAGCTTTTACAGCTATTTCACCAGTAATTGAATCTAATCTACCTTCAGCTTGAGTATAGATCTTTCTACCGGACTGGCCAGTTATTTTTGCATCAATATAAAGAGTTCGACCCATTGGTACTGGTAGTAAAAAATCAGTTTCTAACCTACCGGTAACAGCTGGTGTTCTAATTAACCACATTAACTTTCCCAAAGCTTCATCAAAGGCGAGTGAAAGCAATCCACCATGTGCAAGTCCAGGAGCACCCTGATGATCTTTTGTTACTGTGAAATTTCCAGTCAGGTCTAATCCATTACCTGCAATTGCAGTAAAATGTAGACCAGTTGTGTGTAACTGCCCACAACCAAAACAGTAACCAAAGTGCGAAGGTATCTGCGAGCCAGCTGCAGGAGCTTTTGGATGACGGACAGGCATCACTGCATCATCAGGTGGAGTAGTGCTGGCTATGCGACCCATTGGTAGAGCGTATCCTTACTACTATGGCTAAATCTAATTCAAACTCAGAGTTTGCCGAGCGAATAATCTGGCCATTTTGGCTTTGGTTGCTAGTTGCCATAATGATTGCTTCAGTTTATCTAACGATTTGGGCACCTTTTAATGCATTAGCTGCAACAGTTGTTTGCATACTTATAGCTGCAGTGTTTATATACAGTAGCTTTAAATCTAGACTTGATATTGTTGTGATAAATAATTGGCTCTATGTTGGTAACGCTAAAATCGAATGTAAGTTTATAAAAAAAGCAATAGTCTTAAATAAAACTGAGTACCTAAGAGTGCGTGGACCAAAGGCCGATCCAGCAGCTTTTAGTGCAACTAGATTCTGGATATCAACTGGAGTAAAGGTTGAACTTAGTGATAAATCAGATCCAACCCCATATTGGTTAATCTCTAGCAAGAAAGCAAAAGCTTTAGCAGCTGTTCTTAATTAATCGCAATCTCGACAGATAGCTTTTGTACCCTCACCACGAGCTCGTTGATTAATATGCTTAACCAAGAAGCATCGATTACAAGTGAACTCATCCTCTTGTTTTGGAACAACTTTAACGGTCAACTCTTCGCCAGATAAATCAGCACCAGGTAGCTCTAAGTTTTCAGCAGCCTCTGCTTCATCAATATCAACCTGACCAGATTGTGCATCAGCACGTCTAGCTTTTAATTCCTCTAACGATTCCTCATGCAATTCTTCATCGGTTTTTCGCGGGGTGTCGTAATCGGTTGCCATCGTTCACCTCCTAAAAAATAGTTAACTTTCTTTCAAGGAGCATCAATTACTCCGACTGGGCGGATAATCCCCTAAAAGCAACAGTTGTACCTAATCAACGCTAGGCGTGTCGGAATTATTCCGAATCTAATTCTCGAGTGCGACGCTCAGCCTGCGCCTTTCGCCACTTTGCGATCTCGCCATGATTTCCCGATAACAACACCTGTGGGACCTCAAGGCCCCGCCAATTAGCTGGCTTTGTGTAATTTGGGTACTCAACTAATAAATCTTCACCAACTCCAGTAATTGAGTGTGATTCTTCCTTTAAAGAATCTGGATTTCCTAAAACACCAGGAATTAATCTTGCTGTTGCTTCAATAATAACCATTGCTGCAACCTCACCACCACCTAAGACATAATCACCAATTGAAATCTCATGCACTCTAAAATTTGCTTTTTCTGCATAGTACTGCCCGACCCGAGCATCGATACCTTCATATCTGCCACATGCAAAAACAATATGTTTAGATTTAGAAAACTCTGAAGCAATTTTCTGGGTAAATTTTCGCCCAGCTGGCGTTAAAATTATCAAATCAACGATTTCATCATCTTTTGTAACCTGATCAATTGCATCTCCCCAGGCAACGGGTGACATAACCATGCCAGCGCCCCCACCATATGGAGTGTCATCAACTGAGTGGTGCACGTCGGTAGTTTGGTCTCGTAGGTCATGAATGTTTATCGAGAGTAGTTGCTTCTCTTGTGCTTTACCAAGAAGTGATAATTTCAATGGCGCAAGATACTCTGGAAAGATTGAAATTAGATCAATTTGTAACATCTAATAACCCTTCCGGTGGATTAATCACAATCTTCTTCGCGGCCACATCAATAGAGATAATTATCTGCTTAACCATTGGTACAAGCACCTGACTGCCTCCTTTATCTATGGAAAGGAGATCTTGGCCTGGAAGTTTTACGATTTCACCAACTACTCCGACCTGATCACCAGATTGCAAAAAAACCTGTGAGCCAATTAATTGCTGATAGTGGTACTCACCCGGCGCCATTGCACTGGTATCAACCTCTGCTGAGATTAACTGATCTCTTAACTCCTCGATTTGGTTTCGGTCACTAATGCCATCAAATGATAGAAGTAGGACCTGGTTGTGCCACCTGGATGATTTGATAATTAACTTCTTGCCATTTTCTAGTATTACTTCATTTCCAACAGCAAATCTTAAATCTGCATCATCGGTTCGAACCTCAATTGTTGCCTCACCAAGTACTCCATGTGCGCGGCCGATGCGACCTACGACAAGTTGCAAATTAACGAACCTCGTCTGCCTCGATTAGATCAACTCGAACAGAGCGGCCAGCTATTGCGCTAACTACAGTGCGAAGCGCCTTTGCAGTGCGACCATTGCGGCCAATTACCTTGCCAATATCCTCAGGGTGAACACGAACTTCCAGAGTTGTTCCGCCGCGAGAGTTTTTCTCAGTAATTACAACCTCAGCAGGGTTATCAACAATACCTTTTACTAAATGTTCTAGTGCTTCATCAATCATTATTACTCCGCTGCAGGAGCGTCGGCAATTACTTCACCAGTACTTGCAGCTGGTGCATCAACTGCCTCTTCGGCAATTACTTCAGTAGCAGCAACAGTGGCTGCGGCAACTACAGCAGCTTCACCAACCTCAGGGACTGCAACCTTTTTAGAAACTACTGGTGGTACATACTCTGGCTCAACAATGATCTCCCCATCAGCGCCACGACGTTCTTTAATCTTTGTTGCCTTACCAGTTAATTTACGTAGGTAGTAAAGCTTTGCTCTACGTGCTGAACCATGACGAACAATTTCAATTCGCTCAATTACTGGTGTGTGAACTGGGAATGTACGCTCAACTCCAACACCGTATGAAATTTTACGGATAGTAAATGATTCGCGTATTCCAGAACCAGAGCGAGCAATTACAACACCTTGGAAAACCTGAATACGACTCTTGCTACCTTCAATAACTCGAACATGAACCTTTAGTTCATCGCCGGAACGAAAAGATGGGATGTCCGTGCGAAGTGAGGCGGCATCAACGGCATCTAACACGTTCATAATATGTCCTAATCGTTAAATTTAATGTCAATCAATTATTTTGAATGAGACCGTATCTTGCCACGCTTGGGGTGATTAGATCAAATTAGGGGCAAAAGTTGTGCGTGCAGGGCAGGACCTGCGCATACAACAAGATCAGAATCTGCAGCCCTACCACCTCGCCCAGAAATCACCGCACCAGCCTCAGTTGCAATCAAACCACCAGCTGCGTAGTCCCACTCTTTTAATGATCCTTCAAAGTAACCATCAATGGCTCCCATTGCTACATAACAAAGATCAACAGCTGCCGCGCCATTTCTTCTTAAGTCACGAATTTTTGGCAATAACTTTGCCATCGTGTCACCTTGGCTTACTCTTAAATTTAGATCATAAGCAAATCCAGTGGCAAGCAATGATTTGTCTAAGGTGACTGGATCGTTGCATTTAATTTTATTTCCATTGTAGTTAGCGCCCTCGCCGCGAATAGCACTCCAGAAGCCGTTAATGCTTGGGGCATAAACCACACCAACTAAAACTCCATCATTATCTTTAGCCGCAATTGAAACATTCCAGCCAGGTAATCCATAAAGATAATTAACTGTGCCATCTAGTGGATCAATAACCCATGTGATCCCAGATTTACTTGGCTTTGCAGCACCCTCTTCAGCGATAATTCCATCATCAACTCTTGCTGCAAGTAATTGTTTAACAATTAATTCTTCAGATTGCTGATCCATCTGTGTTGCAAAATCTACTGCCGAGCTTTTTTCGGTAAATGTAAAGCTGCTTGGACGGTTCATCAAATGAGTACCGGCCGCCCTTGCCACAGATTCTGCCAACTTTAATAATTCTGCGCTCACCGGGTTATCTAAGCATGAAAAATGAAGGGGTGCGTGTGTGGCAGATTTAACCTACCTACTAATTATGGCAATCTACTCTCATGAATGAACCAAAAGATCTGCGCTTAACCGGTCGATCAGCCGACGGCAGTGAATTGGAGTTGGTTGATTTAGATGGAAACCAATATAACTTAAGAATCAGTGACACTCTTCGCGCTTATGTAAACCAGCCCAGATTATCTGCGGTTTCAGATATTGAGGAGGCAGTGACAACATCGGTCAAAGAGGTGCAAGCAAGATTACGTGCGGGTGAAACTATTGATGCAATATCTCGCACTACAGATTGGTCAATTGAAAAAATAGAGAATTATGCTGGACCTATTTTACAAGAGCGCGCATTTATCATCTCTCAAGCGTTAGCAACACAAATTCGGCGGGAACCTCATGCACCATATCTTGAGACAGCTGTTGCGAATCAATTAGCACCACGAGGTGTTGATATGAATTCAGTTGAATGGAACACTTTTCGAAAACCAGATGGCAATTGGAATTTAACTCTCTACTACCCAATTAGAGATGGTGCACCTAACGAGGCAAAAGGTGAAGCAGTTTGGATATTTAATTTAGGACGACGCGCTCTTTCAGCTCATGATGATGGTGCTCGTTGGATTGGCGGAGAAGCCAAGGTTAAACAACCGGTGCAAACATATGGCAACATCCCACAAACTGAAGCACCAAGACTAGTTTCAATTAAAGAAGATGTGGCGCCCTATGCACCAACAAAATTAGCCTCAGTTGAAGAGGTTGATGTAGATGATGAAGCTAAACGTGATGGTGTAACTAAAAGAATTAAAATCCCATCATGGGATGACATTATGTTTGGGAAAAAGGATGAAGACTAAGCGAGTAAGAGTGGAATCTCTACCTCAATATCTGTAACACCACCATGATGTCCGACCATTGAAGTCTCTTCTCTAATTCTTGCTGGATCTACCAAAATCAAATCATTATTAGCGATTGCAATTAGATCTCCCATACGGTCATAAGAATCTTCAGTAACGATTTGACCAAATAATCCATTTTTAATTGCAGAATCTTTACTTAAAACTCTAGCTTTACTTCCAAAAAACTCTTGCCATTGAGTAATTGTTTCCACCACAGCACCCTCTTTAATATAAATATGTCGGGCTCTTGGCTCACCGCCAATTAAAGTTACATTCTCTAATAAATTATTATCTTGGCCCAAAATTACCTGTTCAGTGCTATTTACCATGCCATGATCGGACGTTACCCAAATTCGAGTACCGCCTGGTGCCATTAGTTTAACTTTGGTTATAAATTCAGCCACCTGTTGCAAGGCAGTTAGCCATTTATCTGAACCAACCCCATCACTATGACCTGCTGAATCTAATGTATTCAAATATGTGTAAACAAAAGATGGTTGTGGTTTTAGTGCAGCTGCTACCGCTGTTGCCATCTCATCAACTCCATTTGCGCCAACATACTTTGCCCCCCGAAGCGCTGCTTGTGTGAAACCACTTCCTTCATATCTTTTAGCTGCAACATGTGTTACGGATACGCCTGATAGAACAGCACGTTCAAACAAGGTTGGAACTTTTTGCCACATCACAGGATCCACTCGCTCATCCCACTTAAGGGCATTTAACAATCGATTATCACTTCTGGGAACCCTTATGGTGTAACCGAGCATCCCGTGCACGCCAGGTAATACCCCAGTTCCTAGGGTTGAAAGACTCGTTGCAGTGGTCGAAGGAAAATTTGTGTAAAGCTTTTTTACCGATTTCAACTCATCAAAGACTGGGAACTGATCTGCATACTTATCAACTGCATCTTGCCCCATGCCATCAATTAATATTAAAACTTCGCGATTTTCAGCACCCCCCAGCGATAGTGAATCGATGGTTTCTGGGACCGATAATGAATTAAATATTGAATTAGTTACATCTGCTAAGCCGAATCTTTGATTGCTCAATTCGAAAGATTCTCCTGAGCATATATATTCATTGCTTGAGCCATAAATGCCGCATAACCTGGTGCGTACTTATCGTAATTTTGCTTAAATCTCTCATCCGTTACATACAGTGCACCAAGTCCAATATAGGCATCCTTGGTTGGGGTCCAGAAAACACTAACCCAGTTGTAATGGATTTTTACCAACTTTTGCACATCAACAGAATCGGCAGCTTTTTGTAAGACAAAGGCATCGGCAATATCTTTAATATTATCGCTACCTAATTTAAATAATTTTTGCTGATCTTCCTTGCTCATCGATTTTAATTTTAAGTTACTTTCAACATACTCCACCGGCCAACGCTGGGCCGCCTCTTCAGCATAAGAATTAGTTGTGGACATGCCTAAAGATTAGCATTTTGTTAAATCATCGATGAATCTGGCTTGTCGGTCGCTAAGAATCTACACTTCTATTGGCAAGATACGCACTATGGCCAAAACACCAAAAGTAGTTGCACCTAAAGCAGGGGAAAATCCTGGCCGCATTATTGATATTGACGTTGCCTCGGAAATGTCAGAGTCATTTCTGGAATATGCCTACTCAGTTATTTATTCTCGCGCACTGCCTGATGCTCGCGATGGTTTAAAGCCCGTGCAACGTCGTATTTTGCATCAAATGAATGAGATGGGACTTCGCCCAGATAAAGGACATGTTAAGTGTGCGAGAGTTGTTGGCGATGTAATGGGAAAGCTTCATCCCCATGGTGATGGCGCTATTTATGATGCAATGGTTCGAATGGCGCAAAGCTTTTCAATGCGCTTGCCGCTTATTGATGGTCATGGAAATTTTGGTTCACTAGATTCTGGCCCTGCAGCAATGCGTTACACCGAATCACGTCTTGCCCCCTCTGCCATGATGATGGTTGATGAATCCGATGAAGATACAGTTAACTTCGGTGCAAATTACGATGGCCAGATTTTAGAACCACAGGTATTGCCAGCAGCCTTTCCTAATCTATTAGTAAATGGTGCAACTGGTATTGCAGTTGGTATGGCTACCAATATGGCACCACATAATCTTGGCGAGGTAATTGCTGCTGCTAAGTTTTTAATGGAAAATCCGAAAGCCACACTTAAACAATTAATGAAAATTGTGCCAGGTCCAGATTTTCCAACTGGTGGTTACTTAGTCGCAACTGATGGAATTGCAGATGCATACGCAAACGGCCGTGGATCATTTAAGGTGCGAGCTACTACTGTTTTTGAAAAGATTTCATCTCGAAAGCAGGGAATTGTTATTACCGAACTTCCTTACAACATCGGACCTGAGAAGATTGTTGAAAAGATTGCCGATCTAGTTAAGGCAAAAAAGATACAAGGTATCTCAGATATTGTTGATTTATCTGATGGCCAATCTGGTACCAAGGTAGTAGTTGAAATTAAAAATGGCTATGAGCCAGCAGAGGTTTTAGAGAATCTTTATCGACTGACTCCTATGGAGGATGCATTCTCGATTAACGCAGTGGCTTTAGTTGAGGGAAAACCACTAACCCTGGGTCTTAAGGATTTACTGCAAGTCTTTATTGATCACAGAATAGAGGTAGTAAAGCGTCGCTCAACCTTCCGAAAGGCAAAGGCACAAGCAAGGCTTAATTTAGTAGATGGCTTACTAAAGGCGATTATTGACATTGATAAGGTAATTAAGTTAATTAGAGCAAGTGATGATGCAACTATTGCCAAGGCTGGATTAATAAAAACTTTTAAATTAAGTGATGAACAAGCAACCTATATTTTAGATATGCCGCTTAGAAGATTGACCAAGATGAGCAAGATTGAACTGGAAACTGAGGCTAAAGAATTAAAGGCTACAATCTCCTCCTTAACTGCAATCCTAAAAACTGAGGAGAGCATCAAAGCCAAAGTGTCTGAGGAGCTAACTGATATTGAAAAGAAGTATGCATCTCCTCGTCGCACCCGCCTTGTTGCGTAAGCAACTTTGATATCAACTAACGCCCTAGAACTTCGTGCTGCCGCCAGGCTTCTAGTTAAAGATGTAACAGTACGAATCAATCACGGTGACCGCATTGGATTTGTAGGAAGAAATGGCGCCGGTAAATCAACGCTTGCAAAGGTTTTAGCTGGCGAAACTATGCCAGCAGGAGGAGCTATAACTCGTACCGGAAAAATCGGTTACCTCCCCCAAGATCCCAGAACAGGTGAGGACCAAGGAAATGTAATAGATCGAATTCTCTCAGTTCGCGATCTAGATCAAATCAACAAAAGAATGCGCGCCGTTGAAGAAGAGATGTCCGTCGCTCAGGGAGATGAACTAGAAAAAGCAATGGAGCGATACACAAGAGTAGAACATGAGTTCTCCTCCGCTGGCGGCTACGCTGCAGCGGCGGAAGCAGAAGCAATTGCCTCCTCATTAGGTGTTCCTAATAATCTATTTGATCAGGAATTATCAGCACTATCGGGTGGTCAGCGCAGAAGAATTGAGTTGGCTCGAATTCTATTTTCTGGAGCCGAGACACTACTGCTTGATGAGCCAACAAATCACCTTGATGCCGACTCAATCGTTTGGCTAAGAGAATTTTTGCTTAAATATCCAGGTGGATTAGTGATTATTAGCCATGATGTTAATTTGATTGAAACAGTAGTGAATAAAGTATTTTATTTAGATGCAAATAGAAATGTAATAGATGTATATAACATGACCTGGAAAAACTATTTATTGCAGCGTGAAGCTGATGAACATCGAAGAAAACGCGAACGTGCAAATGCTGAGAAAAAGGCAGAAATACTGCAAAAGCAGGGTGAGAAGATGCGAGCAAAGGCAAGCAAAGCAAGTGTTGCTCAAGGAATGCTAAGGCGAGCTGAAAAATTGCGCAGTGGCTTAGAGGAAGTGCGAAAGGTTGATCGGGTTGCAAAGCTAAGGTTTCCAACCCCTGCTCCATGTGGAAAGACGCCAATAACTGCTTCTGAGTTATCAAAATCTTATGGTTCGCTAGAAATTTTCACAGATGTTGAGTTAGCAATTGATAAAGGTTCAAGAGTAGTAATTCTTGGATTAAATGGCGCAGGCAAGACCACACTACTTCGAATTTTGGCTGGAGACTTAAAGCCTGATACTGGCCAGGTTGAGGCCGGGCACGGTTTAAAAATAGGTTATTACGCGCAAGAGCATGAAACCTTAGATTATGAAAGAACCGTCTTGGAAAATATGTTAAGTGCTACAAAAGATATTAGAGAGCCAGAAGCTAGAAATGTACTTGGTTCATTCTTATTCACTGGCGATGATGTTCACAAGCTCGTTAAAGTATTAAGTGGTGGTGAAAGAACTCGTCTAGCGCTAGCACTTTTAGTAGTTAGTGCCGCAAACGTTTTACTTCTAGACGAGCCCACAAATAACTTAGATCCGGCTTCACGAGAGGAGATACTTGGCGCACTTACTGAATATCAAGGCGCAGTAATTTTAGTTTCACACGATGCCGGTGCCGTTGAAGCCTTGAAGCCAGAGCGCGTTTTACTGCTCCCAGATGGAGATGAAGATCTTTGGAAGGATGATTATTTTGATTTAGTTGCTATTGATTAAGCGTCAATGCGTTCACGATCAATTTCAGCACTTGAAATAAAGTCTTTACGTGGTGCAACTTCATTTCCCATCAGCAACTCAAACATCGCCTCAGCTTTTGTAACATCTTTCATAGTAATTCGTCGAAGAGTTCGATGCTCTGGATCCATTGTGGTCTCACGTAATTGGTCAGCATCCATCTCACCTAATCCTTTATACCGTTGAATTGGCTCTTTCCATCTCTTTCCATCTTTTTTAAGTGAAGCAATAACTTTTTTCATTTCATCATCTGAGTAGGTGTAGTGAACCTCACCCTTTTTACCACCAACTACATCAATTCGATGAAGAGGCGGGATTGCTGCAAATACTCGGCCAGCCTCAACTAACGGACGCATATAAGAGTTAAATAAAGTTAATAGCAGGCAGCGAATATGAGCGCCATCAACATCAGCATCTGACATTAAAATAACTCGGCCATACCTTGCATCATTAATATCAAAGGATTTTCCGCTACCGGCGCCAATCACCTGAATAATAGATGCGCACTCATTATTTTCAAGCATCTGCGATAAAGATGCCTTTTGTACATTTAATATTTTGCCGCGTATTGGCAAAATTGCCTGAAACTCTGAGTTTCTTGCTGCCTTTGTAGTTCCCAGCGCTGAATCTCCCTCAACAATAAACAATTCAGTTCGAGTTGGGTCATCTGAACGGCAATCAGATAATTTAGTTGGAAGTGAGGAGCTCTCAAGTGCGTTCTTTCGGCGCTGCAAATCTTTGTGTGCTCTGGCGGAAATTCTAGTTCTAGAAGCATTTGCTATTTTTTCTAAGATTAACCGCCCGGTCGCCTTATCGATTCGCTTACTTGTGTTAAAAAACGCCTTCATCTCATCCGCTACAACCTGGCCAACAATCTTTGAAGCCGCCGCTGTTCCTAATACCTCTTTGGTTTGTCCTTCAAATTGAGGCTCAGACATGCGCACTGTGACAACTGCGGTTAAACCTTCTTGAACATCATCTTTTATAACATCTGCCTCATTATTTTTTAAAGTTTTTGTTGCACGGAGTGCATCATTTACCGCCTTTGTAATTGCTTTTTCAAAACCTGCAACATGTGTTCCACCCTTTGGAGTGGAAATAATGTTTACAAATGAGGCGATGGTTGCTTCATAACCATTGCCCCATTGCATCGCAATATCAACGCCCATCTCACGTTCCACCTCAGTTGGTGTCATATGTCCCTTATCATCTAGTACGGGGACATTTTCAGTATATGTTCCATTTCCGGAAATTCGAATTACTTCACCGACTGGATCATCAGGACGCAAGAAGGTGCAGAACTCAGATATGCCGCCTTTATGGAAAAAAGTCTCGCTGGTTTTTGCTTTGGTTCTCTTGTCGTTAACAACCAGGGTAAGGCCAGGTACTAAGTAAGAGGTTTGTCTTGCGCGCGCGTAAATGTCTTCAATTGCTAGCTCTGCCTCTTTTAAGAAAATCTGTTTATCAAACCACCATTTAATTCTTGTGCCAGTTACCTTTGCTGAAACTTTCCCGATTACACGTAAACCTGATTTTTCACTAAAACTTGCATTAGGTCCTTCACCTTCAAAGATGCCGGCGTGCCCGCGTTTAAAAGACATCCAATAAATTTTTCCATCTCTATCAACCTCAACATCAAGACGGGATGCAAGTGCATTTACAACAGATGCACCAACACCGTGCAAGCCGCCGGAAGCTGCGTATGAACCGCCACCAAATTTTCCACCAGCATGCAACTTTGTCATAACCACTTCAACACCGGTCAGTCCAGTCTTTGGCTCTTTATCTACTGGAATACCTCGGCCATCATCATGCACTTCAACTGATCCATCTGCCTCTAAATTTATTTCAATTGTTTTACAGTGCCCAGCCAATGCTTCATCTACTGCGTTATCAATAATTTCCCAAAGGCAATGCATAAGACCACGAGAGTCGGTGGTGCCGATATACATACCGGGACGTTTACGAACTGCATCCAATCCTTCAAGGACAGATAAATCTTTGGCGGTGTATGAGCTAATTATTGCCGCAGAGGTGCCATCATCAGTTTTTGCGCTCTTAGTTGCCACGGGTGAGAAGATTATCGGCGCTAATACCACCTATAGTTGATCCGCGCCGAGATCGACCCATATTTATTGGTAATTGATATCAAAATGAGATTTTTACAACATATTCTCAGTATTTGAGCATAAAATTTACTTAATTGAAACCAAATATGCAGCCGGGAATAAAGTATTCATGGTTTGATGTTCCCCTGAGTACAAAGAAAGAAACGGAGAAAGCAATGACCAATCAGATCACGATGGAACAAACTCCTCTGAACTCATTAGATCGCTGCGACCGTTGCGGTGCTCAAGCTTATGTGCGGGCAATCTTGGTATCAGGTGGTGAATTGCTATTTTGTTCACACCACGCAAAAGAGTATGCCGAGGGTTTAAAGCCAGTGGCCGCAGTTATTCAAGATGAATCACAAAAATTAGCTGATCAAGCAGCTAAGTAATTATTCGCTAACAAACCCTGCCTCGCGATGGCTGCCGTCGCAAAATGGTTTCTCCTTTGAGTGACCACAGCGGCAGAGTGAAAAATCAGTCTTCGTTTCAACTATATTTCCATCGGCATCAACAAAATCAACGGTACCAGTTACTCTGATCGAAGCATTTTTCTTAAACTGCATCTTTATATTTTCACTCATTGTTGCTCCTTTTAATCTAGGTAATCGCGTAGTACTTGTGAACGAGATGGGTGGCGCAACTTAGACATAGTCTTTGATTCTATTTGGCGAATGCGCTCACGAGTAACGCCATAAACCTTGCCAATTTCATCTAAAGTCTTTGGTTGACCATCAGTTAAACCAAAGCGCATCGCAACTACTCCAGCTTCACGCTCTGATAATGTATCCAAAACTGAGTGCAACTGCTCTTGCAATAAGGTGAAGGAGACTGCATCCGCTGGCACGATCGCTTCGGAGTCCTCAATTAAATCTCCAAACTCGCTATCGCCCTCTTCACCTAGTGGCGTATGAAGTGAGATTGGCTCCCGGCCATACTTTTGAACCTCAACTACCTTTTCCGGTGTCATATCTAATTCTTTTGCCAACTCTTCAGGTGTAGGTTCGCGTCCTAGATCTTGCAACATCTGGCGCTGCACGCGAGCTAACTTATTAATTACCTCAACCATGTGTACTGGAATACGAATAGTTCTAGCCTGATCTGCCATCGCTCTGGTAATCGCTTGGCGAATCCACCAAGTGGCATAGGTTGAGAACTTATAACCCTTTGTGTAATCAAACTTTTCAACGGCGCGAATTAAACCAAGGTTTCCTTCTTGAATTAGATCTAAGAACAACATTCCTCGACCGGTGTAACGCTTAGCAAGAGAAACAACCAAACGAAGGTTTGCCTCTAGTAGGTGGTTCTTATCGCGTCTACCATTGAGAACAATTTGTTGATACTCACGCTTTAATTTCTTATCCATCTTCTTATCTTTAGCTAGTCGCTCTTCAGCAAATAATCCAGCCTCCACCGATTGAGCCAGAGATACCTCAAGCTCAGCATTTAACAGTGGAACGCGGCCAATTAATTTCAGGTAATCTTTAACCGGATCAGCAGTTGCACCAGCGGTTAAAACTGTTTGCGGTGGAGCGTCATCTTCTTCAGAGTCCTTTAGTACAAATGAGTTCTCCTCATTTTGTGACTCTTCGGCAACATTTACAACTCTAATCTCAGGAGCGCCATCTTCGGCTGGAGTCTCCTCTTTATCATCAATTAAACTCTCTAAATCATCTAACTCAACCTCTTCAAGCTCAACCTCTTCGCCATCAATCTTTACCTTCTCAACCTTGCCAGCTTTAGCAGCAGGTGCTGGCTTTGGTGCAGGTGGGGCGATTAATTCCAACTCACTCTTTTTAAGCATTCTAAATGGTGAAAGCCCGAGCTTGCGAAGTTTTTCAATCTGCTTTGGAACAGTATCTTCTAATTCACGAGCAATTAAAACTAAGTCCTGATCTGTTTTTTTAACAATTCGATGAATATTAGTTATGCCACGTGATTCAAGCTCAGCTAGTACAGTTTTCTGTTGAATCACTAACTCTTTTACTTTAACAATTTGTGCCACATCTTTAGCATCTAAAACTGCCTTCTGCGGAATCTTTACAACCTTCTTCGCCGGTTTTACATTTTTAGTAATAGGTTTTTTAACTGCACTCTTTTTTGCGGCAGGTTTACTCTTACTCTTTCCTGCTTTTGCCCCTTTTTTGGGCGCACGAGTTACAGCCACAATTCATCCTTTGTTTTTAGGTCTTAAATTTTTGCGATTTATTTAAACCGCCCGACCCCTGGCTATATTATAAATTGTCCACAGCCCTAAATGCACATCCAAATAGATTAATTTGAGATTTTCTGAAGATTAAGCGCGTTTCTGATGATCTGCCCCACAGATTCGACCTCAATTAAGAAGCCATCGTGGCCAAATGGGGATGAGATGGTGTGAAGGCGGCTGACCTGCGGGGCAAGCTCAGCAATCTCTTGTTGCAACCTTGGTGGAAATAACCGATCGGTATCGATTGAAACCACATGAATTGGCACCTTAACCGTTGCTAGAGCAGCGGCCACGCCCCCGCGATCTCTGCCCACATCATGGGAGTTCATCGCCTCAGTTAATGAAATATAAGTATTTGCATCAAATCTTTTAGCAAGTTTTTGTGCCTGGTGATCTAAATAAGATTCAACGGCATATCTGCCTGTCTCATCCCCTTGCAACTCCCGACCAAATCTGACATCCATCTCCGATTCGGTTCGATAAGTTAAGTGCGCAATTCTTCTAGCTATTCCCATGCCTTCTATCGGACCAATACTTTGTTCATAATAATCACCATTATTAAAGTTTGGATCAGATTTAATTGCCCTAATCTGGATAGAGGCAGCCCCTATTTGATCCCCGGTTGCCACCGCTGAGGATCCAATGGTGCAAATGGCGCCAACTAACTGCGGATAATCAATTGCCCACTCCAGACTTCGCATGCCACCTAATGATGGACCAACAGCTAATTGATATCTCTTAACACCAATCTTTTTAGTAAAGGCAAGCTCTGCAGCAACCATATCTCTAATAGTTAAGACCGGAAATCTTGATCCCCATCTTTTGCCATCCGGAGCAATGGAAGATGGCCCAGTTGAACCTTGACAACCGCCAATTACATTTGGGCAAACTACAAAATATTTATCGGAATCAAATGGCAAGCCTGGGCCAACCATCTGCGGCCACCAACCATTAATATCTGCCCAGCCAGTTAAAGCATGGTTTACCAATATCGCATTATCACCGGAAGTATTTAACTTGCCCCAACTTTGATAAGCAATTGTTACATCAGGTAAAACCTCACCTGACTCCAGGGTTAAATCACCAATTTTTAGGAATTGGCGATCACCGGGGTCATGATCTTCAAGCCATGCCCCGGTAACAGCCGGATTAACTTTGCTCATTAATTACTTTGCTGCCGCAAATCCAATTTCAAGATCTGCTTGAATATCTTTGATATTTTCAATACCAATAGATAACCGAATCAGCCCTGGTGTAACACCGGCGGTTGCTTGCTCAGCGGGAGTTAATTGTGAGTGAGTTGTAGATGCTGGGTGAATTGCCAGAGATCTAACATCACCAATATTGGCAACATGTGAGTGCAGCTTCAGGGCTTCAATAAACTTCTTGCCAGCTTCAATTCCACCTTTAATCTCAAAGGACAAAACTGAACCGCTTCCCTTTGGTGCATATTTACTTGCCCACTTATTCCACTTTGAGGATGGCAGCGATGCGTAATTAACCTTTTCAACTTGAGGATTTTTCTCAAGCCAAGTAGCAATCGCCTTTGCATTTTCAACATGGCGCTCAATACGTAGGGAAAGGGTTTCTAATCCTTGCGCAAGCAACCAGGCATTAAATGGTGATACGGCAGCGCCAATATCGCGCAGCAGAGTTAGGCGAATCTTGAAGATGTAGGAAAGATTTGCACCAAAGGCTGAACCAACTCCTAATGCTTGGGCATAAACCAGTCCATGATATGAGGGATCTGGTTCATTAAAGCTTGGAAAGCGCTTTGGATACTTTGCGTAATCAAACTTGCCAGCATCCACAATCGCACCAACAACGGTGTTTCCATGCCCTGAAAGAAACTTAGTTGCTGAGTGAACTACTACATCTGCGCCCCACTCAATTGGTCTAATTAAGTATGGAGTTGCAACGGTATTATCAACGATTAATGGCACCTCATTCTCATGAGCAATCTTTGCCACAGTTTCAATATCTAGAAGATCATTTTTTGGATTTGCAATGGTCTCTCCAAAAAATGCCTTGGTATTCCGCTTAACCGCTTTGCGCCAGCTCTCTGGATCATCTGGGTTATCAACGAAGGTAACCTCGATACCAAACTTAGGCAGGGTGTAGTGGAATAGGTTGTAGGTGCCGCCGTATAGCGAAGGCGATGAAACTATATGATCGCCAGCTTGGGCAATATTTAAAATTGCAAAGGTAGTAGCCGCAGAACCTGATGCAACTAACAATGCTGCAACGCCGCCTTCAAGGGCTGCAACTCTTTGCTCCACCGTATCCTGAGTCGGATTCATGATGCGGGTATAGATATTTCCAAGCTCTGCTAAACCAAATAGATCAGCTGCATGTTTGGTATCACGGAATTGATAAGCAGTAGTTTGATACAACGGCAGTGCGCGAGCGCCAGTTGTTGGATCAGGAACCTGTCCAGCATGAATTTGTTGAGTTTCAAATGAATATGACAAAGCATCCTCCTTGTAGAAAAAAGGGGGTGTAAAAATAATTAGGGTTATCCCCTAAATTTCTTTAGCGACCCACACTTGCCGATGGCACCTTGCTATCGACCTGGTCTTCACCCGGAGCACCCCACCGTGGTGGAGGGTTGCCGCTTAGTTAGCCGGGGCTATGAACTAAGACTCATGACCTAAGCGGAAAAATACTAGAGATTGTGCGCCTTTGCAACTGCCTCGTAATAAATCTTGCCCTCATGCACATTTAACCCCTTAGCAAGGTGAGCATCATCGGCCAACGCCCTCTGCCACCCTTTATTTGCAAGTGCTAAGCCATATTTAATTGTGGCATTAGCTAGTGCGTAGGTGGAGGTAGCAGGAACCGCCCCTGGCATATTTGCCACACAGTAAAAGATTGAATCATGCACCTTATAGGTTGGATCTTGATGAGTTGTTGCCTTGGAATCTTCAAAGCATCCACCTTGATCAATTGCCACATCTACTAAAACTGATCCGGGCTTCATCCTAGAAACTAACGCGTTACTTACTAACTTAGGCGCCTTTGCACCATGAACTAATACCGCACCAATTACTAAATCAGCCTGTGTCACCTCTTTTTCAATCTCATAGCTACTAGAGGCTAGTGTCTTAACATTGCCGCCAAATATCTGATCAATCTGGCCTAATCTTTTTAAATCTAAATCCATAATCGTCACATCAGCTCTCATCCCATGAGCAATGGTTGCAGCAGCTACTCCAACTACTCCGCCACCAATTACCACTACCTTGCCAGCTCTGACTCCAGGAACTCCGCCAAGTAATACTCCGCGCCCGCCTTTGCTCGCCTCTAATGCAGCGGCTCCTACTTGAATACTCATTCGCCCTGCCACCTCACTCATTGGTGCAAGTAATGGCAACTGACCATCGACCTCAACAGTTTCATAAGCAATTGCGGTGATCCCAGAGTCCATCACTGCTTGGGTGCAGGCCTTATTTGCTGCTAAATGTAAGTAGGTATAAAGAATTTGTCCTTTGCGCATTCTTTTATACTCAATTTCGATTGGCTCTTTCACCTTTTGAATTAGATCAGCCTTTTGCCAGATCTCATCGGCAGAATCAATAATTTGAGCACCAGCTGCAATGTAATCAGCATCTGAGATGGCTGAACCTTGCCCAGCATTTTTCTCAACTAAAACAGTATGCCCAGCTGTTACATATGCGTGCACACCAGAGGCTGTAGCAGAGACTCGAAACTCATTATTTTTGATCTCTTTAGGAATACCAATAATCATTTTTTTATTACCTTCTACTAAACAACACTGTTTAGTTATTACATACTACTCCCAAAAAGAGTGGCGCAAATCTTTGGGTGAAGTTGGGCGCGCATGGTGGCAAAACTATCTGCTGGCCAAGCGGCGGTAAAAACCTTTTTCAGAAGTAGTGCTAATGGATAACTTGGGATATCGGTGAGGGCTTTAACCAATGCATTATGGGCTAAATCACTCTCACCAGATTCATATGCACAGGCAGCAAAGATGCAGGCAACGGGGGCGATAAAACCAACAGGGGCAGATGCCATTAGGTAGTGCCAGAGATTAAATAATTTATCCTTATTCTCTTCAGTTGCTAGGCCCATTGCATAATCTCTAACCTGTAAATCCTTAAACCTAACTAAAACCAATGCCACCAATTCATAATCATCAATCTCACCCTGGTTGCTATATCTAGCTAGCAGCTCATTTACCGCAACTGCGCCCAATCGCTGCTGGCGCAGAACACTCTGCCCCTCATAATCAATCTCTTTAATTTTAGATATCGCATCTTGTAGTAATAAATTATTCATAACCAAAGATTGGCAAATTAATTTAAACTAGTGTAAGAATTATTAAATTTGTGGATTACTTTGTAAATTTAGTTGGTCCTTTTACTACCGAAAGTGTTCTGCTAACACTTTGAGTAATCGCATTTCCGGTAATTGGGGTGGTAATGCCATTAACCGACCAGTACCCCTGCCAACTAATCATTAGCCCTACCGAGTAATCCTGGCTATTGGTGTAGGTGTGGTTGATAGGACCTAGCGGATATGGCGCGCCAGATAATTTACTAATTTGTGTTGCCCCATCACCAAAGCTCCAGGTAAAGGTGGGGGTTAAATTCACATAAACCAGCACATCTAATATCGGCACCAACGCAGTAAATCTCTCTGGTGTCTTTGTCCAAAAGTAAACTGGCAGATTTACTAAGGCTTGCTCCTGTGGTTGAAAATTAATATCACCAGTCGGAAGTAGCTTTGTTAATCTATCTGAGAGTGAGGCGGTAACGATCTTCGGCTTAGCTGCCTTTGGCACAGCTGGTTTTGGTTTACTTGCAACCTTTTTAGTAGCAGGCTTTGGTGATGGCTTTGGTAGAAAAATAAGAGTCGGCTTAGGTGATGGCTTAACAACTGGCACAACTGGTTTTGGTTTGGTAGCTGGTTTTTTAACCACCGGCTTACTACTACCTTTTTGAGCGGTAATTACCAATTGATTATCGGATGTAAAGACATCAACGCAGGTTTTATCCAGACACTGTGCACTATCAGCTGCCGGCGTATCTAGAGTCAGAGTTAACACAACAATTAAAAGTGCTGGGTATCGCTTAACAGCCACCTGCTACCTACTCTCTTTACTATGAATTTGGTGGTAATTTGCGAGGCGCTCCAAACCACACTTTGCCTAAGTTTTTTATCAATCTTGATTAGATCACCTCGATCTACCACCACTTTAAAGCTTTTCTCCTGCGCGCTATCACTAAGTAGATCAATACTTTTTAATTGATAATTGCCACCAGTTAAGGAGGCATTTTTAAATAATGTTTTTAATCTTTCAATAATCGCAAGGCAGCCACACCCTGGCGCTACAGCCTCCTTAATACTTTCTAAATCACCAGCGAGCGCCTGATTTAAGCCATCAATATAATTAATTACCGGCTCAAGGGATGCAGCTTCAACATCTGGCAGCTGAGCTGAATCATTACTTTGAACTTTCTTATCTTGATATCTACTAGCTTGATTACTATTTATATCAACTAGCCCAGTGGGTAGAAGTGCGCCTTGATCCCGTGCGCAGGCAGATAAAGTTATTGAGATTAATAATATTGAAATTAATTTCACTACCTGCACTGGGGTAATCTAAATAACAATTTGGTGAGCGTGGAGATTAATCACGCTGGCTGTGAATTAAGTGCGGGTGTGTAAAACTACTCTCATGGCACACCGTGATGGCGATGGTTGGATTGAGTGTGTTTGTGGTGGCAAACATTGGGGCTTACATGGCGCAGCCGGATTACTTTTAGTAAGAGATAAGACAATTCTTATGCAACACCGAGCCCCCTGGGTTCACAACGGTGACACTTGGGGTATTCCAGGTGGAGCACGTGACTCCCATGAGAGTGCGGTGGAGGCTGCAATTAGAGAGGCGCATGAGGAGGTTGGTATTACCGGTGATCAATTAACACCGGGTGAAATTTTCACCGATGATCATGGTCCGTGGCGTTATCAAACAGTAATTGCTACAGCACATCCGCAATTAGTTGCCCATGAGGCAAATGATGAGTCAAAAGAGGTGGCCTGGATAGCATTTGATGAGGTTATAAATAAAAATCTTCACCCAAGCTTTGCCAATACCTGGCCGCAACTTCTTACTAAATTAAAAAAACTTTAATCTTTCTTCCCTAAATACTGCCTATCTAATCTGCGCAGCGCATCTCTAATTACCTCACCATCGTGGGTGCGCCAAAATGGTGGCATTGAGTTTAAAAGTATTGAGCCATAACGTTTATTAACAATTCGAGAATCTAAAATAGCAACTACTCCCCGATCATCTAATGATCTAATTAATCGCCCAGTTCCTTGGGCAAGTAGAAGGGCGGCTCTGGGAAGTGAGATCTGCATAAAACCTGAACCACCAGCAGCATCTGCCTCTGCAGCTCTTGCCGCAAGTACTGGCTCATCTGGGCGTGGAAATGGAATTCGATCGATTACAACTAATGTACAGGCAGCTCCTGGTACATCAATTCCCTGCCACAATGAAATTGTGCCAAGTAAAATAGATCGCTCATCCTTTGCAAACTTTTCTACCAATGGCCCAACGGCATCTCCTCTGCGCTGAGTAATTATTGGAATTTTAAGCTCAGCTAAAACATCTCTTAAATGTTCATCAGCTGCCTCAACTCCGCGCCAGGATGAGAACAAAGCTAAGGTGCGACCGCCTGCTGCCTCAATTAACTCACCTAACTCTGTCATTGCCTGCTTTGATGGTCCATCTCTGCCTGGCTCTGGTAAATCCTTTGGCAGATAAAGCATTCCTTGATTAGCAAAATCAAATGGGGAGCCAACATCTAGGATCTGTAAATTTGCCGGATCCATCATCGCCTTATCATCCTCATCCTTACTTTCTACATCACCATTTTCTTCATCATTTTTACCTGCAATTACAAAGCCAATATTTTTAGCAATCGCATCAAATGATTTACCAACAGTTAATGTTGCACTAGTTGCAATCACCGGTGTTTGGGTTAGTAAGTTACCGCGCAAGACATCAGATACTGCTAAAGGTGCTAGATACAAGGTTGAATAGGTGGGCTCAAACCAGAGCACATGTGTCTGACCTGGTTTTAATAACTTGGTGCAGGTTTGATTAATCTCATTAAGCGCACCCTTCACCCGGGCCCGCTCTGCCATGGTGTTTGGATCAATAATTTCCGCATCCGCTGCAATCAAAGCATTTATCGCAGTAACCGCCTCTTTAACTGCGCGAAGTGGTGCCTGTAACTGTGATGGTAATTTATCTAATCTGCCAGCTTTAGCAGGATCTGCCTTTAGATCATCTGCGTAATCATTGATGGCAGCAGCAAACTTTTCTGCCGCCTTGCTAAATGCATCGGTTGCTTTTCCTGGCATATGTTTTCTTGCCATATTTGCCGCCCGTGAAACCCTGGCCGCAGTTAACTCCTCAGTGACTGCTTGAGTAGTGCGATCCATAAACTCATGAGCCTCATCTAAAATAATTGCATCCCGCTCTGGCAAGATTGGATGAGAATCAACAATCTCAATTGCAAGAAGTGTGTGGTTTGTTACGACAATATCTGCGGTCTGCGCCTTAGCTTTTGCAAGAGCTGCAAAACATTTTGAACCAGATGGGCATTCATCTGCTCCCATGCACTCTCTGCCAGAGACAGAGTTTGCCGCCCATACCCGCCTGTCAACATCTGGGGCATCATCTCGATCTCCCGTCGCCCCCGCAGATTGCGCCCAAGCACGTAATCTTTTGGCATCACTTTCTAAGGAAGAGATTTCAAGAACAGCTTGTGACTCTGGATCATCTGGTGCGTTATTCATCTTTTGCAAGCAAACATAATTGCCAACACCTTTATAGATCGCAAAGGAAATATCCCGCTTTAACTCTTTATCTAAGGCAGCTTTAACCTTTGGTAGATCTCGCTCAATTAATTGCCGCTGTAGTGCCAGCGTTGCAGTTGCTACCAATACTTTTTTGCCATGAACTAAGGCTGGTACTAAATAAGCTAGTGATTTACCAGTTCCAGTCCCTGCTTGAACTAAGAGGTGATGACGATCAGAGAGTGCGTTAGCAACCGCCTCTGCCATCTCAATTTGGCCATCCCTGGGATCACCACCAATTGCAGTAACTGCAGCATCTAATGCTGATCTAACCTTTTTAGAGTACTCACTCACTAGGGCAGGTTATTTGAAAAAAAGAAAGGGCCCGCAGTTTTACCTGCGAGCCCTTTAACTTTAATTACTTATCAGGAGCAACCTGAGGTGTTTCCGCAACCTTCACAGACGAAGCATGATCCGGCCATTCTCATCTTCACACCACATGTCATACAAAGTGGTGCATCTGATTTAACGCCAGCCATCTTCTCAAACAGCTCCATTGATGAGCCAACTGAGGAAGTATCAACTGGAGCCTTCTCAATCTTTACCTCTTGTTTTTTGCTCTCACTTTTTTTAGCAGGAGCTG
>JBEGQD010000058.1:0-3480 GCA_041181125.1 Actinomycetota bacterium | reverse complement strand
GATTTACTTGTTACTGTTGAAGTGCAAGTGCCACGTCGCGCCGAAGGAAAGGTAGAAGCGGCAATCAAAGCATTTGCAGAGGCGACTAAAGATGAAGATGTTCGCGCAGAATTTAGAGATAAGGCTGCACAATAGGTTTTAATATGAGTAAAGAAATCGAAAAGAAGATAAACGAACTTGATGAAGAAGCTGCTGTTTATGTTATCTCCGTTGCCGCACAACTTTCAGGATTACATCCGCAAACACTTCGTCAATACGATCGTTTAGGTTTAGTTTCTCCAGATCGCACCAGCGGACGTAATCGCCGTTACTCATTAAGAGATATTGCGCTACTTCGAAATGTTACTAAGTTGGTCGAAGAGGGCATCAACCATGTTGGCATTAAGCGGATCATCGAATTGGAATCAGCAATGGCTAATCTTTCAATTGAAGTTGCAAAACTTCGAATTGAGGTAGATGAACTAATTAAACGCGATTCACAAGTAATTATTTATAAAGAAGAAAATTAGTTTTAGTTTTCCAATTTGGAATAATTCTTTCGGAAGGTAAGCCCAAAATTGATTCAGCGATGGTGGCATAAACGTCCCTAAAATCGCTCGTGATTTGTAGATCATCTTTTACTAAGGCATTAAGAGAAGGTTGGTCTCCGTAGAAGCCACCTTTCACTTTATCTCCAATAATGAATACTGGTCCGCTAGTGCCATGATCAGTTCCTTGTGATGCATTTGCAACTACTCTGCGACCGAATTCGCTGTAGATCATCACCGTCACATCTTGGCCGTAAATAGAACTTTTAACTTGTTTCATGAATTTACTAACAGCGGTAGATACCGTTCCCAACAGAACAGCTTGTGCACCCTTTTCATTCGAGTGGGTATCAAAGCCTCCTAAAGATGCCGACCACACTTTCGTTGGAGCACCGACCGCAATCAGTTTTGAGATGATTTCCAGTTGCTGAGCTAATGCGGTATCACCACCAGCATTACCACCATCTATTGTCGGTAGGTCTGGAACGTCTGGTGCAGGTTGCTTTAAGACCGGTGTCACATCAGCTGAAAGATTTATTAAATTCCTAACTGAATTAGCAGCTAACGCCATAAGTTTGGAATCGGTAGCTACTGGTTTAGTAACCATCTCAATAACCTTGCTCAATTTCTGATTTGGCAATCGCAGTCCACCAAGCGGCAGAGCCGAGCCAACATATTTTTTACCTACCATTAGTGGAGGTAGTACTGAGCCTATATTAATTACTTTTAAAGGATCATAACTTTGAGTGTCTAGGTATCTTCCAATCCAACCACTCTTTAATTCTTCCGAGGGGCTGCCGGTTTGCCAAATTGCCATTGATGAAAAATGAGAGCGGTCAAATTTCGGGTAGCCAACACCTCTAATTATTGCGACCTTTTGCTCATCCCAAAGAGTTTTAATGCCACCCATGGAACCATTTAGAAATAAATTATCGCCCAGCGGCAGCACATCACTCTCTGAGTAAGCAATACCTTGTCTTAGGTTTTGATACTGCGGATCATTGACCGGAACTACGGTATTTAATCCATCATTTCCACCGTATAAAGTAATTAAAACAAGAATTGGTGTACCAGGTGACATTGGTCTGATAGCAGCTTCGGCTGCAATTTGTTCCAAAGAAACAAGCGGTGCACTCAAACCAACTGCAGCAGTTAGCTTGAGGAAGTGCCTCCTAGATAATGTATCCATCAAATGCTCACTAGGTATTCTGGTGCGCAAAGTGCAGCGATAACTGATAATTCAGGATTTGATCTATTTGTGATTAAGGCGCTCTTGGTTCTTGAACTCCATTCGCCGACTCCAAGTAAATCTGCAATAGCAAGATGACGATTTACTGGTCGAGCATTTGCAATTGGAGATAAGTCTCCAAACTTTACGATCAATTGCGCTAATTCGATTCGATACTGTGCATTTGCTGCTGTCAACCAAATTTCTCCAGATGGCCATCCTCCAACATTTGGTGGATAAAAGGGGCGCTGAGAAAGCTTGTCTAAGTAATTTAGTAACAAATCAGGCTTAGCAATTTGAGATGGCAAGACATTCAGCGCTCGGCATGCACTAATAAACCATTCAAGTGGTGGCTTAATGTAGGCGTTGCTTTCAGATTGAATCTCTGAATGTTCGGCTATTGATTTGATAAGTGGAAAAATCTCACGATTTGCAAAAGCTTGTAGAATTCTAGAATCTGGCATTGGTTTAACATCATTAACAAATCGATACCAAAGCCTTTCGGCAATGAACAACACGCAATCGTCTTTAGAAACTAGGTGATCGACCAGTGAAATCGCATCAAAATTTTCGCTTTTGCCCAAGATCATGTGGATTGAACGATCATGCTTATTTGCCTGAAAGGTGACTCGGCCACTTTCTCGATCAATCCCATATCCAGTAAGTGCTTTTGCCGCTTCCTTTATATCATCTTCAGAATATCGATTTACTCCGAGAGTGAAAAGCTCCATCACTTCACGGGCTAAATTTTCGTTTGGAGCTTTAACTGTGTTGGTCTGATTATCTAACCAATATTGTAAAGCGCCATCCATTATTATTTCACGGGCTAAATCCCTAAAATTTCCTAAGACATGAGCTCGAAATATATTGTTTTGAATTAGCATGGCATTTGCATAATCCACTTTTGATAAGGAAGTTGCAAAGTGTCCGTGCCAAAACCAGATTAATTTCTCTTGAAAAGAATTATCAACAGATGCCATTTGGTCCAACCACCAGAGCGAAAGTTCTCTACGTTGATTCCGCATTTTTAGAGTCCATTCAACCTGCGAAATACCAGGCTTAGGTCTTGGACCTAGCGTCTCAAAAACCGGTGGCGAAATTTTCGAAATTGGAGAATTAGTAAGAATTTGATTCAGGGATGATGGAGCACCATTTTGCAAAGCTGTTACATATTCGCCTGGTTTTGGTCCAAATGTGAAGCGATGGAAGTAACGAGCAACCAGTGCTCTTTCCGATATCATCACATTAGTCAACCAAAGTTGCACTACGGATATAAGGTATATCCATGAATTCACAGGAAATTCTTAAAGAAGAAATCATCAATAAAGCAGTGGTCCACGGGAAAGTTATTCTTTCAAGTGGCAAAGAGGCTGATTACTATGTTGATTTACGTCGCGTAACTCTTGATCATGTGGCAGCACCGCTAATTGGCGAAGTAATGCTGGAACTTACAAAAGATTTAAATTACGACGCCGTTGGTGGTTTAACACTTGGCGCAGATCCAGTGGCAACTGCGATGATGCATACGGCGGCAAAACAGGGCAAAAAACTAGATGCCTTTGTAGTTCGCAAAGCTGAAAAAGCCCACGGTTTACAGCGCCGAATCGAAGGGCCAGATGTAAAGGGTAAGCGCGTTTTAGCAGTTGAAGACACTTCTACTACTGGTGGTTCAGTACTAACTGCAGTTGAAGCGCTAAATGAAGCTGGCGCAATTGTGGTTGGCGT
>JBEGQD010000057.1:0-2644 GCA_041181125.1 Actinomycetota bacterium | reverse complement strand
CCAAAGGATCATGTTGAGATTGGCAAAATTATTAAGGCAATTGATACTGAGCGCGGGGCTAAGGTTGCTGGCGCTCGCTCCTATTACCTAACTGGTGTTGGCGCCCTCCTTGAGTTGGCATTAGTAAATTACGCAATCGCATCTGCGGTTAAAGCAGGCTTTATTCCAATGATTCCACCGGTATTAGTTAAGCCAGCGGCAATGGAGGGAACTGGATTTTTAGGACAAGCAGCTGAGAATGTTTACCATCTAAAAGAGGATGAGTTATATCTAGTTGGCACCTCTGAGGTGCCACTTGCTGCTTTTCATATGGATGAGATTTTAGATCAACTACCTATTAGATACGCCGGTTACTCACCATGTTTTAGAAGAGAGGCTGGAAGTTACGGCAAAGATACCCGAGGCATTATTCGCGTTCACCAATTTGAAAAGGTTGAGATGTTTACCTTCTGCAAACCAGAGGATGCACAAAGTGAACACACGAAATTGTTAAATTGGGAGAAAGAGTTTTTAAACTCACTTGAGATTCCATACCGGGTTATTGATGTTGCAAGTGGGGATCTAGGAGCAAGTGCGGTGAGAAAGTTTGATATTGAGGCTTGGATTCCAACCCAGCAGGCATACCGAGAGGTGACTAGTACCTCTAACTGCACCCAGTTTCAATCACGCAGATTAAATATTAGATATAAGGATGAGTCTGGCACCAAACCAGTTGCCACCTTAAATGGCACATTGGTTGCAATTCCGCGCACAATTGTTGCAATCTTAGAAAATTATCAACAAAAAGATGGCTCAGTAAAGGTGCCTAAACCATTAATTCCATTCCTTGGAATGGATACTTTGGTTGTCGCGTGAGTGTTTTAAAACCTGTCACTGGCAAGCGACCAAAATTAATTGGCACAGATCTTGATGGCACCATTGTTGCTCACTACGGCTTTATCTCAGAGCGAACCAAAATAGCGTTCGCTGCCGCCCATAAAGCTGGTATTCATATCTACTTTGTAACCGGACGCCCTACCAGGTGGATGGTTGAGATTAAAGAAAACTTTGGCTTTGGCACCGGCATATGCGCAAACGGCGCCATGCTTTATGACTTTAACAACGAGAAGGTATTAGAGGAGTGGCTATTTCCAGTTGAAGCTCAATTAGAGACGGTTAAAAGATTACGAGAAGTATTACCGCCCGTATCTTTTGCAGTAGAGATTGGCAAAGAGTTTCACCGAGAGAAAAAGTATGTGCCAAGGTGGGATATTGGTGAAGATAATGTTGGGGTTGAAAAAATTGAGCAGGCGATTACCAAGCCAGCGCTTAAGATGCTAGCTAGATGTGTTAATGGTGAGTACTCATCTGATGAGATGCTTGAGATTGCAAGTAAAGCACTCGTTGGTATTGCAACCGCTACCCACTCAAACTCAACCGATTCACTACTTGAAATATCGGCAGATGGTGTTTCTAAAGGTGCAACACTTTCTAAGATTGCTTCCCGTCATGGATTAACCGCCGATGATTGTGTGACATTTGGTGATAATCCAAATGATTTCTCAATGCTCTCTTGGGCTGGTAGATCTTGGTCGATGGCAGATGGACATCCGGATTTATTAAAGTATGCAAAGTTTCAAACCGATGCCCATGAAGAAGATGGTGTGGCAAAGGTGATCGAGCGGTTGTTAGAACTTCCCGAATAGTTAACGGGTAATTTTGGCGATGCTCTCTTAGCGGGTAAGTTTGCCCACGGAGGGCTCGCATAGTGGCCGAGTGCACCGGTCTTGAAAACCGGCAAGGGAAACCTTCGTGGGTTCAAATCCCACGCCCTCCGCCAGTAATTATTAATTTGTGGTTGATTTCATATCTACTCAGCATGTTCTCACCTAGCGCATACCAATTTGCAAGAGCAAACTTGGCCTATGGCGTTAATTGATTCTGGCAAAAGGAAAACCGGAGTTTTCTCAACAGGCCGAGCCAAAATTTCAGAGCGCACACTACGCACCGATAAGTGGTGGCTACAACCACTCGGAATTGTTGGCGTATTAATCTCCTTTATTATTTATGCAACATTTAGAGCATTTGAAGGAAAGTATTACTTCGCAGAACCCTTAATCTCACCCTTCTACTCACCATGTTTATCTACCGAGTGTGTTGAGGGCTCATCTCTGCTTGGCACACCATTTGGCAAGGTTGTCATCTTTGGCTTGGCAATCTCACCAGCCTTATTTATTTTAATCTTTCCATTGGGCTTTCGCCTTACCTGTTACTACTACCGAAAATCTTATTACCGATCATTTTGGCAATCACCATCTGCTTGCGCAGTAGCTGAGCCTCATAAAACATACACAGGTGAGACTAGAGCTCCTTTGATATTACAAAATGGTCATCGCTACTTCTTTTATATCGGCTTGATATTTAATGTTTTACTCACAGTAGATGCAGTCCTGGCATTTCGTAATGAGGAAAAGCATTGGGGACACATAAGTGTTGGCACATTAGTCTTACTAGGAAATGCAATATTTCTCTGGCTCTACTCCGCCTCCTGCCACACCTGCCGTCACACAATTGGTGGTCGTTTAAAACATTTCTCTAGCCATCCAATTAGATATAAGGCGTGGACAATTGTTTCAAAGTTAAATCACTACCATCCAAATTTTGC
>JBEGQD010000056.1:0-54146 GCA_041181125.1 Actinomycetota bacterium | reverse complement strand
AGTAGATCCCTTTGCAGTACTACTAATTCTTTCAAATCCTGCAAACTGCGCCGCCATCTTGCCTCTGGTCGCCTACGCAACGCTCCTAGTCCTGTACACGGAGCGTCCACTAATATTCGATCAAAAGTTTTTGAGAAATTCTTAGGATCTCTGGCGTCTAAACAAATGACTTGTTGATTATTCACCACTCTTTTTACCAGCTCCGCCCGATGCGGTATTTGTTCGCTAGCTAAAAATGTAGCTGTAGGGTCTTTAACTGCAAGAGTATGGAAAATGTAAGCAGCTTTACCACCAGGACCTGCACACATATCGAGCCAAGATTGGCTCTGAGTTGCAGTTGATAGAAAATTTTCTACGACGATTTGAGAGCCACGATCTTGAACGCCAGCTCTGCGTTCAGTTATTGGCGAGAACTCTGACGGTATACCAATCAAATTTGCTCCATTAGCAAATCCAGGTATTTGGATGGCTCCAAGTTCACAAAGTTCTTCAATTGTGGACTTACCGGGCCAAGCAACAATATCCGGCGTAGCAGGCAGGTTGTTTGCGACCAGTAGCGCTTCTACCTCTTGCCAATCCTTAAGTTGATCATAGAAAGCCGAGATTATCCATTCTGGATGAGAGTACTGAATCGCCAATTTACTTAGTACCGGCAAAGCTTCTAATTCAGATAGGTCATTTGCCGAAGCTGAAATTTTTCGCAACACAGCATTCACATAAGAAGCCTTTGACTCACCAGCTACGACTCTTGATACTTCAACAGTCTCAGAGACTGCGGCATGGTCAGCTACTCTCATTTGGGTAATTTGGTGAATACCGATTCGCAATAAATCATGTATTTTAGTGTCAATTTCATTGAGTGGCCTATCAATGTACTTCTTGACAATATAATCGTGATGACCTTGCATTCGTAAAGTTCCATAAGCTAGCTCAGTAGTAAATGCTTTATCTGCCCTCGACATTTCCGTTTTTGCAAGTAATTCTGGCAATCTAATATTTGCATAAGCGCCCTCGCGATTAACCTGATAAACCAGCTCGAATGCAGTCAATCTTGATTGACTTGGCTTAGGCTTACCCAACTTTTAACCCATTTCTATTTGTAAGACCCCTAATAAATTCGGCTGCACTCATTTGATTTCGACCTGCTGGCGTCAATTTCTCAATCTCTATTACACCGTTACCAGTACCAATGAGAAGATGTTCTTTATCTATTACAACAATTCCTGGTTTTAGTTGTTCCTGTCCATGAGAAATTCTGAGTGAATCAATCTTAATACGCATTTCTCCAATTGATGTCCAAACCCCAGGATTTGCACTAAGAGCGCGATAATGTTTATAAATTTCATCTGATCTCTTGGTCCATTTAATCTGTCCATCGTTTTTATTGAATTTTGGGGCCAAACTAACGCCGGTGGAGTCTTGTGGAGTAGGAAGAACTCCGTTTTTTATTAATTTCAAAGCTTTAATTGATAAATCTGAACCAATTAAACTTAATCTCTCTAGAAGCTGTTCAGATTTTTCATCTACGTCAATTTTTGTTTCCTGCTGCAGATAAATTGGTCCTGTATCCATCCCCTTATCTAATTTAAAAATGGAAATTCCAGTTTTAGTATCCCCCGAAAGTATTGCCCATTGAACCGGAGCGGCTCCACGCCATTTTGGCAAAATTGAAAAGTGCACATTTATCCACCCATATTTTGGAATCTCAAGTATCTCTTGCGGAATCAATCTTCCGTATGCGATTGTCAAAACTATATCGGGCTTATTTTCGAGAACTAAAGAACGCAAATCATCAACTGAACCTGGCTTGAAAGTGTTGATATTGGCTAGATTTGCCCAATTGGCAAGTTCGTTAGCTTCTATCTGCTTGCCACGACCAGTTGCCTTATCTGGGTTGGTAATTAATCCAATTAAGTCATAATTTTTGTCTGCAAGTAAGGACAAAATAGTAGGTTTAGCCACAAGAGAAGAAGAGGCTACAAATAACTTCAAAGTACTAAAGACCTAAACCAAATGTCGAATGAGGAGAAATCTTTATTGTGGGTGATTTGCCGCCTTCAGTAGCAACTCCGAACCATTCAGATTCTCTGATTTCCTTCATAGCTATTTTACGTTGCTCACTTTGCATTCGATCAATAAAAAGAACACCGTTTAGATGATCTGTTTCGTGTTGAAGGCATCGAGCTAATAAATCAGTCCCCTCTACAACTACTGGCTCACCATGCAAATTAAATCCTTTAGCAACAGCTCGGAAAGCTCTGGGAGTTTCATAAACAAGGTTAGGAAATGATAGACAGCCTTCCTCGCCCTCTTGTATTTCAGAACTTAAATCCAGTGTCGGATTAATCAGATGACCAATTTCATCATCAATATCCCAAACAAAAACTCTAAGCGGTACCCCAATTTGTGGGGCAGCCAGTCCGGCACCTGGTGCAGCTTGCATGGTCTCAGTTAAATCTGCGACCAATTGTCGCAATTCTTTATCGAAATCAATAACTTCAGTTGCCGGTGTTACAAGTACCGGATCACCAAATAGCCGTATCGGTTGAATTGCCATGTGCTTATGATACTTGAGTGTTAGCCTTAAAGATCAAAGGGATCTAACCTGACATTAAAGATTCTTTTAGATTTAACACCCTGAACCTTTGTAATATCATCCATTAGATCTACAAGTACCTGAGCCTCTTGCAGATCTACCCTTATTAGTATTTTACTTTGAAAATTATCTATTCCTACTGGCCCAGTAATCTCGTAATCATTTTTATCACTTCTTAAGTTCTCCGCAAATTTTGAGATTTCCGCCTTATCGCCAGATACAACTGCGACACGATAATACGGTGGAAGCTTTGCCAATTTTCTAGAGTTTAATTCATACATTGAGGCAGAAGAGGAATCTGTTCTCAGCATTGCCTGAACTACAGGATGATGATTGGGTAAAGAAATATAAATTTCAGCATTAACAGCAGCCTTGCTAAGTAGGGAAAACCAATTAAATTTTGCTATCTCTTCTGCTCTTAGTGATGGTCGATTAAATACCTTCTCCCCATCAAGCATTACAACAGCTGCATAATTTGCTGAAGGCTCAGAACCAGCTGTCGCGATAACAATAAATTTTCCGCTAGGAAGATCTTTGATTTGCTTATTTCCAGATGAAATCAAAATTGGCACCCTTGGAATTGCCTTACCAATCTCCTCAGCGGTTCTGTCTATTCCTTTAGATATTACAAACGGTCTGTTGTCAGAGCAAAACATACATTTCCAGTTTGGATAATTTTTAAGACACAAATAACATTTTGGAATCTTCTTCTGACCATCAATCTGTAGTTTGCCACCGCAATCGCAACTAGCCGTATTTCTACACCTTGAACAAAGAAATAGATTTGCATAGCCTTTTTCAGCGACCGAAATTAAAACACTTCCGCGTTCTAAAGCTCTTTTAATCGACAGAATATATGAATTACCTTTTTCATTAGTAGAAAATTTATATCCATTTTTAACTCGATAATTTTTCTTTTCTAACCAGCCGATCTCAATTAATCTTGAAATCTCAAGTGAGTGGGAAGGAGAAATAAACATCAGTGAAGTACTTGGATCTCGCAACAATGTTACATCTCTGGTATTCCAGCCAGGTGCGTGTAGTTCATAATGAGATTTGTCTAAGTCGGATAAAACGATCACTGTAGCGCCAGATGAAAGTGGGGTAAACGCTCCACTCCGTGTTGAAATTATAACCCGAGGTGACATGAATTTTGCAATTAAGAAATTCCTATATCTGAGATTTTTACTCAAGTGCGAACCCACTTCTAGAAGAGTATCCTTAAAATCTTCAATTAAAGAAGTTGATAACAATCTTAAATCTTTCTCATCAGGTACTAGAACAAGTACCTGACCTACTTGTGAGCGCACCTTTATTAATTCAAGCAGAAACCAAACTGGGTCTTTCGAATATGGGAAATTAATGGCCCATTTAATTCTATTTGGATGAATAAGTTGTCCATAATCAGATCGACCGATAAGTTCTTGCAATTCTGGTGAAACATACTCATTAAGACTGCCACTCTCAGCAATAGTAACTCTATTTTTTTCTTCCTTTAGTACTCTGGCTGGTACGGCAGATTTAATTAAATTCCAAAGTCCACCACCAAAACGGTTTCGTACCTGCTCAATGTGAGCTAGCAACTCTTGAGTAACTAATCCACGAGGTGATAAAACACTGATAATAGATTTTAACTTACCTGGTTGCTCACTTTTAGATTTGCGGCCAATGATCAATCCCTCAGCAGTAGTTTTACCAAAATCAATCAAAACCTTAGTACCAAAAATTGCTGTTTCATGTAGATGCTCGGGTACTAAATAATCATATATTCCTTCGAGATGAGAGACTGGTGTATCAACCAAAACACTTGCAACTGGAAGCTTCTCTGAGGCTACAACCTCTGCTTGAAATGAACTAGATGATTTCTGTTGTTTTAATTTAAGAGGTGCAACCACTGCTTAGTTAACTAAAGATTTGAGATCTTTAGCGCGGTCCGTTTTCTCCCACGTAAAATCCGCTAACTCTCTACCAAAATGGCCATATGCAGCAGTTTTACCATAGATAGGGCGAAGTAAATTTAAGTCACGAATGATTGCAGCCGGTCTTAAATCAAAAACCTCATTCACGGCATTAGCAATTTTGCCTAAATCAAATTTTTCAGTACCAAAAGTTTCAATAAAGAGTCCAACTGGTTGTGCTTTACCAATCGCATAGGCAACCTGTACTTCGCAGCGATCTGCAAGTCCTGCAGCTACAACGTTCTTTGCAACCCATCTCATAGCATACGCTGCAGATCTATCTACCTTAGATGGATCTTTACCGGAAAAGGCACCTCCACCATGTCTAGCCATTCCGCCATAAGTATCTACAATAATTTTTCGACCAGTTAAACCTGCATCACCCATTGGTCCACCGATCACAAACCGACCAGTAGGGTTAATTAAAAACTTTACGCTATTAGCGTCAATTTTAAGATCTTTGAGAATTGGATCGATGACAAATTTTTTAACCTCTGGCGCCATTTTCTTTTCAAGATCTATGTCTGGAGCATGTTGTGAGGATATAACGATTGTATTTAAAGCTACAGGTTTATCACCCTGATACTCGATCGTTACCTGAGTTTTTCCATCCGGTCTTAGATATGGAATCGTGCCATCTTTTCGCACCTTTGTAAGTTGTTGGGCCAATTTATGAGCTAAAGAAATAGGAAGTGGCATGAGTTCTGGGGTGTCATTACATGCATAACCAAACATCAAACCTTGGTCCCCTGCTCCTTGCAGATCCAACGGATCGACAGATGAAGAAACCCTGCTTTCAAAAGCATCATTCACACCTTGTGCAATGTCTTGAGACTGCTGTCCAATAGATATAGATACGCCGCAACTGTTCCCATCAAATCCTTTCTCTGATGAGTCATAGCCGATTTCTAACACTGTGTCTCTGACAATATTCATTACATCGGCATAGCCATTAGTAGTTACTTCGCCGGCAACATGGACCTGTCCTGTTGTGATCAATGTTTCAACAGCCACTCTACTTTTGGTGTCCTGACTTAAAAGTGAATCTAAGATTGCATCGGAAATTTGATCCGCAATCTTGTCTGGATGTCCCTCAGTAACAGATTCAGATGTAAAAAGTCGATTGCTCATGGTCCTAACCTAACTTACTTGCTAATTGATCAAGCAATATATCTGAAAGCGTGTCCTTAGATATTTCTGGAACTTTAATCACATTTAAAAGGCTGTCAATAATCAATCCCTGAGTCTGATTACTCCCGAAAATTGCACCATCTGAGACATTATTAACATAAATAAAGTCGAGCGATTTGCTGGTTAGTTTGTCTTGCCCGCTTTTTTTGAGTGATTCAAAATCTCCTGATGTTTCAGCAGCAAACCCAATGATAACCTGACCCGGCTTTTTGATACTCGCAAGTGCTTGAAGAATATCGGGATTTTTTTGCAACTCAACTCGATCGAGCAATTCTTTTTTAATTTTGAAGTCCGAGTAGTTAGAAACCTTCGCATCAGCCACTGCAGCACTCATAATCAAGGCATCTGAATGCGGGAATTCAACTTCTAGAACTGCAGACATTTGCGCTGCGGTCTCTACGTGAGTTGTAGTAATTCCTTCAATCAAAGGTAAATCTGCATTAGCGGTGATTAAATGGACCTGCGCTCCCCTACTTGCTGCTGCTGCTGCTAACGCAAAACCTTGTTTACCTGAAGAACGATTTCCAATAAATCTAATTGGATCAATAGGCTCTCTTGTTCCGCCTGCTGTAATGAGAATTCGCTTTCCAACTAAGTCAGCTGATTGCAGGATGACGTTATTAATCTCGGTAATAATCTTCACACTATCTGGATATCTTCCAACGCCGATGTCCGAACCTGTCATTCGACCTTCGTCTGGCTGAATTACGATAAAGCCTCTTTGTTGCAAAATCTTTACATTTTCTACAGTTGCACTGTTTAACCACATCTCAGGATGCATCGCTGGAACAAGTATTTTTGGTGCAGTTGAGGCTAAAACAATATTTGTCAATAAGTCATCAGCGCGACCAGTGGCGAGCTTTGCTAATAGGTCCGCGGTAGATGGAGCTATGACAATTAAATCATTTTCCTTGGCCATAGAGATATGTGGAACACCCTCAACATCACTCCAAAGATCTGTAATAACTTTGCGACCGGAGAGTGCCTCCCAAGTGGCTTTACCAACAAAGTTCAGACTCGCAGCAGTTGGTACTACATCAACAATAAAACCTTCATCCTGTAGACGACGCAGTAGGTCACATGATTTATAAGCGGATATACCGCCAGCTATACCGAGTAATAATTTGCGACCACGGGGGAACATGGCAAATTTCTAGTTAACTGTATCCGCAGACTTTGGTTCTAAGTTTTCTATTGTTAGCAATCCCTCATTAATTTCACGTAGCGCAATTGAAAGTGGTTTCTCATGCACGTATGTTTCAACAAGCGGACCAACATATTCAAGTAATCCCTCACCTAGTTGTGAGTAATAAGCATTAATCTGACGAGCGCGCTTAGCAGCATATAAAACCAAGCTGTACTTAGATCCAGCTTTCTCTAATAGTGCGTCGATAGGAGGATTAGTAATTCCATCAAGTGCTTGATTGCTCATCAAAAAGGCCCTTCAAACTTTGGATTAACGAAGGGCTAAAGATACCAGTTCAGCGACTGATTGCTCTACTTGGTGATTTATCACAACATAATCAAACTCCGACGAAGCCGAAAGCTCCTCTTTTGCCCTATCTAGCCTTGCCTGTGTGGATTGTTCTGATTCAGTTCCTCTATTAATTAGCCTATTAGTCAGCTCTTCCCAGGAAGGCGGCTCAACAAAAATTAAAATAGCAGTTTTGGTATTTTTTCGGACCTGCCTTGCTCCATTTAACTCAATTTCCAATATGACATTTTTACCGTTCTGCAACGCCTCATTAACCGGCTTCTTTGGTGTTCCATATTTTGATCCGGCAAACTCTGCCCATTCCAAAAATTCATTTTTTGTAATCATTTCATTGAATCTATCCTCAGAAACAAAATGATAATCAATACCATCTACTTCACCTGTCCGCTTGGCTCGAGTTGTTGCGGAGATAGATATCCAGAAGCGATCATCACCCCGCAGTCGATTTGTGATCGTACTTTTACCAACACCACTTGGCCCTGAAACAACCAATAACTTTCCATATTGGCGTGAGTTTTTTACCAAAAGAAACTCCTGCCTTAACAGCTCGATTTGTCGGTGCCCGACGCCGCCAATTCTACGTGATGGCGAGATCTTTGTTCTTTCAAAAATAATCTCCGCACGATTTGGACCAATTCCAGGAACGGATTGAATCAAATCCATTAGCTTCATACGGGCAATTGATTTACGCTCATCTTTAAATAAGTCAAAGAAGAATATCTCCCCTGAAGCAATCTGCTCCTTTACTTTTGCCCGCTCCTGGCGCGCTTTCACCGCTTTTTCCCCGGCTTTCCGGCGAGAGCGGCGACTTAATCGTGGTGGTTGCACTTTTATTCCAATGATTTGGCGATCTGATCTATTTTCTCACGCATCTTCTTATCTGATCCATCCCATGAGCTAGTAATTGATCTACCAATCACCACAAAATTGGCACCCTCACTTAAAGCACCCTTTGGCGTCATCACCCTAACTTGATCTGCATTCTCATCACCTTCAACTCTTACACCAGGAGTTATAAGAACAGCAGTGTTTGAAAGTTTTCTAATCTCTGAGACTTCAAATGGTGAACAGACTAAGGATGTGGCACCAGCAGATAATGCAATTTGTGCCCAGTTTTTACTAGTCTCACCTATATTTGATCTCAGGCCAATTTTTGAAAAATCATCCTCGCTAAACGAAGTCAAAACTGTTACACCAGTAATTGATCCGTTTGGCAGAGCATTTACTGCAGCTTTTATCATTTTTTCCCCACCACTTGCGTGAACAGTCAGAAACTTTGGCGATAAAGCGGCAACCGATTCAACAGCCCCTTTAACAGTATTAGGTATGTCATAGAGTTTAAGATCTAGAAACAGTTCTAACTCATCATCATTTTGCAATTTTTTTACACCTTCTGAACCATGTTTCAAATAAAACTCAAGTCCAATTTTAAAATGGTTAATCGAGTTACTTGAAGCTCTAATCCATGCTTTTGCTTGTTCGATTTCCTTGGTATCTAGCGCAAGAATTATTGGCAGCATGCCTAAACTCCCCTATGCGCAAACCCAATTGCATCACGAAAATTATCGAAATTCCTTTGAGTCAGTAATTCAGATAATTGATTCTTGATCTTTACTACAGCGGTTGGATCGCCAAAGGTTGCAGTACCAACAGAGACTGCACTTGCACCCGCCAAAATCAATTCAAAAGCATCTCGACCGGAAGCCACTCCACCCATTCCAACAATTGGTATATTAGGAAAGGCTTGATGAACTTGGTAAATGGCACGAACGGCAACTGGTCTAATTGCCGGACCTGATAATCCACCAGTTTTACCTGCCAATTTTGGTTTCATAGTATTTGTATCAATTACCATACCTAGGAGTGTGTTAATTAATGCTAATCCATCTACACCTGCATTAATCACTGACCGCGCAATCTCTACAATATTAGTAACATCTGGTGATAATTTTGCCACTATGGGCAATTCGCCCCCAATATTTCGACGCACCGCTTCAATTACTGCCGCAGCAGTGTCTGTATGGCAGGCAAAAACCTGGCCGCGATTTTCCACATTTGGGCATGAAATATTTACCTCCACCGCACTTATTCCATTAACCGCTCTTAATCTACGAGCTAATACTCCATACTCATCCACTGTCTCTCCGGCTATCGAAACAATTATTTTTGCCTGTTGAGAAACTAGCCAAGGGATATCGACTTCTAAAAAAGCGTCGATACCTGGGCCTTGCAAACCAATCGAATTAAGCATTCCACTTGGAGTTTCAGCCATACGTGGAGTTGCACGGCCAGTACGTGGTTTAGTCATAATTGATTTAGTTACAATCGCGCCAATTTCATTTAATGGTAAAAATTGAGCAAGTTCACTACCAGAGCTTGCACATCCACTGGCAGTGAAAATCGGGTTAGAAAATCTCTTACTACCAATTTTTGTTGAAAAATCTAATGCGCTCATTTCTACAACACATCCAGAACTGATTTACGATCCCAGATAATTTCTGACCCATCCATCACTGGACCATCAATGCACGTTCGCACCATTTTTATGCCATCTTGATGCTTAATTGGAACGACGCAAGTCATGCAAACACCAATTCCACAGGCCATTGATTCTTCAACTGAACATTGATGGGAAATTTCAAACTCCTCAGCAATTTTTGCAATTGCAGATAACATTCCCATCGGACCACAAGAATAAATAACCTCCGTACCAAACTCTCGAATTAATCTTGGAATAGCCTCGCTAATTTGTCCGTGAATACCAGCCGTTCCATCATCAGTAGTTAGTGTTAATGACGAGACACTTCGTTTTCCTTCAAGTGGTGCATAAATTTTATTAGCAGTACTAGCACCAAGCACCATATCTACTCGGCAGCCGCGATTTTTTAAAACCTCTGCTAATGCAAATAGTGGTGCAGAACCATAACCTCCACCTATTAACATCGTATTTGCATTTACAGTTGGAATTCCAAAAGAAGTTCCGAGAGGCCCAACTAGGTCAACATAGTCGCCAACACTTCTTCCACATAGCCATTTACTGCCTTCACCATGAGGTGCAATTACTAATTCAACACTGCCACCCATTGGCCCTTTATCCAATGCTCGATATATCGCAAAAGCCCTACGCAGAACAAGAGCCGACTGGGCACCACCTACCGATATCGCAACAAAATTACCAGGCTTACAAAATGCTGCCATCTGTCCAACAGCAAATACCATATGGTGATATGGACCAACTTTTTTATTGCTAAGTAATTCTGCCTCAATTTGAAGAGCAGATTTATTTATCTTCTGTGGGTTCATGACTTCATCCACTCTTGCAAAGATTTAATGTCAAAATCATTTTTCTGTAGTGCTGCTATACCTGCCACAGCTGCTCTAAATCCTGGCACCGTAGTTATACATGAAACAGCTCGAGAAATAGCTGCAGTTCTAATTAAAAAACCATCCTGCCTGGAGCCACGACCGAGTGGAGTATTAATTACAAGCTGCACAAGCCCTTTTGTGATCACATCATTTGCTGATAATTGATCTGATTTAGGATCTGAATTTTTTCTGACAAGTTCTGATGGGACATCCTTACTGCTCAGAAATTGGTTTGTTCCTGCTGTGCTATAAATCTTAAATCCCATTTGGTGCAATTCGCGAGACGCCCGCCAACCAGATTCTTTATCTCTTTGTGACAGCGAAATAAATACTGCTCCAGATTTTGGAAGTGGTCCAAATGCAGCGGTCTGGCTTTTAGCAAAAGCTAACCCAAAATTATTTGCAATTCCCATCACCTCTCCAGTTGATTTCATTTCCGGGCCGAGTACCGAATCAACTCCGGTTCCATCAACTCTGCGGAATCGATTAAAAGGAAGTACCGCTTCCTTTACAGCTACACCGTTAGCCTTTCCATCACCGCTCTTCGGAAGTACGCCACTTAATCGTAGATCGCTAATCAGTAAACCAACCGAGATCAAAGCTGCAGCTTTAGCTAATTGAACACCAGTGGCCTTGGCAACAAATGGAACAGTGCGAGATGCTCTTGGATTGGCCTCTAACACATATAATTTCTGCGGCGAGCCACTAATTGCAAATTGAATATTTATTAATCCCCTAACACCGACATCTTTAGCGATTTTCTCAGTCGCTAATCTAATTTCAATAAGCAACTCTTTTGTAAGTGAAATACTTGGTAAAACGCATGCTGAATCACCTGAATGCACTCCAGCCTCTTCAATATGCTCCATTACGCCTGCCAGGTAAAGGTCTGTTCCGTCATACAAAGCATCCACATCAATTTCAATTGCATCATCTAAGAACTTATCAATCAAAACCGGGTGATTAGGTGTAATTGCGGTAGCTTTTTCAATAAAACCCTTAAGAGAAATTTCATCGTAAACGATCTCCATACCTCTACCACCTAATACATATGATGGCCGGACTAAAACTGGGTAACCAATCTCATTACCAATTATTGCTGCCTCTCCATATGAGTTTGCCATTCCAAAATTTGGTGCAAGTAAATTATTATGCTTTAAAATTTCACCAAAGGCTCCTCGCTCCTCTGCTAAATCAATAGCATCCGGAGATGTACCAAGAATCTTTATTCCTGCTTCTTTAAGGCCTCTTGCTAGCCCAAGTGGCGTTTGGCCGCCAAGTTGCACAATCACGCCAAGTACAGGACCAGCTGCCATTTCAGCTGCTATAACTTCTAAAACATCCTCCAGTGTTAATGGCTCAAAATAAAGTCGATCAGAGGTGTCGTAATCAGTTGAAACCGTCTCTGGATTGCAATTCACCATAATGGTTTCATATCCAGCATTTCTTAGCGCAAATGAAGCGTGAACACACGAATAATCAAACTCTATCCCCTGTCCAATACGATTTGGACCACTTCCTAAAATTATGACAGCTTCTTTCTCGCGCTTTAACACTTCACTTTCTTCGTCATAAGATGAGTAGTAATAAGGGGTTAATGCCGCAAACTCACCTGCGCAAGTATCTACTGTTTTATAGACAGGGTGAAGATTAAAGTTAACTCGAGCAAGCTTAACTTCAGCCTCGGTAATTCCCCGTAATTCTGCAATTTGTATATCGGAAAATCCCATCATTTTTGCTGACTTTATCAGTGCCTTTCCATAATTAGCAGAGACCGATATTTCGTTTGCTTTCTGATTAATCAAATTTATCTGTTCAAGAAACCACCTATCAATTTTTGTTTCCTGATGAACTTGCTCGACACTGGCACCTAAATGCATAGCCAGTTGTACCTGTTGCAACCTAAATTCAGTTGGAGTAGATATCTGCTTCATGAGCATATCTAGATTTGCATCCTTCCAGCTAAAGCTTGCACCAGTTTTCTCTAGCGAACGCAATGCTTTCTGAAGAGCTTCAGGAAAGCTTCGACCTATCGCCATTGCCTCACCGACACTTTTCATAGTGGTAGTCAAACGAGTATCTGCCTCTGGGAATTTTTCAAATGCAAATCTAGGAACTTTAACAACTACATAATCTAAAGATGGCTCAAAAGAGGCAGGTGTAGATTTGGTAATATCATTCTGAATTTCATCCAAGGCATAACCAATGGCCAATTTTGTTGCAATTTTTGCTATCGGAAAGCCCGTAGCTTTTGATGCAAGTGCTGATGACCTTGAAACTCTAGGGTTCATTTCAATCACGATTATTCGACCGTCATGCGGATTAACTGCAAACTGAATATTACATCCACCAGTTGCAACGCCCACCTCTCTGATTATCGCAATAGATAGATCTCGAAGCTTTTGATACTCCACATCTGTGAGAGTCATTGCTGGTGCTACTGTTATCGAGTCACCCGTGTGAACTCCCATAGGGTCAACGTTTTCAATACTGCAAACGATTACAACATTGTCTTTATGATCGCGCATTACTTCTAGTTCATACTCTTTCCAGCCAATTATTGATTCTTCAAGTAAAACTTCGGTAGTTGGGCTATGTCGTAATCCAGCACCGGCAATCTGGTTAAGATCCGCTTCGTTATAAGCAATTCCAGAGCCGAGTCCACCCATTGTGAAAGAAGGCCTGACAACAACCGGGTAATTAAGCTCTTTTACCGCTACCAAGCACTCTTGCATTGTGTGACATATCTTTGATTTTGCTGATTGACCACCAATAGTGGCGACTATTTTTTTGAAAATTTCCCTGTCTTCACCTCTTTTAATTGCATCAATATCTGCGCCTATTAATTTTGTTCCATACTTTTCAAATGATCCTCTCTCATACAGTGCCATAGCAGCGTTTAAAGCTGTCTGTCCTCCCAAAGTCGCTAAAACTGCACTTGGTCGCTCTTTTTCAAGAATTTTTTCAATAACCTCTGGAGTAATTGGTTCGATATATGTTGCATCAGCAAACTCTGGATCAGTCATAATTGTTGCCGGGTTTGAATTAATCAGGATTACACGAATTCCTTCACTTCGAAGTACTCGACATGCTTGTGTTCCGGAGTAATCAAACTCGCATGCCTGACCGATAACAATTGGACCGCTACCAATTACTAATACACTCTTAATTGAATTATCTCTAGGCATTTATTTCCCTAGTACTTAATTTCGAATCTTGCATTAGCTTTACAAATCTTTCAAATAAGTATGCAGCATCATGTGGGCCAGCAGCGGATTCTGGGTGATACTGAACAGAAAATGCAGGTACCGAAATCATTTCTAAGCCTTCAACCACTGAATCATTAAGTGATAAATGGCTTACGCGTCCATTTCCATAAACTGTATTAAATTTATTCTCTTTAGGAGCAGCTACGGCAAAGCCATGATTGTGAGCGGTAATTTCAACTTTGCCAGTAGTTAAATCAATTACAGGTTGGTTTATGCCACGATGACCGAATGGTAATTTATATGTTTCAAACCCCAAAGCCCGACCTAGTATCTGATGACCAAAGCAGATACCAAAAAATGGAATGTGCTCCAATAATATAGTTCTGACCAATTCGACAACTTCAACCATTGCAGCCGGATCCCCAGGGCCATTTGAGAGGAATACGCCATCAACGTTAAGAGACTTAATCTGAGAGAGCGTTGAGTTCAGAGGCATAACATGAACTTGAATTCCTAGGCTTGCCATAGCTTTTGGAGTGGCACCTTTAATTCCTAAATCAATAGCTGCAACCTTAAATTTAGTTTCTACGCCTTTAGGTGGATTTACGATATACGTCTCTTTGGTAGTCACATCAGCAGCAAGAAACGATCCACTCATTGGAGCTGTCTTGCGAACACGTATTACCATTTCTTCTCTTGACAATGTGGTGTTGCTGAAAATTCCAACCCTCATCGCGCCTCTATCGCGTAAATGCCTAGTAATTGCTCGCGTATCGACTCCTTGAATACCTACAACACCAGAATCAATTAACTCTTGCTCCAAAGATTTTTCACTGCGCCAATTACTTGCTATTGGTGAAGGATTTCTGACTACAAAACCAGCAACCCATATCTTCTTTGATTCTTCATCGCTCTTATTGACACCGGTATTACCTATATGTGGAGCTGTCATGACAACAATTTGCTTATGATAAGAAGGGTCAGTCAAAGTTTCTTGATACCCAGTCATACCAGTTGAAAAAACTGCTTCTCCAAAAGTTTCACCTTCTTTAGCCCATGAAAAGCCTTCAAAAATACGACCATCATCTAGTACAAGGTAGGCGGGTGGTTTATTATCCATTTTTGTCGCTCTCCATATTTAAAACTCTACCCGCTATCACTGTTTGTTTACCGTTATATATAACTTGTGAGATAACTCCAGGAAGCGTCATCCCGTGAAAAGGCGTATTCCTACTCTTTGATTTCAATTTACTTCTATCCACCTGCCAAAAAGCGCTGGAATCCAATAATATTAAGTTTGCCACGCTTCCTGCTTGAATACTTTGACCCTGAGTTTTATAGCCGGCAATCTGCGCTGGCCTTATAGACATACGATCAACTAATTGTGACCAATCTAGCATTTTGCTTTCTATCATTGTTTTAATTACAACTGAGAGCGAGGTCTCTAGCCCTACCATTCCGAAAGCTGCTGCCTGCCACTCGCAATCTTTATCTTCCTCTGGGTGAGGGGCATGATCTGTTGCGACAATATCAATCACACCTTCGGCTAAACCTTCCCTTAACGCCATGACATCTTTTTCGGTGCGAAGTGGTGGGTTTACTTTATAGATTGGATCGTAGTTCTCAACTAACTCATCAGTTAACAACAGGTGGTGTGGGCTAACTTCTGCAGTTACATTGATGCCACGTTTTTTAGCCCACCTGACAAGCTCTACTCCGCCTGCAGTCGTTAAGTGACAGATATGTAGCCTTGATTGCACATGCTCAGCCAATAAAATATCTCTTGCAATTATGGATTCTTCAGCGATGGCGGGCCATCCAGGTAATCCAATTCGAGAAGATACACTGCCTTCATTCATCTGGGCATTGATTGTTAATCTTGGCTCCTGAGCATGCTGAGCGATTATGCCATTGAAGGTTTTAACATACTCAAGTGCTCTCCTCATTATTAATGGGTCAGATACACACTTACCATCATCACTAAATATTCGTACTCTCGCTATCGAATCTGCCATTGCACCAAGCTCGGCAAGCTGTTCACCATTTAATCCCTTAGTTACAGCACCGATTGGATTGACATCACAAAGACCTGCGTCTTTACCCAGCCGATATATCTGCTCAACAACTCCAGCGGTGTCAGCAACTGGATAGGTGTTTGCCATCGATGAAATCGCTGTGTAGCCCCCGGCTGCTGCTGCATAAGAGCCGGTAAGAACAGTCTCTGCGTCTTCCCGCCCTGGTTCTCGCAAATGTGTGTGAAGATCAACTAAACCTGGCAATAGAATTTGCCCAGTTGCATCAATTGAACCTTTACTAACAGTTCCTGATGATTTAGTAACTTTTGAAATTAAATCATTATCAATTTCAACATCAACCACATTGCCATCGGCTAATTTCGCATTACTAATTTTAATCATTTGCTATCTCCGATCGGTGCGCCGCCAAGTAGTTGATATAAGACTGCCATCCTTACCGCGACACCATTTTTTACTTGATCAACAATTACGGACTTAAGATCATCGGCACTATCTGCAGATATTTCAAGCCCCCGATTCATTGGACCAGGATGCATAACAATTGAATTATTTTTAAGCTTTGCTAATCGTGCTGAATTGAGACCATATCTCCTGGAGTACTCTCGCTCGGTTGGAAAGAAAGAATCCGCCATTCTCTCTAATTGAATGCGCAACATCATTACAACATCACAATCTCTAATTTCGCTATCTAGATCATACGAAATCCTAACTGGCCATTTTTCAATTCCGACTGGTAGAAGCGTTGGTGGAGCTACTAGAACAATTTCTGCCCCAAGTTTGCTTAACAGTAAAATATTGCTGCGAGCTACTCTCGAGTGAAGTATGTCTCCGACAATTAGAACTTTAATTCCAGAGAAATCTGATTCTTTCGCGCGAAGATGTTGTTTAATTGTAAATGCATCAAGTAAAGCCTGCGTTGGATGCTCATGTGTGCCATCTCCAGCATTTATGACTGCAGCTTGAATCCATTGAGTATCAGCAAGACGCTTGGCAGCACCGCTACTACCATGCCTAATTACTACAGCATCCGCGCCCATCGCCTGTAATGTTTGGGCTGTATCTTTTAAACTTTCACCTTTGCTGACAGAAGATCCCTTTGCGGAGAAATTGATCACATCCGCGGATAAACGTTTGGCAGCAGTTTCAAAGCTTATTCGAGTTCTAGTCGAATCTTCAAAAAATAAATTTACAACTGTTTTACCACGTAGCGTTGGTAGCTTTTTATTTGGCCCATCTGTGATTGCAGCCAGCTCTTTAGCTGTTGCTAGCAAATTAAGCACCTCATCCTTAGAAAGATCAGCAGCTGAGAGAAGGTGACCAGTAATCATTTAATCAACTCCACAAGATCTTCCCCGTCATACTCGACAAGGTGAACCTTTACGTTCTCACTCTTTGCAGTTGGAATATTCTTTCCAACATAATCAGCCCGAATAGGCAGTTCTCTATGGCCTCGATCAACGAGTACCGCTAATTGAACAGTCCTTGGTCTACCTAATTCACCGATTGCATCTAATGCAGCCCGAATCGTCCGACCGGAGAAAAGCACATCATCAACTAGGACTAATTCTTTACCTTCAATTCCCCCTGAAGGAATTTTGGTAGGTAAAAGTGGCTTTGGTGGGCGAAGCCGTAAATCATCCCTATGTAGAGTTATATCCAAGACTCCAGTTGAGATTGGTCCTTCAATTTCAGTAATAAAATTAGATATTCGTTCGGCCAGGTAAGCGCCACGAGTGGGAATTCCCATTAAGACTAAATTACCAACACCTTGGTTATGTTCGACTATTTCATGTGAAATACGCTTTATAGCGCGATCAATATCGCTGCTAGATAACAAAATGCCCATTTACTTCTCCTTCGCCGCCTCTCTGGACGGATCGTTAAAGGAATCGCCGTATATTAGCAGAGGATCTGTGGATATCTAAAATCACCGAAACTCTGGTGTGGCTAGCCTGCGGCTATGAATAAAAATGACCCAGCAGAACAATTGAGACTTATAAGAAAATCAAAAGGGTGGAGCTTGCAAGACGTAGAGCGATACTCAAATGGCAAGTGGAAAGCGGTTGTAATTGGTTCATATGAAAGGGCAGACCGAGCGATCTCGCTTAAAAAAGCGATCTCACTAATGGAGTTTTACCAAGTACCAGTTGCAGAGCTTTTCCCAGATAACCCTCGCCCGGTACAAATTAGCAACTTAGCTATCGATTTGGGAAGGCTTTCAAATGAAGAAAGCCCGTTCTCGTCAATTGTAAAAAAGTTTACAAACGCGATTGCTAGTCGGCGTAAGGATTGGAATGGTCAAATCCTAAGCGTGCGCACAAATGATCTGCAATTTCTGGCGATGCTGCTCCAACAAAATGAGAATAGCGTGCTTGAACAACTAGAAAAACTAGGGCTTGTTAAAACTTAAATTGCGATCGAATCCTTTAGCTTAATAATTCGGCCTAGCACGCCATTTATATAGCCAGAGGATTCATCTGTTGAGAGTGATTTTGCCAATTCAACTGCTTCATCACAAGCTACTTGTAGATCAATATCATTGGCCCAAAGAATCTCATATATTGCAATTCTTAGAATATTTCGATCAATAGGAGGCATTCGATCCATGTCCCAGCCTTGAGCGTATGTAATTATGAGCTCATCAATCTTGTTTATATGATCTGAAATTCCAGTAATCAGGGTTAATACATAAGGTTCTTGGGAAAGTTCTGTAGCGCCACGGGTTTGGAATAATTCCAATGCTAGAACTTTTTTTATGTCAGCTTCATACAAAAAATCTAATGCTCGCTTGCGAGCTTTACTACGAGCAGACACTTTTAGTTAGCTCGACCTAGATACGCACCAGTCCGAGTATCCACTAAAACTTTTTCATCTTGCTTAATGAAAAGTGGAACTTGAATTGTAATTCCCGTCTCTACTGTTGCTGGTTTTGTTCCACCTGAAGATCGATCACCTTGTAATCCTGGCTCGGTATAGGTAATTTTTAACTCTACCGAAGCTGGCAATTCAATAAAAAGTGGATTCCCTTCGTGCATCGCGACAATGGCATCAGCATTCTCAAGCATGTAATTGACCGCATCTCCTACAGTTTCTTTACTAATTCTGATCTGATCATAGTTAGTTGAATCCATAAAAATAAAATCTTCACCATCTTTATATAAATATTGCATATCACGTTTTTCTACTGATGCAATCTCAACTTTTACGCCAGCATTGAAAGTTTTTTCAACAACTTTTCCAGACATAACTGATTTCATTTTGGTTCTTACAAAAGCTCCGCCTTTGCCGGGCTTAACATGTTGAAACTCAACAACATTCCAAAGTTGACCATCAAGATTTAAGGTCATGCCGTTCTTTAAGTCATTTGTAGTAGCCATTGCTTTCCTATCCAACTGATCGATCTCTGATAATTAAGAGAAAATTATTGGGCTAGCCTACCTTGTCAACCAAGCAACTTCTGCATTGCAATTAACGCTAGAGAGTAACTTTCAACACCAAAGCCAGCAATTGTGCCATTTACTACCCCACTAATTACTGAGGTATGACGAAACTCTTCTCGAGAAAGAGGGTTAGACAGGTGAACCTCAATAATTGGAGCTTTAAGCATGCTAACTGCATCTCTGATTGCATAAGAATAATGTGTAAAAGCAGCTGGATTAAAAATTACCGGTTGTTTCTTGTCTGCAGCTTCATGCAAAAAACTTATTAGCTCGCTCTCGCTATCGCTCTGCTTGATTTCCACGGTAATACCAAGGGCCTTTGCTTTTGATTCGATCGATTCTTTAAGTGCATAATAATCAAGATCTCCGTAGTAACTTTTTTCGCGCAAATCAAGGCGGGAAAGGTTCGGACCATTTAAAACTAGAATATTCACTTCGCTATTCTCTCATATACCTTAGATAGCATGCTTAGCGAAACGTCCTCAAGCCACACCGGTTTTCCAATTCTACTTATACCGATAAATCTGATCTTTGATTGCTTTACTTTTTTATCTTGAATCAAAAGGCTTGATAATGCTTTCCACCTGCCTCTGCTATAACTTATTGGCAAATTAAAATTCTTTAGTAGTTCACGATGAAGTAATACAGCATCACTAGATAAACCAGCTAACTCTTTACTTAGCTCGGCTGCAAACACCATACCAATGCTAACCGCCTCTCCATGCCGTAATTTATATTTACTGTCTTTTTCAATCGCATGACCTAATGTATGGCCGTAATTAAGAATTTCTCGCAGCTTACTTTCTTTAAAATCCTTAGATACAACTTCAGCCTTGACTTTTACTGCTCTAGCAATCAATTCCTGATAATCCAGAACATCTTCCTGGGCTAGATTTAAAATCTTATAATCTGATATAAAGCCACACTTAATTACCTCTGCCATTCCTGCTGAAATATCACGAACGGGCAATGTTTGTAAAAGTGTTGGATCAATCAGGACTTTTGACGGCGAATAGAATGATCCGATTAGATTTTTACCAGCAGGAGAATTTATTCCAGTTTTTCCACCGACCCCAGCATCAACCATCCCTGCTAATGAAGTTGGAATTGCATACCAATCAATTCCTCTTAGCCATGTAGCAGCCGCAAATCCAGCAACATCAGTAGTTGCTCCGCCACCGAAGCCAATAATTGCGTCAGACCTTTTAAGTCCAACTAAAGCGGCTTTGCTCCAAATGTGGCTCAAGAAATTGATGCTTTTTTGATTTTCACCATTGGGAGTTTGTAGTATAAATAAATTCTTTGTTTCTTTTATTTTAAACTGTTTAAGAATTACAGCCGGAGCAAGCAACAAAACCTTGTTATGCGAAGCGCTTATCTGCTTTATTGATTCAGAAAACGTAACTCCTATTTGTACCATATAGTTGCGTTCAGCTTTTACTTTTATAATCTTCATAGCTTGCTTTTCAGTTTCTCGCTAATAATTTTCGCAACTTCAGCTGGTTTCTTATTGTCTGAAGAAACAACCTCCGTGGCGAGATGTTCGTAAACTGGCCGACGGTCATTCATTAAGTTCAACCACTGTTGGCGAGGGTTTATAAGAAGTAGCGGACGATCTTTATTAAAGCCAACTCGATTGGCGGCTTGGGAGATAGAAACATCAATAAACACTATTGGGTAATCAGCTAATTCTAATTGCTCATAAATCTCCTTGCTAACTGGGGCTCCTCCTCCTAATGCAATGATTCCAGTGAATTCTGAAAGTAGACGACTAACGGTTTCGATCTCTAATCTGCGAAATGCGGGCTCCCCATCGTCTATAAAAATTTCAGAAATTTTCTTACCTGCTATCTTCTCAATTTCAGAATCGCTGTCGATAAAAGGCATAGATAGTTCTTTTGATAAAGCGTTCGCAACAGAAGATTTACCAGCACCTGGCGGGCCAATTAATACAATTTTTTGCTGCATTACTTAATTTCTAAGGTTCTCATATAATTTTCAAAATTTCGCTTTGTTTCCTGCACGCTATCACCGCCAAATTTTTCTAGAACGGCATCTGCAAGAACGAGTGCTGCCATTGCTTCCGCAACAATGCCAGCGGCTGGGACCGCACAAACATCTGAACGCTGATTAATTGCCTTAGCTGGTTCTCCCGTTGCGACATCAATTGTGTCCAAAGCCTTGGGAACAGTTGAAATTGGTTTCATCGCAACTTTAACTCGTAATATCTCACCATTACTCATACCACCTTCAGTACCACCAGCTCTATCCGTTCGCCTACTAATCGCACCATTTGAATTCTTTTCAATCTCATCATGTGCAACAGAACCTCGACGTTTAGCTGTTGTAAAGCCATCCCCAATCTCAACACCTTTTATGGCTTGAATTCCCATCATTGCTCCAGCTAATTTTGCATCCAATCTTTTATCCCAATGGGTGTGAGAACCCAGTCCAGGTGGCAAGTTATAAGCTAAAACCTCAATCACTCCCCCTAAGGTATCGCCATCCCGATGGGCTGCTTCAATCTCCTTAACAATTGCTTCGCTAACTTTTTTATCAGCACATCGGACTGGATCTTCGTCAATTCGAACGCGATCTGATATTTCAGGTAGCTGATAGTTTTCCGAAACAGAAACTTGTCCGATTGAGAGCACATGACTAAGAATTTCTATGCCAACAGATTGCTTTAAAAATGCTCTTGCAACCGCACCTAAAGCAACTCTAGATGCAGTCTCTCTAGCACTCGCACGTTCTAATACTGGTCTGGCATCAGAAAAATTGAATTTCTGCATTCCAACCAAATCAGCATGGCCGGGGCGTGGTCTTGTTAATGGCGCATTTCTAGCTAAATCTTTAATATCATTTTCAGGCACTGGATCGGCGCTCATTACTTTTTCCCATTTAGGCCACTCTGAATTTGCAATTTGAATAGCGATTGGACCACCTTGAGTCACACCAAGGCGAATTCCTCCAGTAATTGTAATTTTATCTGCTTCAAAATTCTGTCTCGCTCCGCGACCAAAACCTAATCTGCGGCGAGATAGATCTAAATCGATATCCTTACTTGTAATGATTACATGTGCCGGAATACCTTCAATGATGGCAGACAGAGATGGCCCGTGAGACTCACCAGCTGTTAACCAACGAAGCACTTCACTCTCCCATCAACCTTGAGGAGAGTATTCTCGCAGATTAGATACTTATCTCGTTGCCAATTCAATTATTGTCTCAGAGAAGTCTCGCTAAATAGGTTCCATAGATCATAAATGGTGCGAATGCGATGGTCTGGGAACGATGAATCAGTGAATAGCTGCCGCCAAGAATCCATGTAAAAGCTATTGCATTTATCAGTCCAGAGAGTGAGTCTAAAGGAAGGGCGATAAGTAAAGAAAGCTTGATGTCACCTGACCCAATTTTCTTATGGAAAATTAGATTTATAAGTAAATAGAAAAACAGATTTCCCATTCCAATAGACCAGTTCTTATAGTAAGGAATAAGCAGTGCTAACAAAATAAAAAGATCAATATTCCTAATTAGATGATACTTGATATCATAAATTGCAATCCAAGCTAAAAGTATAAAAAGAGAAATTTCTAAGGCCATTTACTAATAATAAGAATATTAGCTTTTTAAAAGCAGGCCTGTGGATTAACCCTTTACAGCGGCATTAGCTACGTTCAGTAGTTCTTTCCGCATTATTTCAAAATCAAAATCTTTTTGCGAAAAATAATGAATCTGGAATAGTGCCTGTTCGACTAGAAGTGATAATCCTCCAATTACGTGCCTTCCTAAATTTTGGTACCGCTTTGCTAATTCTGTTGGCCATGGATGATAAATAACCTCAAGAAAATCTGCTTTAGTAGAAATTATTGAAAGTCCATCAGTAGCACCAGCCGGCGTGGTAGAAATAATTAAATCTCGATCTTGAATCTGCTCAAATTGGTGCCATTCCAAAAATTCAATATCTAAATCAACTGCAGCTGCATGCAATTGGTCATGGCGATTCATTGACCGAGTCAATATAGAGAGTTCACTGCCACTTCCTCGTAAGGCACCAATAGCAGCTCGGGCAGTACCGCCAGCTCCAAGAATCGCAATTCTCTTTCCAAAATAAGGTTTAAGCAAATTCTTAAATGCAAGAAAATCGGTTGATAATCCGATGCTTCCAGTCGACTCAAAAATAATTGTATTTACTGAACTTATTTGTTTCGCTACTGGATCGACTCGATCCACAAAACCAACTGCTATCTCCTTAAGGGGCATCGTAAGTGCTAAACCACGCAATCCTAATTTTTTTGAATCAAAATAATATTCACCGAATTTTTCTTCAGATATATCTGAACTGGTAAATTCTGCATCAACTTCAAGTAATTTATATGCAGTTGAGTGAAGTAATGGAGAAAGTGAATGACTAATTGGAGTTCCAGCCACCGCTAACTTGATCACTTAAACAAACCTGCCTTTTCATTAGCTTTAAATTCATTTGCCCAAATTACGAACTGTTCATATGATTTAGTAAATCGAGTTTCCTGAGGTTTAACTGTAACAAAGTAGAGCCAATCCCCGAGCGCTGGATTTACTGCTGCATTAAGGGCTGCCTCACCTGGATTACCTATTGGTCCAGGCGGTAAACCACGAAACTTGTAGGTGTTGTAGCGAGAGTTAATGTCTAAATGCTTATATGGCAAGCGTATTTTGCCACGCAGATTAGCTGCATACTCGACAGTGGTATTCATTTGCAATGGCATCCCTAGTTTTAATCGATTGTATATAACACGGGCAATCTTGGTGAAATCTTGCGGATCACCCTCTGCTTGAAGAATAGATGCAATTATAACTAGTTCATAAGGTGAAAAATTATTAAAACCAATATCAACTTTACTATTCTTGGCTGCAATATTGAATCGATCAATCATTTGTGTTATCGCATTATCAACAGTTGTACCAGGAGCAAACGAATACTGAGCAGGAAATAAAAAACCCTCTAGATTATCTGTTTTATATTTTGCATCTGGCTTCAAGAATGATGATAGTTTTCCGGTGACTAACTTTGATTTGTAGAGTAAATCAAGTACTTCTGCCTTTCGTAATCCTTCATTGAATCCAAATACGCCACGATTTCGCTTAATATCTAATAACTGCGTCAAAGCAGAATTAGCCGAAATTTTTAAATCAATTTCGTGGATACCAGGTGAGATTGATTTAGCTCGTCTATCGTTTAATGCAATCTTATAGAAAACTTTGGTCGCTTTTATTACTCCTTTTTCATAAAGCTTTTGTGCAATTAAATTACCCGTATCACCAGGTTCAATCAGAATTTGGACTTTTTCAACAGAAGAGACAGAAGAATAATCATTTAGCAAATATGACTGGTGAATCTGTGATGCAACGAAGGTTATCAATACTCCACTAAGAAGTAGTGGAAATATCCGCTTCACAAAATTCTTCCAACTGAAGTACCAGATTTCTCATTCAATATCGCACTTTCTAAAATGTTAATGGCTGCTATTTGATCAATAACATGCTTGCTTTCTTTTTCGGATTTACCAATCTCTCTCATTTGTGCGTAAGCATTGGTGGTAGTCAAACGTTCATCTACAAGATAAACAGGACCTGCAAATAATTTTTTGATCAAAATACCAAATTCACTTGCTAAAACTGATTTCTCACCGTCCTTACCAGACAAATTTTTTGGATCTCCGATCACTATGTAAATAGGATTAATATCAGTAATTATTTCGGTGAGTTTATCCATCAACTTATCATCGTTTACTAATGTTGCATGTGGTGAGACTAGAATTGAGTGCGCGTCTGATGTTGCAACACCAATACGTTTCACGCCATAGTCAAAGCCAATTCTTTGCCCAATTGGTATTGGCTCATTCATAATCAACCTGATTCTTAATTGACTTTCCCATTGATTAACTTAGTTATTTCAGCAAATGACTTTGCAAGAGCCATAGAGTTTAAACCGCCACCTTGCGCAAAATCATCCTTGCCGCCCCCTCCGCCGCCAAGGGCTGCAGAACCAATTTTAATAAGTTCCCCTGCTTTAATTCCTAATTTAATTGCATCAGTTGATACTGCAGCTACTAAAAGTGGTTTACCACTATTGATAGTTGAAAGCACTACGACGCCAGATTTTATCTTGTCGCGTAAACCAACAGCGATCGATCTCATATCGTCTACTGCAATTTCGTTCTCTAATTGATCAATAATCAGATTAATACTCCCAATTTGCTGAGCTTTTGAGACTAAACCTGCAGCTGCTGCCATTGCTTTAGCGGAACGAACAAGGGCTAACTCCTTGTCCATGGCTTTCATTTTTTCAACTAATTCTGAGATACGTTGAGGTAATTCATCCGATCTTGCACCTTTAATTATTTCAGTAAGGGAGTTAAGCAAAATATGCTCTCTGGCAAGGAACTGATATGCGTCATAGCCAACCAGCGCTTCGACGCGACGCACTCCAGCTCCAATTGATGATTCTGAGAGTAATTTTACTAAACCTAATTGGCCAGAACGGGCTACATGTGTTCCTCCGCATAGCTCTTTAGCCCAGTCACCGACACTTACTACTCGCACTTGATCTCCATATTTTTCGCCGAATAATGCCATCGCTCCCAATGCTCTTGCGGCATCTTGTGACATCACTTCTGCATGAACTTGTAGATCAGCAATTAACAATTCATTTACACGACTTTCAACATCATTTAATACAGAGACTGGCACAGCACTTGTGGAAGGAAAATCAAATCGGAAGCGACCAGGTGCGTTCTCTGATCCTGCCTGTGTAGCAGTTTCACCTAGCGCTTCTCTGAAAGCTTTATGAACCATATGCGTTGCAGTATGTGCTCTAGATATTGCTAATCTACGCTCTAAATCAATCTCAGATGTAACCTGAGAACCGTTTTTGACAACTCCGCTAACAATGTTTCCTCTATGAACAATTAAACCTGGCAACGGTGACTGGACATCATCGATTTGAACTAGTGCCCCATTGGCTAATTTGATTATTCCGCCATCAGCTAATTGTCCGCCACCTTCTGCATAAAATGGTGTGCGATCTAAAGTTATTTCAATATCTGATCCGATATTAGCTTCCGAAACACTTTTACCATCCACTAAAATTCCAGTTATCTTTGCTTCTGCCGAGACATTTTCATAACCAATAAATTTTGAAGAGCCTGATTTATCAACTATTGCACGATATTCGGTTAGATCTGTGTGTCCACTCTTCTTTGCCTTTGCGTCAGCTTTGGCTCTATCTCTCTGTTCATTCATTAACTTACGAAAACCCGCTTCATCCACTCCCAAGCCTTGCTCACGTGCCATCTCAAGAGTTAGATCAAATGGAAACCCATAGGTGTCGTGAAGTTTGAACACGGTATCTGCGGATAAGGATTTACTTTTTTCGCTTTTTAGTTGAGTAGCAGCCAAATCAAAAATAGTTGTGCCGCTTTTTAGAGTTTGGATAAAACTATCTTCCTCAGCTTCAGCTATTGCAAGAATACGATCTGAACCAGTCATTAGCTCTGGATACTGTGCTCCCATTGACTTTATTGAACTCTTCACCAACTCACCCATTACGAAATCTTGGGAGCCTAGCAAGCGCATATTTCTTATTGTTCTTCTCATCATTCTACGAAGCACATATCCGCGACCCTCATTGCCAGGAGTCACACCATCTCCAATTAACATCATTGCAGTTCTTGCGTGATCTGCCACTACTCGAAGTGAGACATCAGATTTTTCATCCTTACCATATTTAACCTTAGTTAAAGCAGAAGCTTTGTCTAGAATAATTTTTGTTGTATCAATTTCATATATATTTTCAACCCCTTGTAGTAGGGCAGCGGTTCTCTCTAAGCCGAGACCAGTATCAATATTTTTTGCGGGTAACTCCCCCACAATTGGGAATGCATTCTTATCCCCACCTTCTCCACGAATATTTTGCATAAATACTAAATTCCAGATCTCTAAATACCGATCCTCATCAGCGATCGGTCCACCCTCTTTTCCGTATGCGCTGCCGCGATCAAAATAAATTTCAGAACACGGACCACAAGGGCCAGGGACACCCATTGACCAAAAATTATCAGCCATGCCTCTACGCTGAATTCGATTCTTAGGCACTCCAACCTGTTTTTCCCAGATTTGTGCCGCTTCATCATCATCTTGGTAAACGGTTACCCAAAGCTTGTCCTCATTAAATCCATAACCACCATCAGATGTTGATTTAGTTAATAACTCCCAAGCAAGAGCAATTGCCCCTTCTTTAAAGTAATCACCAAAAGAAAAATTTCCACACATCTGGAAAAAAGAGGCATGCCTTGTTGTTTTACCAACCTCATCAATGTCTAAAGTTCTCACGCACTTTTGGACCGAAGTGGCTCTCTTATAAGGGGCCTTAACCTCACCCAGAAAAAATGGTTTAAATGGCACCATGCCAGCATTAACTAATAAAAGATTTGGGTCGTCAGCAATTAATGATGCAGATGGAACGACTGTATGTGGAAGTTTTAATGAATTATTAGACTCAAAAAAATTAAGCCACCTGGAGCGGATATCTGCTGAATCCATATTTACTCCTTCGCTTTACTTTTTTTCTTACCCTTTTTCTTTAGCTTGGCAGCTGCGACCACCGCTGCGGCAGCTTTCATGGCTAATGGGTTCTCATCAAGAAAGGATTCTGTAGCGTTTGCGACCTTCTTAGTAAGACTCTCAAATGATTTACCTGCATTACTTATGCTCTTTAGCGGAGAGTTAACCATTGCAATAGTTTTTGTAATTTCATCAATAGTTCTAGTAATTCTGATCACTGCATATGAAATAGCAACTGCAATTATTGCCAGAGAAGAGGCTGCGATTATCGTTGCAATTCCACCTGGTCCCATATTGGGAAGAATACCTGAAAAGTTGGTAACTACTTGGCAACGGCTGGAGTATCGACCCCAGACTCTTTGCGTTGTGCTGGAGTAATAGGTGTTGGTGCGCCGGTAAGTGGATCGCCACCACTTGCCGTCTTAGGAAAAGCAATAACTTCACGAATGGATTGAGCGCCGGCAAGTAATGCAGCTAAGCGATCTAATCCCAGGGCGATTCCCCCATGTGGTGGTGGACCATAATTAAACGCTTCGAGCAAAAATCCAAATTTGCTTTCAGCTTCTGCTTGCGATAAACCAATAGTTTTAAATACTCGTTGCTGAACATCGCGTTGATGAATACGAATAGATCCTCCACCTATTTCATTTCCATTCAGGACAATGTCATATGCATATGCCAATGCATCTCCAGGCTGCTTATCAAAATTACTTGCATACTCTGGTTTTGGACCAGTAAATGGATGGTGCACGGCTGTCCAGCCAGAGGCTGGATTTTCAGAATCTACTAATTCAAACATCGGAGCATCAACTATCCAAACAAACTTCCACAATGATTCATCAATTAAATTGCAGCGTGCTCCGATTTCAAGCCGAACTGCGCCCAGCAGGTTCTGTGAGGATGTTCTATTACCTGCAGCAAAGAAAATTGCGTCACCATTCTTTGCGCCAACTTTCTGAGCAATTGAAGCGCTTTCTTTTTCGGAAAGGTTTTTAGCAACCGGACCAGCCAGTGTTCCATCTGCCCCAACTAATATGTATGCCAGACCTTTAGCACCACGTGCTTTTGCCCAATCTTGCCATGCATCAAGCTCTCTTCTTGGCGAATCAGCACCACCAGGCATAACAACGGCTCCGACATAATCTGCCTGAAATACTCTAAAAGAAGTTTCCTTAAAGAAATCGGTAACATCTGTAATTTTGTTTTCAAATCTTAAATCAGGCTTGTCAGAACCATAATTGTTCATTGCATCCCGATAAGTCATATGTGGGATTGGTAATGGAATCTTATAGTCCACAACTTTTAAGAAAACAGAAGCTAAAACTTTCTCAGCAATTGCGATAACATCAGATTGATCAGCAAAAGATATTTCAATATCCAACTGAGTAAATTCGGGCTGGCGGTCTGCTCTGAAATCTTCATCTCGAAAACATCTAGCAATTTGGTAGTACCGCTCCATCCCGGCAACCATGAGTAATTGTTTAAAAAGCTGAGGAGACTGAGGTAAGGCATACCAAGATCCAGGTTGAAGCCTCACCGGCACAAGAAAATCTCGTGCACCTTCTGGAGTTGAACGAGTTAAGTATGGAGTTTCAATTTCAAGAAAATCTGAATCTGCCATAACCTCACGAATTGCGGTTGTAACTTTAGATCGCAACCTAAGGTTCCTTGCAGGACCCTCTCTGCGCAAATCTAAATACCGATACTTAAGTCTTATCTCTTCAGATATGTTCCCCAAATCACCGCTATCAACTGGAAATGGTAGCGCTGCTGCTTCACTTAGTACTTCGAGCTTTTCGCATACAACTTCAATTTCACCTGTCGGAATATCTTTATTCTCATTACCGGCTGGGCGTAGCTTCACAGTTCCAGTAATTAAAACACACCATTCAGCTCTAAGTTCACCAGCAATCTTTTCATCATTTATTACAACCTGCACAGCACCAGTTGAATCTCTTAAATCAATAAATGCAACCCCGCCATGATCTCGTCGCCGCGCAACCCAACCAGCAAGCACAACAGTTGTAGAAATTGATTTAGCATTAAGAGATCCAGCATCGTGAGTGCGGAGCATTACTTATCTTTTCCCAATCTATTAATTATTTCAGAAGTGGTAAGGCTACTAGAGATTTCTTCTCCACTGCTCATCAATTTTAATTCACATCTTTTGCTTGAAATTTCATCATCACCAATAACTAGTCCGAACTTTGCCCCGCTCTTATCGGCAGCTTTCATTCCGCCTTTTAACCCTCGATCCCCATATGCCATATCGCATGAAATGCCAGCATCTCGAAGATCAGAGAGCAATTGAAATGAGAAATCTTTAGATTGTGGCGTGATTGGGACAATAAATAAATCTAATTGATTTACAGAGGTAGGTAATGAGTTTTCGGCCACACAGGCCATAAGAACTCGATCCACGCCAAGTCCAAACCCAATTCCACTTACTTCAGATCCTCCTAATGAACTCATTAAGCCGTCATACCTGCCACCTCCACCAATTCCTGATTGAGCGCCAAGTAATTCATGATCAAATTCAAAGGTAGTGCCGGTGTAATAATCTAAACCTCTAACCATTCTTGGATTAATCACGTAATCAATTTTTAAGATTTGAAGTAAGCGTTTAACTTCGTCAAAGTGCTGCGAGCTTTCAGAGCTTAGATATTCAAGTAATAATGGGGCTTTAGACATTGCAGATTTTACTTCATCGCGCTTATCGTCGAATAATCTAAGAGGATTAAGTTTGGATCGTTCTAGCGTTGCTTCATCTAGTTTTAATCCGGCAATAAATTTAATCAAATCTTTTCGATGAGCATCTCTACTTTGAGCATCGCCGAGAGATGTAAGATTTAATTTATATTGCCTAAGCCCTAAAGATTTAAATGCTTTATCCGCGATTGCAATTACTTCAACATCTATCTGCGGATCGTTATATCCAATAGCCTCTACTCCAACTTGGTAGAATTGGCGATAGCGCCCGGCTTGTGGACGTTCTGCTCTGAAAAATGGGCCAGTATAAAATACTTTTACCGGTAGTTGGCCTTTATCTAAATTATGTTCAATTACTGCTCTCATTACTCCAGCAGTTCCTTCTGGCCGCAAAGTTATAGAACGACCACCACGATCTTCAAAGGTATACATTTCTTTACTCACAACATCTGTTGATTCTCCAACTCCACGAGTAAATACTTCCGTATCTTCAAAAACTGGAAGTTCAATTAATGAGTAACCAGCTAGTTTGGCGCTTTGTAACAATTCATCCCTAACATATTCAAAATGTGATGAATTAGGTGGAAAATACTCGCTTACGCCTTTGGGCGCCTGGAACTTACTCACATTACCGCCCAATCTGATCAAGAAAATCACTCTGCAGGTAAGGATTTCTTACGCGCTCTGTAGCGATTGTAGTTTGCCCCCCATGCCCAGGTAGGACATTTAGGCCATCTGGAAGTGTCAGAATCCGCTCGCGCAAGGTTTTGCGCATATCACTTGCAGATCCGGTTGGTAAATCAGTACGGCCAATGCTGCCGGCAAATAGCACATCCCCGGAAATTAGTTGTTCATCATTGACAGTAAAAACTACTGATCCCTTTGTATGACCGGGTGCGAATATCGCGCCAATATCCAATCCAGCTATTTCAAAGCGAGAGAAATCTTCTAATTCAACAACATCGCTTGGCTCCTTAAAATCTGCGCCAAACGTAGTAATTAATTGCTCACTCACTCCACCTTTATCTAGCGCTGCTAGTGGATTTGTTAATAAAAATCTGTCATCTGGTGAAATAAATGTTCGCATCGGTATTTCAGTTGTTAGCGGCACAACTGAAAACATGTGATCAAGGTGCCCATGAGTGATAAGTACTGCTACCGGCTTTAACTTATGCTCTGAAATCTTCTCTGAAATGCTTTTTACTAAATTTGGTCTACCAATTCCCGGATCAACAATCACCGCTTCCTGCCCTGCTTCGGTGGCTAGAATCCAACAGTTTGTTTCAAAATATGGGGCGACTACTCGATCGATAAGCATCCATCACCCCTATCCATCATCTGTAATTTGTGTTCAGATTTCCCTAATCCAGGTGCTTAGGTTATCTTTTACCAGCACCAAGCCCAGTAATCAAAGCACAAACGATTACTCGCCCCCCCTATAACGGAATCTGTAAACACAGAAACCGCGCAACGAAAGGTAAGAACTATGGATAATGTAAACACACCAATCCTTTCTAGCACCGGGGCTGCAGCTGCACTAATAGGTGATCCAGCAAAATTTGGCCGAGTCGGCGAAGATGGCACTGTCTATGTAATAACCCCCACTGGAGATCGAGCTGTCGGCTCATACCCTGGAAAAAGCGCAGAAGAAGCACTTGCATACTTTGTTAAAAAATTTGAAATGGCAGCATCTGAGGTTGCCCTGCTTGCAGCAAGAATTAGATCAGGTGCGATGGTTCCTAGTGATGCGCATGAAGCTGTAAATAAACTCCGAACACAAATAACTGAATTAAATGGCGTTGGTGACCTGGTTAACCTATCTCAATCACTTGAAAAGATTCCAGCATTAATTACTGAACATGAAGGCGCATACCAAGCACGTAAGGCTGCGCAAGCTGCTGAACGTGAGGCGAGAAAAGCTGAAGCAACTTTAGTTAAAGAAAAGATTGTTTCTGAGGCTGAATCACTTGTTGACTCAGTAGCATGGAAGGTAACCACAGCCAGACTGAAAGTGCTGCTTGAAGATTGGAAAAAAGCACCGCGCCTTGATAAAAAAGTTGATGCCGCCCTTTGGAAGAGATTCTCCTCCTCTAGAAATAAATTTGATAAGCGACGTCGTACACATTTTGCAAATCTTGCAATTGAACAAAAGGAGGTTGCTAGTACCAAAGAGGTAATTGTTAAAGAGGCTGAATCTCTTGCTAACTCAAAAGAGTGGCTCAATACTGCCAAACGTTTCAAAGCATTAATGGATCAATGGAAGGCATCTGGTCGTGGAAAGAAATCTACCGATACCGCACTTTGGAGCAGGTTTAAGGCAGCTCAAGATACTTTCTTTGCCGCAAAGAATGCTGATATGGAAAAGCGCAAAGGATCAATGTCTGAAAACCTTACTAAGCGCGAGGCATTGATTATTGAGTTTGAAGCACTTCTACCGATATCAGATTTCAAATCTGCCAAGAAAAAGTTTTATGACCTTATGGGTAAGTGGCAAAAAATTGGAATGACGGATCGTAAAAAGCGAGAAGCATTTGAAAAGCGAATTAAGAAAGTAGAGGAAGAAATATCTGAACTTGAGAGAAATTATCAACGAAAGAGTGATCCAAGCGCTAAAGCGCAAGCAAATAAAGTTGTGCAAGGATTGCAGGAAGCAATTGATAATTATGAAAAACAAGCAGCAAAAGCTGAGGCTGCTGGGCAAAGCGCGAAGGCAATGTTAGCTCGAGAGGCTGCAGCCGCTCGTAGAGATTGGCTTGAGCAAGCGCAAAAAGGTTTAACTGAATTTACAAGCTAGTTGTTAAATACCCTGTCTACATCATAAACGCCTTCAATATTTCGAACAGCTGCCATTACGGCATCTAGATGTGATGCGTCAGCCATTTCGAATGAGAATTTACAAATAGCTGTTTGATCCTTATTTGTCACTACCGAAGCACTTAATATGTTTACATGCTGATCAGATAAGGATTTAGTAACATCAGATAGTAATCGCGCACGATCAAGCGCTTGCACTTGGATGTTGACTAGGAAGGTGCTTTTCGCTGAAAGGTTCCACTTAACACCAATTAGGCGATCGCCTTGATGAATCTTTAGGTCAACAATATTTATGCAGTCAGCTCGGTGAACTGAGACTCCGCTACCTCTAGTAATAAAGCCTGTAATCTCATCTCCAGGTACCGGGGCGCAACATCTAGCCAGTTTTACCAGTACATCCGCTGCCCCTTCAACATCAATTCCAGAGACACTCTTTCGCTCCCGTTTAACTGGATTGATTAACGGAGTTAAATCATTATAAGGGTGCGCATCAGTAGTTCCAAGTAGAACCATTAACTTTTCAATAATTGAATGGGCTGAAACATGACCATTACCTACTGCTTCATACATACTTTCAATATCCTCGTACCTAAGTTCATGCGCTAACTCAAGAAGTGCATGCCCACCTAAAATCTTCTGTAGTGGTAAACCGGCTTTTCGCATTTGCCTAGCTATTGACTCTTGCCCGGCTTCAATTGCCTCTTCTTTTCGCTCTTTTGAAAACCAAGCCTTAATTTTTGATCTCGCTCGTGATGAAGTAACAAAGTTAAGCCAGTCATGACTTGGCGCGGCACTTATGCCCTTATTGATGACGATATCAACTACATCGCCATTAGATAAATGTGATTCCAACGGAACTAATTTTCCATTTACTTTTGCTCCAACGCACTTATTTCCGACCTCGGTATGAACTGCATATGCAAAATCAACAGGTGTAGAACCTGCAGGAAGAGCAATTACGCTTCCTTTTGGTGTGAATACAAAAACCTCTGGCGTGCGTAAGTCATAACGTAGGGTTTCTAGAAAATCACCCACATCCCCACTCTCTTGTTGCCATTCATGCAGCTGTCGGAGCCAAAGTTCTTCTGGTCCCTTACCGGAGTCAATATTTTTTGATTTATATTTCCAATGCGCAGCAATACCAAACTCGGCTCTGGCATGCATATCAAAAGTACGAATTTGAATCTCTACCGCTTTACCATTTGGCCCAATTACAGTTGTATGAAGAGATTGATAAAGATTAAATTTCGGCATTGCAATGTAATCTTTAAATCTACCTGGAACCGGACTCCACCGAGCGTGAATTGATCCAAGGACGCCATAACAATCACGAACTGAATCAACCAAAATTCTTATGCCAACTAAGTCATAAATGTCATTGAACTCTCGGCCACGAACAACCATCTTTTGATAAACACTGTAGAAATGTTTTTGTCTTCCACTTACTTGAGCATGTATACCTTCAATTTTTAAGTCTTGATCAACAGCATTTATTACCTCAGCGGTCAACTGATCTCTAGCTGGTGAGCGCTCTCCAACTAAACGCTCGATCTCCTCAAATTTCTTTGGCTCTAGAACTTTAAATGACAGATCTTCGAGCTCCCATTTAATCGCGTTCATACCTAGACGATGCGCAAGGGGCGCATAAATATCAATTGTCTCTTTAGCTTTACGTTGAGCGGTTTCAGCTTCAATGAACTGCCAAGTTCGTGCGTTGTGTAATCGATCTGCCAATTTGATGACTAAAACTCTTATATCTCGCGACATTGCCACAACCATTTTGCGAAGAGTTTCAGCTTCTGCAGTTGGACCATAAGTCAATTTGTCTAACTTGGTTACACCATCAACTAAAGAGGTAACCTCATCACCAAACTCATTTTTAATCTGCTCTAGCGAATAAGTTGTGTCCTCAACTGTGTCATGCAGAAGTGCGGCCATGACGGTAGGTAAATCCATTCCTAACTCGATCAATATCTGCGCGACAGCGACCGGATGGGTTATGTACGCTTCACCAGATTTTCGTACCTGTCCTTGATGGGCTTTTTCTGCAGCAACAAAGGCGCGCTCTAACTCTTTGCTTGAAAATCCAGGATGTGATTGAGCTAACCCATCAGATAGCGGCTTTAACAATTCTTGGGTTGTCATAGCGCTATGGCTGCCTTAGTTATTGCAAAGTAATTAACGGCGACGATTACGTCGAGGTTGATTGCGTGGACCTTTCCCAGATCTATTATCAACAAAATTCGCAGTTGTAGCTGGTTTGTCACTGCGGTTTCCCACTCGCTTTGCTAGTGCTTGCATTGCGGGCTCGCGTTCACGAAGTGCAGCCAAAATTGGTGTTGCAATGAATATCGATGAATAGGTTCCAGTTGCTAGACCAATGAAGAGCGCAAGTGAAAGATCCTTCAGTGTTCCAGCACCAAGTAAGCCTGCGCCTACAAAAAGAATGGAACCGACTGGAAGCAATGCAATTAAGGAAGTATTAAATGATCGGACTAGCGTTTGGTTCACAGCCAAATTAGCAGCTTGAGAATAAGTGCTCTTTCCACTTGCAGCAATTCCTTTTGTATTCTCTCGAACTTTATCAAATACAACCACTGTGTCATAGAGTGAGTAACCAAGAATCGTTAAGAAACCAATAACAGTTGCTGGGGTAACTTCAAATCCAACCAAAGCATAGATTCCTACGGTGATGAACACGTCGTGGATTACTGCAATAATTGCCGCGATAGCCATTTTTGATTCGAATGCCATCGCTAGATAGAGCATTACTACAAAAATGAAACCAAATAAACCGTAAAGTGCTTTTCGAGTGATCTCCGCACCCCAAGATGGACCAATAATTTGAGAATCTATTGAGTCAATTGTTACGCCAAACTTAGCTGCCAGTTTTTGCTCCACAGAGGATTGTTGCACTTGAGTTAGTGCATCAGTTTGAACGCGTACCTTGTCATTACCAATCTTTTGAATAATATTTTGGGAGGTTATGCCAGCATCAGCCAGTACAGATTCTGCAGAAGCAATCGATGCAGATGGTGATGTAACGGTAAATGATGAACCACCTTTAAACTCAATTCCTAGGTGTAACCCTTGTGTAAATAGGGTTGCAGCTGATGCAAGTATTAACAACCCTGAAAATGCATACCAAATCTTTCGCTTACCAACAAAATCAACTGAGGTTTCACCTCGATAGAGACGGCCACCTAATCCAGATATTTTAGCCATTATTTTTCCTCCCCAGTTTGTAAACCTGGTTTTTGAATAATTCCTAAAGATTTTGCTGAGAAACCAGAAAGTTTGTGGCCACTATTAAAGAAAGTAAATTTGGCTAAAAGGGTAACTAAAGGTTTTGTAAAGAAGAAAACTACTATTAAATCAATGACTGTTGTTAAGCCAAGAGTGAATGCGAAACCTCGAACTCCACCCACAGCAAAGAAGTAGAGCATTACTGCTGCAATCATCGATACTGCATCTGCCACGATCACTGTTCGCCTTGCTCTGGCCCAACCAGTTTCAACCGCAGACTTAAGTGATTTGCCTTCACGGACCTCATCACGAATACGCTCAAAGTAAACAATAAATGAGTCGGCAGTAATACCAATTGCCACAATAGCTCCGGCAATTCCTGCCAAAGTAAGTGTGAAACCTATCCATTCGCCAAGTAGTAGGAATGAAAGAAGTGCAATCACAGAAGCTACTAGCAGTGAACCTACTGAAACAATTCCCAAACCACGGTAATAAATCATTGAGTAAGCAATAACCAGTAGTAAACCTAATCCCCCGGCGATTAATCCGCCATGCAGTTGATCCGCTCCAAGTGAAGGTGAAATTTGTTGAACTTCACCTCTATCAAACGCAAGTGGGAGTGCGCCATATTTCAATACATTTGCAAGATCTTGTGCCTCTAATTGAGTGAAGTTACCGGTAATTTGAGCAGTTCCGGCATTTATAGCCTCATTAATTCGCGGTGCTGAATAAACCAATCCATCAAGAACAATTGCAGCCTGATTTTGTGGTGCTGGCAAACCTGTAAGTCTTGAGGTCATGGCTCCGAACTTAGTTGTTCCTTCGCCATTAAAATCTAAAACTACATACCATCCTGATGCACTTTGTGTATTAATTACTGCAGATGCCTTACTAACTTGCCTACCCAAAACTTCAGCAGGACCCAATATAAACTTACTTACACCACCTCGATCGCAACTTATTACTGTTGCTGATTCGCTTCCACTATTACCGCCTTGGCGATTTTCCGGCTTAGTGCAATCAAGAGCTGCAAATTGAGCATTTAATTCTGGAGTAACACCAGCCGGCAAAGTTGCATTTGCTGCATCGGTAACTGAAGTTGCAGCACCTGCTCCCACCGCTAGAACTGGACGAAATCTTAGCTCCGCAGTTTGACCAACTAAATCAACAATTCGACGACCAGTCTCACCAGGTACTGAAATAATAATTTGGCGATTAACACCTGTGCCTTGGGCAGAAACTTCAGATTCGGCAACACCTAATGAGTTAACACGTTGGCGAATAATCGCAACAGCTTGATCTATAGCTTCAGAAGTAACCTTTCCGGTCTGGCCATCTTCAATTCTAGGTTGCAGAGTTACGCTAGTACCACCTTGTAGATCAAGTCCTAATTTGAATGACGTCGCACCTAAAACAAATGCAACACCAGTAAATGCCAAAATTGCGAGCAACAATATTGAAATTGTTCGAACCGCTTTAGATTGAGTATTTGCAATTTTATTGGCAGACATGAGGAGTAATTCTAGGCGCAGGTGTGTTTATTGAGAAATCCAAGTAAAACTAGCAAAAATTATGCGTTGATTTAGTAATTATTGTGCGATATCAGGATCTTGATCAAAGAGTGAGGCATCTGTGCCGATCTGGGCAGAAAGTGGTGGCTTTATCCCAAGGTGTGCCCAACCTGCTGCTGTTGCAACTCGGCCACGGGGTGTTCTGGCTAAAAATCCCATTCTTACCAAAAATGGTTCGGCTAGAGATTCAATAGTTTCTATCTCTTCTCCGACCGCCATAGCTAAAGTTGAAACTCCAACCGGCCCGCCATTAAAGTTTTTAATTAATGCATTGAGAACAGATTTATCAAGACGATCTAATCCAAACTCATCAACCTCATAAATTTTTAGGCCAGATTTAGCATGCTCTAATAAAACAACTTTCTCTTTATTCACTTGAGCATAATCTCTAACTCGGCGTAATAAGCGATTGGCTACGCGAGGTGTGCCACGAGATCTAGAGGAGATTTCGTCTACTGCTGTTTGATCTATGGAAATATCAAGGAGATCTGAACTACGTTTAATTATTTGAGCAAGCTCTTGGGCTTCATAAAAATCTAATTGCGCGGTAAAGCCAAAACGATCTCGTAATGGACTCGGCAGTAATCCAGCTCTTGTAGTTGCGCCAACTAATGTGAAAGTTGGTAGCTCTAATGGAATTGATGTTGCCCCAGCACCCTTGCCAACAATTACATCTACGCGGAAATCCTCCATCGCTAAATACAACATCTCCTCAGCAGGCCGAGACATTCGATGTATTTCATCTATAAACAAAATCTCACCTTCAACAAGTGATGAAAGGATTGAGGCTAAATCACCGGCATGTTGTATTGCCGGGCCAGAAGTAATTCTTATAGGTGCATCCATTTCCGAAGCGACAATCATGGCAAGTGTTGTCTTTCCTAATCCGGGTGGGCCAGAAAACAAAATATGATCCGCACAAGATTTACGCTCTTTTGCAGCAACTAGCAATAGATTTAATTGATCTCTTACCCTAGATTGTCCAACGAATTCATTTAAATTCTTTGGTCTAAGAGCTAACTCCGCAACTCGCTCAGCATCATCTGAGCCTTGGTCAACTATGCGATCGCTCATCACTACTTTGCTCCAGATTTGAGTGCTAACTTTAAAATTTCTGATAGTTCTAACTTATCTATTTTTTGATTGCCAGCTATCTGAGCAACCATTAGTGCAGCTTCTTTGGCTGAGTAACCCAATCCTTGTAAAGCGTTCTCAACCTGATTAGTAATTGATAAATTCGCTTGGCTAGCTCCACCTACGAATCCACCAACCTTATCTTTAAGCTCAAGCACTAACCGTTGTGCACCCTTTTTCCCTAAACCTGGAACAGACTCTAGTAATTTATGATTAGAAGTAAGAATTGCTGATGCGATTATTGAGGCATCACTGCTAGCTAAAATAGATTGAGCTACCTTTGGTCCAACACCTGTAACTGATAAAAGTAATTCAAAAAAATCTCTCTCACTAATTTCAGTAAAACCATAAAGAGTTAATGCATCCTCACGAACAATTAAGTAAGTATGAAAACTTACTGAATTACCTAAGGCCACTGAAGAGGCAACTCTGGCTGGAACCTGAAGTAATACGCCCACGCCACCAACTTCAACCACAATTGAATTAGCAGATGAGGATTTAACAGTTCCTGTTATTGAACTTATCATCGCTTCTTAATCGCCTTTTTCTTCGCCGTTGCTAGTCGAGCATTGCCCACTCCTCGCCAATGATGGCAGATCGCAAGGGCTAAGGCATCGGTACTATCTACTGGTTTAGGCATTTCCTTTAATTTGAGCAACCGTTTGACCATATTAGCTACCTGTTTCTTATCTGCGCGACCAGAGCCAGTCACCGCGGCTTTAACCTCACTTGGTGTATGCATTACTACTGGAATCCCTGCTTTTGCCGCCAATAAAAGCGCCACACCAGCAGCTTGGCCAGTCGCCATTGCAGTTTTAACATTTAATTGAGAAAAAACTCGCTCAACTGCGATTACATCAGGTTCATATTTATTTATCCACTTAGAAATCTCTTTTTCTAGTTCAAGTAATCTAAATTCAAGTGCAGCCTCTGGGTGCGTTTTGATTACACCAACACCGACCATCTCTAATTTTTGTGGACCAGTTGAGTCGACAATTCCGATTCCACATCTGGTCAAACCAGGGTCGATACCTAGAACACGCATTGGTTAAGCCTAATCAGCGGTAAATACTTATTAACTAAGGCTCGCCATTACCTCATCTGAAACATCAAAATTTCCGTAAACATTTTGCACATCATCTAGCTCCTCGATTGCCTCAATTAAATCAAAGACCTTTTTGGCTGAATCAGCATCTAACGGAATAGACATTGTTGGCAGAAACGATGTTTCAGCTGAGTCGTATTCAATACCAGCGGTTTGTAGTGATGTACGTACTGCTACTAAATCAGAAGGTTCGGCGACGATTTCAAAGGAATCACCTAAATCATTCACTTCATCCGCGCCGGCATCAAGCACAACCTCAAGCAAACTATCTTCAGTTATTTTTCCATTTTGCTTTGAAACTATAACTACACCTTTTCGGTTAAATAAATAAGAAACTGATCCAGGGTCTGCCATATTGCCACCATTTCTGGTGACTGCAACTCTTACATCAGATGCCGCTCGATTTCGGTTGTCAGATAAACATTCAATTAAGAGTGCAACTCCGCCCGCTGCATACCCCTCATACATAATGGTTTCCCACTCTTTACCACCAGTTTCAAGACCAGCCCCGCGCTTTACTGCTCGATCGATATTGTCAGCAGGTACTGAGTTCTTCTTTGCCTTTGCAATCGCATCAAATAATGTTGGATTGCCTGAGATGTCAGCTCCGCCTGACCTAGCCGAAACCTCGATGGCTTTGATTAACTTTGCAAAATTTTTAGCACGACGAGAATCAATTATTGCTTTCTTATGTTTGGTTGTTGCCCATTTGGAGTGGCCGCTCATTATTTCTCCCGTATGCCTTAAAAGGTTGCCGGTTGACGGCAAACATTTTCAACAAAAAATCTATGTACTCGATTATCACCAGTTAACTCAGGATGAAACGAGGTGGCAAGCAAATGAGATTGCCGAACTGCTACTGGATGTTTAACGCCTGCTGTATCGGTTATCTCAGCTAATACTTCAACATTTGCGCCAACTGATTCAACCCAAGGGGCCCTAATAAACACTGCTCGAACTGCCGGGTCTGTAATTCCCTTAAACTTTAAATCTGTTTCAAATGAATCCACCTGCCGACCAAAAGCATTGCGCCTTACAACCATATCGATTCCACCAAAACTTTCTTGCCCAATAATTGCATCTTCTACAACATTAGATAGCAATATCATTCCAGCGCAAGAACCATATGTTGGCATTCCACCTTTAATACGTTCTTGGATTAGATCAAATAAATCAAAGGACCTTGCCAATTTTGCGATTGTTGTTGATTCACCACCCGGGATAACAAGGGCAGAGATACTTTCAATTTCACCTTTAGTTTTAACCGCAACAGCATCTACTCCACAATCGCTTAAGGATTGGATGTGTTCGCGAACATCACCTTGGAGTGCAAGTACTCCAATTTTCACAATTACCAGCCCCGCTCCGCTAGGCGATGAGGTACTGGAATGTCGGCAACATTTATCCCGACCATTGCGTCCCCTAGCCCACGTGATACATCGGCAATAACTTTTGGATCAGTAAAGTAAGTAACAGCTTTAACACATGCTGCGGCACGCTTGGCGGGATCTCCTGATTTAAAGATCCCAGAACCAACAAATACACCATCTGCTCCTAATTGCATCATCATTGCTGCATCCGCTGGTGTTGCAATACCGCCCGCTGTAAATAGAACTACTGGGAGCTTGCCAGTGCTTGCAACCTCTTTAACTAATTCATATGGCGCCTGCAACTCTTTAGCTGCTACATACAACTCATCCTCTCGCATTGACGTTAAGCGACGGATCTCAGCTGAAATTGTTCGCATATGCGTTGTTGCATTTGAAACATCTCCAGTTCCAGCCTCACCCTTTGAGCGAATCATCGCTGCACCTTCATTTATTCGACGAAGTGCTTCTCCTAAGTTAGTTGCACCGCAAACAAATGGAATTGTGAAATTCCATTTATCAATATGATTTGTGTAATCAGCTGGTGTTAGAACCTCAGACTCATCAATGTAATCAACACCAAGGGTTTGCAAAATTTGTGCCTCTACGAAATGTCCGATTCGTGCTTTTGCCATTACTGGAATTGAAACCGCGGATTGAATTGCAGTGATCATGTCAGGATCTGACATACGTGCAACGCCACCTTGGGCACGAATATCTGCCGGAACTCGCTCAAGTGCCATCACTGCAACTGCGCCAGCATCTTCGGCAATCTTTGCTTGTTCAACATTTACAACATCCATAATTACGCCGCCCTTAAGCATCTCTGCCATGCCGCGCTTTACTCGTGCTGTACCGGTTTCCTTTGACATTTATCTCCCCTAGTTATTAAGTCCCATATTGTACTAATCACCTAGACCCGACAGGCACAATAAATGATGCCTTAATCACACGGCTCACCCGCTTAAGGGGCCAAAACAGGTGCGTTATCGGTGAGGAATATCCATATCTTTCCTGGTTTGAAATTCGCTACCTTTCCATCCTTTGTTAACCAGGTAGTTACATCGGTTGCAAGATCGCGCTTCCAAGTTATTTCATACCTAAAACCATCTCTAAGCATGATTGCTTTGCCGCTTCCAGTTGTCTTAGAAAATGGTGTTACCCCGCCAAACTTATCCCCATAAATAGATGGTGTTATTGAAACTAGTTGAATGATTGCAGTATCAGCTCCTAATTGTTCACCGATCGCAGATAAATTGGCTTCACCGTTAAAGTAAGTTAAATACTGCTTACGCGCTTGATCCCAACGCAATTCATAGCTTGCATTTGGCCATTTTATTTTAGCGGTGGTCGTAATTACTGGCTCTGATGGTGCGTCACCAAAACTCCATGGCGACCTTATTGGTAGATCAATTTTAGTTTTAGCCTTAGCATTTGCTCGCTCAAGTAATAGCGATGGCTTTAAAATCATATTCACCGGACCAACGCGGCTTGGATCTTTGGTATAAATACTTGGTGGATTAATCTCTGCAGAGAGATTTTCAATATTTGCACCAGCGATAACTGGCCGCATTTTAGATTGCGCTCCACTATAAGCCAGCCCAACTCTTCCAAACTGTGCAAAAAGTTCAATGTCAGAGATTCTTGCTGATCTGACTGGACCAATTAAATCTGGTAAGTGAGAAGAGTAAAGTGCGGCAATTCTGGTTAAACCAGCCTCCACCTGCTCTACATAAATAACATCGGCATCTTCTAGGCCTACCTGTGGACGCGCTTGCTTTGTGTCATCAACTTTAACAACAAGAATCTGGTTATTCTCACCAGGTAATCCAGAAAATAGATTTTTTGAAACCTCTTTTTGCGTAACAAAATTACTAATTGGCTCAATTTTGTTAAAACCAACGGTTATAAATGTGAAAAGAAAAAGAGTAAAAACTATTTTTGTGGTTCGCTTTTTAATCATAATCAATTAGCTGCTTCTAAGACATCATCCTCAAATGCATACCTAACTGGCAGTGGCGCTTTTCCGGCTAATCTAAAAATCCTTATAAGTGGTTTTTTCCGAACATTCCTAGTTGCATTTACAGCTTCTAAGTGAATATTTATAGCTAATCTTACTTTCGCAGTTAAATCTGCTAATTCAACTAATAACTCTGTTGGTAATTGCAAAACCTCATCACGAGCGGCCGATTGAACAAGCTTTAAGGATTCTGATAAAACGCTTTCGGCCGCTGACCGCTCATCTAGTTTTGCAAATCTGGCAGCACTTGCACTAGTTGATATCAGATAAGCAGTTGCTGGATCGAGATTAGATTCAGCCACTATCTCGTGAGCAAGTGCGGCTCGCTGGTGAAGTAGCGAGTCCAGTGTTGCCCAAGATGTTTCTACGCGATGATGCAATCTATCCAGTCGAGAAGCAGAAAATGTTAAATACCAGGCGATTAAAATAATTATTAGGACGACGAATAAGCTTTCAATACTCATCTTCTACTCCAAAACCTATTCTCAGAAGAGAGGGTAACTCTTTGCCCGCCGGCAATTGCCATCTCATAAACACTTTCTATTTGCTCAGCCACATCTTGCCAATCATATTTCTGAGCACTTAATTTGCCCTTGCTTGCGAGTTTTTCTCGCCGATCCTTATCTCTAAGTAATTCAACTAATACTTTAGCAAGATCGGTTGAGTCTTCGTTTTTAAATAACGCTCCAGCCGCACCATTTTCAAGCACTGCTTTAAAGGCGGGAATGTCACTGGCTACCACCGCTGTTCCAGCCGATAACGCTTCAGTTAGAATAATTCCAAATGATTCACCACCGGTATTTGGTGCAACATATATTTGAATTGATTTTAGAAAGCTCTCTTTTTCCTTATCGCTGAGTAAGCCTAAAAATTTAACCCTACCTACTAATTCGGGATTAATCTGTCTCATATAATCCTTACTATCACCAGGACCAGCTATTAAATAAGAGACATCTGGGATAAATCTTGCCACGATAGGAAGTGAATCTAGTAAAACTTGTAAACCTTTGCGGGGCTCTTCAAATCTTCCAATAAAACCAATGGTGTTATCACCACTATATTCTTTTGCAATTAGAGCGTTGGCATACTTTTGGCCATCTATTCCATTTGGAATTACCACAGCATCAGTATCAAAATGATCTTTTAGAGTCGACCTAGCTAACTCGCTGACGGCAATACGAGCGGTTAATTTTTCAACAATTGGTTCAAGTATTGGCCCAATTGCGTAAATCGCTTTTTTCTTCGGTGTTGAGACGTGAAAAGTTCCAACTAGTGGTCCTTCTGCGGCTGAACACGCAAGTAGTGAAAGCGATGGAATTGCTGGTTCGTGTAGGTGAAGTAAATCAAAATCACCGGATGCAATCCATTGCTTTGCTCTTGAGCTAGCTATGGGGCCAAATAAAACTCGTGCGACTGAACCATTTACTGGAATTGATATTGGCTTACCAGCATTAACAACATAATCTTGAAGCTGAACTGAATCATCACTTACAGGAGTTAAAACTGAAACATAATGACCTTCGGATATCAAATGCTCAGCTAGCTCTCTGATGTGGGTTTGAACTCCGCCAGGTGTATCCCATCCATACGGACAAACCATTCCGATCCTAATTTTCTTCATCGACCCAAATCCGTTGCAACATATGCCAATCCACCGGTGACTCCTTAATATGTTTGGCAAAATTATTAGCCATTAATTGAGTCACTGCTGAAATCTTCTCATTTTCATTTTGTAAATTGGTTGGAATAATGACTTGATCAAATATAATTTTTATACCATTGTCTGTATAGCGAATATATGCGGTAATAAGTGGTGCGCCGGTATTAATCGCCAATATCGCAGGTCCAGATGGCATCTTTGCTATTCCGCCAATGAAATCCACTTCAATTCCGTTTCGTGACATATCCCGATCTGCTACTAGCGCAATCAATTTTCCTTCTTGTAAGCGCTGAGTTAAGAGTGGAATGGTCTTCTCTTTGTGACTAATCGGTTCAATTCCGATGCTCTGCCGATAATCTAAGAATTTTTTAAAGATTGCCTCCGGCTTTAACTTCTCGACTACCGCGGTTAAATTAATCCCAGTAGAGCAAAAATATGCAGCAGCGTGATCCCAATTTCCCGCATGTGGAAGGGCGACAATACAACCCTGCTTTGCCGCGATTGGATCGCGAAGCAAATTCTCACGGACTACCTCTGTGGTGTTAATTATTCGTGACTTACTCCATTTACCAAGACGAAAAGTGTCGAACCAATACCTTAAATAAGATCGCATTCCAGCTTTTGTTAAATTTGATAATTCTTTCTGACTTAGATTTGGCAGTACTCGCCCGTAATTACTGCGTAGACGTTTAACACCCTTACCATTTCTAAAATAAATAAAATCTGAGATGTGATTGGCTACAGTGTAGGCAATTTTTTCCGGAAGTGCTGCGATTACCTTCCAAGCTATTAGATATGTCAAAAACATTACTTCACCGCTTTATAAACAATCAGCAATCGTTGTACTGTTGTGATAATTGACAAAATTGCAACCAACCAAATACCAGCTGCCATTGCGTAGTTAACCGATAGACCAGTAAGCCCATAGGCAATTAAAACAATAATTAGTCGCTCACTTCGCTCAGCTACTCCGCCATCACAATTGATGCCTAATGACTCAGCCCTTGCTTTTATATATGAAACCATAAATGAAGCAGATGCGGCTACTAAGAAAACTGGAAGCAGTGGATCTGAACTATCAATAAAATAAACCATTCCACCCAAAATTATCGCTGCATCACTTAGACGATCTAAGGTTGAATCCAATAGAGCTCCCCACCTACTTATACCTTTCTTAGATTGGCGGGCAACTGCGCCATCAAACAAATCAAACAAAACAAAAATAGCTACCGCAATTGTTCCGGCAAAAAACTGCCCTTTTGGAAAGTAATAAAGTGCACTCACCGTCGAACCAACTCCACCAATAGCAGAAATTGTGTTGGCACTAATGCCAGTTTTGACTAGACCCTTAACCAAAGGCGCAATAATTTTGCCGACAGGGTCGCGTAATGAGCGCTGCAACATAATTCCCATCGTAGGCTTACCAATGATGGACAGCCTAATTAACGCACGGTTTATCCTCGGGATAACACCTGGTAACGAGCAAATTTGTGCTGCGCTCGGTCTGCCTGCTGCAAAAATTGATGATCCATCCCTAATTACCTGTGATGTTGTTGTAGTAGTTGCAAGTGCTAAACATGGAATTGATCAAAAAATCCTTGCACAGTGGAGCACATTCCGCGAACTCTATATACCAACCATAGTTGCGATAGTTGATTTTGAAGATGGTGATATTGATTTTGAAGATATGAGTGCCATTGTTGGAAAAATGCTGGAGCCAGTAATCACGCCATATTTAGTATTACATGCAGATAATGGAGAACCCACTGCGCTAATCAATCTTGAAGATCAGATGATCACAGATTATTCAAATTCAACCGTTAGCAAAATATCAAGCGATGCTGAACATCGAGAGTTAGTTCTAGAGTTTAAAGAAGAGCTTCATAACGCACTAGCTGAGGGTGGATGGGAACAATTTGTGCAAGGCTTAATCATTCCTGCGATTCCATTAATTGTTAAAAATAGATTAGGTATTGCCGAAATTAAACAGTTCTTAGATTTGATTCCAACCCGCAGCTAACTGAGCTCGACTCTCCTGCAATAATTTAGGTAATACCTTTGTTTTACCAATAATTGGCATGAAGTTGGCATCCCCACCCCACCTTGGAACTATGTGTTGATGAAAGTGGCCGGCAATACCAGCTCCAGATACCTCTCCTTGATTAATTCCAATGTTAAATCCAATTGCATTACTAACTTTTCTCAGCACCTTCATTCCATGGGCGGTAAGTGCCTGAACCTCATTTCGCTCAGACTCAGTTAAATCTGGCAGTTCCGCTACATGGCGAAATGTGCAGACGAGTAAATGTCCGGCGTTGTAAGGATAAAGATTCATAACAACATAAGCCTGACTGCCTCTGGCAACTATTAATGCCTCTTCATCATCTAGTGATGGAATTCGGCAAAATGGACAGACAATTTCATTACCAGCAAGTGGTCGATTTTCACCCTCAAGGTATGACATTCGATGTGGTGCCCACAAACGTTGCCAACTATCTGGCATCCCTGCACCGCCGGAGATAGATTGATCAGACATTAAATTTGTTTACGATCTTTAACAGCAGCTAAAACTTCAGCAATTGCTTCTTTGATTGGAATTTGATTCTTCTGCTCACCATTTCTATATCTAAAGGAAACCGCATTCACAGCAGCATCTTCCTCCCCTGCAATCATCATAAATGGAATCTTTTCTAACTGCGCATTACGCACCTTTTTCTGCATGCGATCATCTGATGAGTCAATATCAGCTCTTATGCCAGCTTGCTTGAACTGTTTAACAACATCGGAAAGGTATGGCGCAAATGAGTCGGCAACTGGAATTGCTCTCACCTGAACTGGTGCCAGCCATGGCGGGAAGGCGCCGGCATAATGCTCAGTTAAAACGCCAAAAAATCTTTCAATTGAGCCAAACAAAGCACGGTGAATCATTACCGGTTGCTTGGTTGAACCATCAGAAGCTGCATAACCTAGATCAAATCTTTGTGGTAATTGGAAATCAACTTGAATTGTAGACATCTGCCAGGTGCGACCAATTGCATCCCTTGCCTGTACTGAAATTTTAGGTCCGTAGAAGGCAGCTCCACCCGGATCTAGTACTAACTCTAATTTTTGCTTTTGCGCTGCTTGTCTTAGTGCCTCAGTAGCACTCTCCCAATCCTTATCCTCACCCACAGATTTTTCTGGGTTTTTAGTTGATAACTCCAAATAAAAATCAGTCAAGCCGTAATCACGTAATAAGTTGAGTACGAATGTAAGCAATGAATCTAACTCATCTGCCATCTGCTCTTTTGTGCAGTAAATATGAGCATCATCTTGAGTAAATCCGCGCGCTCTTGTAATTCCATGCACCACTCCCGATTTCTCATACCTATAAACGGTTCCAAACTCAAACAATCTAAGTGGCAAATCTCGGTAGGACTTAGGTGATGATTTGTAGATCAAATTATGAAACGGGCAGTTCATTGGTTTCATGTAGTACTTTTGGCCTGCTTTTTTAATTGTGCCATCTGCATGCAACTCTTCATCCATCACCATCGGTGGATACATTCCTTCTGAATACCATTGCAAGTGGCCTGAGGTTTCAAATAACGCTGCTTTTGTTAAATGAGGTGAGTAAACAAATTGATAATCCTCTTCTTCATGGCGCTTTCTTGAGTAATCCTCCATTGCGCGCCGAATAATTCCACCCTTTGGATGAAAAACAGCCAATCCTGAACCAATCTCCTCTGGAAATGAGAATAGATCTAACTCGGCCCCTAATTTTCGATGATCACGTTTTTCTGCTTCTTCAAGTAAATGTATATAAGTATCCTGTGCCTCTTGAGTTGGCCAAGCAGTTCCATAAATTCTCTGTAACATTGGATTTTTCTCAGAGCCACGCCAATACGCCCCTGCTGCTCTCATTAATTTAAATGCCGGAATGTGTTTAGTCGATGGCAGGTGTGGGCCACGACAGAGATCACTCCATACCGGGTTTCCATCTCTTCCTAAATTGTCATAGATAGTTAGCTCCGCTCCGCCAACTTCCACACTTGATCCATCATCAGTACTGCCAGCCTTTAAACCGATCAGCTCACATTTATATGGCTCAGCCTTTAACTCAACTAAAGCATCCTTCTCATTTGTTACCCGGCGGCGAAATCTTTGACCTGCCTTAATTATTTTTCGCATCGCACTCTCTAATTTTTCTAAATCAGATGGCGTGAATGGATTTTTTGGATCAAAGTCATAATAAAAACCATCTCTAATTGGTGGGCCAATACCAAGCTTTGTTTCTGGAAACACCTCCTGCACTGCTTGCGCTAGAACGTGCGCAGTTGAGTGGCGCAATACATTTAATCCATCTGGTGAATCAATTGCGACAGATTCAACAACATCACCATCTTTTAACTCACTCCACAAATCCCTTAGCTCACCATTTATTTTGCAGACCACAATCTCACTCTTACCCTCAAAAAGATGGGTCGGTCTCTGATCTGCTGCTACCTGCGTAGATTTACCATCTACTGAAATATTGATCGAATCTGACATACCGCTAGGTTAGCAAAGTGGGGTGTATAGATGGGTTATTAGCGAAGGTATTCATACCAAATAACTAGTAAAACAAGTGAAATAAATGTCCCAACCGCAAGAATTATCATTTGGTGTTCTTTTTTAATTCGAGCAGCATTTGCAGTTCGGCTAGCAATTCCTTTTGCGTGTGCCAAAGCCTGCGCTGCCCAAGCAAATTCAGTTGCCAAAATGCCAAGACCTGTAAAAATAATCAACCAACCTGGACCTGGTGCAACTAATGCCACAACTCCAATTAGGGTAACTAAACCACCAACGATTCCAACTAAAACTCTCTTTATTACTGAATTCATGGATTGATATTACTCAATAAGCGGTTAGTAAAATCAGTAATTAACTCTTTTCCGGCCAAACTCTCATCAAACAACTTTTTCTCAACCTTGCTCACACGCTGAATTAATCGAAGGGATGAGGTCACATAAACCGCCTTAGCAGTTAGTAGTTGATCAAAAGTGATGAGTTCCTCTTTAACATCAAACCACTTAATTAAAAGCTCTCTTGTTATCCCAGGTAGACACCCTGAACTTAAACTTGGCGTAAGCCAACCAGTTGAAGTAAGTATTAAAAGATTAGATAGCGCAGTTTCTACTACCTCACCTTTCTCATTCATAAATATTCCGTCATCAAAACCTAAATCTTGGGCCTGTCTAACAACTAATAGTGATTGGCCATAGGAGATGGATTTAACACCGCTTAATCCACCACTTGAAATCTTTGGCGCTAAAACCTTCATTAGTGCGACAGAGCTACTACTTGGCTCCAATTTCTCTACCGAAATAAACCAATTTCCATCTGATAAAACTGTTAACCGCATTCTTGATTGACCCGCACAACCTTTTAATACTTTAGTAATTCCTAGTTCAATATCAATTTTGGCCGGTAAGGTGATTTGTAATTTTCGAGCAGAGTTAGAGAGCCGGGCGTAGTGTCGATCCCATGCAATCGCATTCTCATCAACTGCCAAAATAGTTTCGAATAAGCCATCACCTCTTAAAAGTGCGGTTGAGTATGGAAGTGTAGGTTCGCCCGATACCAAGCTGCCATTAATTACTAATCTCATTTAATTCTTCCAGAAGCAATTGCAATTAATCTCTCTGCCTTCAACTGAGTCTCTTCCCACTCACTTTTTGGATCACTCTGCCAGGTTATGCCAGCACCTGTTCCAAACTTAATCTTGCCATCACCTTCTGACCAAAAGATGCGAATTCCCACTGAAAGTAGAGCTTGACCATTTTCAACCCAACCAATTACGCCGCAATATGGGCCTCGCTTTTCTGACTCAATGTTATTAATACTTTTGATGGCAGATGTCTTTGGCGCTCCGCTAATTGATCCAGCAGGCAACAATGCAGCAGCAATTTGCGGCCAAGTAATATCTGCTCGCAATTTACCAACTACATCAGAGACAAGGTGAAATAGGCCCGGGTGTGATTGCGTAGCCAGTAATCTTGGAACATCCACACTCGCTGGTTGGCAGATAGCCCCAAAATCATTTCGCATTAAATCAACAATCATTATGTTCTCGGCCTTATCTTTTTCGCCAAATTGATCGATCTTTGCTGTTCCTTTAATTGGAGTTGATTTAATCGCCAAATCCTTCTTCTCTAAAAATAGCTCGGGTGAGGCAGAAGCGATCTCCATTCCAGGCAGCTTTAGATAGCTAGCAAATGGTGCAGGATTTGCTGATTGCAAATTGAGTGCAAGTCCTTGCAAAGATTGATCACAATCTGCGGTCAGAATCCGACATAGATTTACTTGATAGATCTCACCTTGAGCAATTTTTTCTTTTATCAAATCGACATTACTTTGATAATCAGCTTGTGATTGAGATGAGTGCCAATTTGAATTAATTCCTACCCATCTAGCCGGCGGAAGTTTGGCGTTAATAACTTTTGCAAATCTTGCGCAGATCCACTTGCCTTCAAAGGTATTTACTACCGCCCAAAATCCTGGCTTATCAAGACTGCTTGGATCATCGGAGATCTCAACACACTCGGTTGCAAGCCGCTCACCCATCCAAAAGATTGCATCTGAGCTATCCATGTTTGAACGCTACCGCTAGAGCGGCCCGCAGATAGCAAATATTCAATTGTGCCAACAAGTCCCTAATGCGATAGATTTTCCCTCGCACTTTGCGGACGTAGCGCAGTTGGTAGCGCGGAACCTTGCCAAGGTTCAGGTCGCCGGTTCGAACCCGGTCGTCCGCTCTCAAAGAGTTAAGTAAAGTTTCATCTGCGAAAGCAAAGCTAGGTCGGATGGCCGAGAGGCGAGGCTCGGGACTGCAAATCCCGCTACACGGGTTCAAATCCCGTTCCGACCTCCAACAATATTAAGCAGCAGGTGGTCTAGATAAAATTCCAACGCAATTACTAACTGTGAAAGTTCCTGCCGCAAACGGAATTACGACCGCATCCCCAGATTTAACTGAGAGCTTTTCAGAGTTTTCAAAATTTAATTCGCCCTCACCAGAAAGACATAGGAAGATTCCAAATCCAGCCTCAACTTTTTTATCATCCCCAGTTAGATAATCGGCCCGGAAGAATGCATTTGCAACCGATTTAAAAATTGCATGCGACTTTGTCGAGGAGCTATCAAAGCCGGTATAGATCTCATCACTTTCAGCTTTTGTTAGTGGTGATAATCGCAGCGCATCTAAAGCTTTCTCATAGCCAAGATTTAAATGTCCATCCTTATCACCATCTACTGCAAAGCCATCCCACTCGAGCAAGATTGAAAGATCAGTTGGCTCCTGAAGCTCTAATACAAATATTCCAGCCTCAATTGCATGAGCAACTCCTGCCGGCACAAACACCGCATCCCCTGGCTTAACCTCTTTAAATACCAATGAATCTAATAAAGCTTGTGAGTTATGGGCCTTAACTAACTCAGCAACCTCAGACTTATTCATCTGTTTCTTAAATCCAAGTCCAACTCTGGCTCCAGCAGGTGCTTCTAAAATAATCCAAGCTTCGGTTTTGCCATGATTTAAATGCAAATTTGCTTTGGCAAAGTTTTGATCTGGATGGTAATGAACTGGCAGTCGTTGATCTGGATCTAACAACTTAACTAATACCTCAGTAGAGACGCCAAATTTTTCAATATGCTTTTGACCGAGCCATCCACTTGGATCAGCGTTAACGGCATCTTTAAGTAATCGTCCATCTGCTAACTTAGAAAGGCCATTTACTAACTCACCAAATCTAGTAGTGGTCGAACCAATCCACTCCTCTGGCCGCATTGGTCCACCTGGTCCATTGCGCAACTTTCCGATTCGGTAACCACCTTTATAGAAGTGATCAAATTGATTTGAGGGTAATTTTGAGGGCTTAGCTTCTAAATTGTTCATGTTGGTAGTTTAGGGGTTAAAGTATTTCCATGCTAGAAAAGTCGGAGCGACCTTGGGGACGGTATGAGGTGCTGCAAGAAGGTGCCACCTACAAGGTTAAGTCGATTCATGTAATCGCCGGTAAACGACTTTCCTATCAACGCCATCAAAAGCGGAGTGAGCATTGGTATATAACACAAGGAACTGGTGAAGTAACTCTTGATGGAAAAATCTCACCAATATCCCCTGGCTCTGTAATTGAGGTGCCACAAGGCATGCTGCATCGCGTAAACAACACAGGAAGTACTGAATTAATATTTATTGAAGTTCAAACCGGAACATACTTTGGCGAGGATGATATTGAACGTGTTGAGGATGATTTCGGTCGCTAGTAGAATTTAATTACGGACGATTAGCGCAGCGGTAGCGTACTTCCTTGACATGGAAGGGGTCACTGGTTCGATCCCAGTATCGTCCACAAACCACTCAATCTCATACTAGACTTACCCCGTTCTCGTAATCAATGGCGTATACGGGAGAAGAGCTTTTTCAATAGCTATCAAAGGAAAATAATGAATAAAGATATGTTAGAAAAGATTAAATCCGGTAAGGGTTTTATTGCAGCCCTAGATCAAAGCGGCGGAAGTACACCAAAGGCTTTAAAGCTTTATGGCGTTGATGAATCAGCCTACTCAAATGAGGCAGAGATGTTTGATCAGATTCACAATATG
>JBEGQD010000055.1:0-9337 GCA_041181125.1 Actinomycetota bacterium | reverse complement strand
GCTTCGCGATCATTATCTTCAATAGCCTCAGTAAATTCGTAGGACTCTTCAAGTAGGAATTTAAGTAACGATTTGTGGTCTTGTTCAGCATCCCATGGGCACCCGCCAGGTGAGCGAAGTTTATCCATCACCTCGCGTAGTCGAGTTAGCTCTGAACTCATAACTTTAATAACTACTATTTAAGTGGAGTTACTGCGCCACCAGTTACGTCACCGATTTCAATTGACGCACTATCTGGATTCCATGTTCCATACTTGGGATTTACTTTAATACCTAGTTTTTTTGCATTCGCGACAACAATTTTTGTTACCGCTTCTCCTGCTTGCTCTACAGGGATTCCTGAGGAAACAACTGCAGCGTTTAATTTTTCAGAAATAATTAAAATTCTAAGATACGCATTAAGATTTGAGGCAGCTAAACTAGATCCTACTAATGCATTTGGTAGTGAAGCTTCACCACCTACCTGTGCAACTACATCGGCTCGCCTTGCAGAAACTTCAGCTTCAGAAACAACTATTTTATTATCTGCTGCAATTTTATCGAGTAAATTACTTATAATCACAAATTGTGCTTGGTTTCTGAGTAATTCAGCACCTACAACTAATTGCATTTGAGTTGTATCAACTTTTTTTCTAGCCTCTAAAATTTCATCTACAGATTTTTGAATCTCACTTGATTTAATTTCTTTGTCGCCAATTGTTACGCCCGTGCCCATACTGCTACAACCTGTTAAAAGTATTGCAATCGAAAGTAAGCTAGCTATTCTTTTAAGCAATTGCATCCTCTTGTCTCTACTCGCTTTGAGCAGGCTTAATTGGCTGTAATAAATTACGCAGAACCTCTTCGACCCACGCAAGGGTTGAAGTATTCCCTATCTCTGCATCATCTATCCAATTTGGGCTACTCGGCCTTGCAACCAGGAGGATTTGAGTGGCATTTTTATAGATAGATCCGGGGTAGAGCCGATTTAGTTTAATTTGTGCAGACTCCGGCAAAGCCACGGGCATAAGCCGAAGATTTTTTCCGGAAAATGAAATGTCAGTTAAGCCTAAGCTCTTAGCAAATAATCTAAGGCCAGCTACTGCAAGTAATTCATTTGCAGCCGGAGGTAGTTCACCAAATCTATCTTTCATCTCATCTCTGATCTCATTAAGTGCACTCTCATTATGTGCATCTGCAAGCCTTCGATACAGGTCTAAGCGCAAGCGCTCTGATTCAATATATTCAACAGGTAAATGAGCATTTATTGGTAATTCAACTTTACACTCTACGTTTTTAGATTCATCTTCAAAGTAACCGGTTTTAAACTCATCAACTGCATCTGCCACCATTCGCATATATAGATCAAAGCCAACCTCTGCGATATGACCTGATTGTTCTCCACCAAGTAAATTTCCAGCACCTCTAATCTCTAAATCTTTTAAAGCAACCTGCATGCCAGCACCTAAATCTGTGTTTGTTGCAATCGTGGTTAATCGATCATGAGCGAGCTCAGTAATTGGCTGCTCAGTTGGATAGAGAAAATATGCATATGCTCGCTCTCTACTTCGACCGACTCGACCGCGTAGCTGATGCAACTGCGATAAGCCAAATAGATCTGATCTATCAACAATTAAGGTATTAGCATTTGGGATATCAATTCCACTTTCAATGATTGTTGTGCAAAGAAGTAAATCAAACTCTCTATTCCAGAAAGCGAGAATTACATCTTCAAGGGCTCTCTCATTCATTTGTCCGTGAGCTATGCCAATTTTAATTTCTGGTACAAGTTTCTTTATTCTCTCAGCTACCGCTTCAATACTTTCAACACGATTATGTATAAAAAATATTTGACCATCCCGAAGTAATTCCCGATGGATAGCAGCGGCAACCTGTTTTTCATCATATGGTCCAACATAAGTTAGAACTGGGTGTCTCTCCTCTGGTGGAGTAGTTATGTTAGACATTTCGCGAATACCAGTAATTGCCATCTCAAGAGTTCTAGGTATTGGGGTGGCCGACATGGCTAAAACATCAACATTTGTTCTTGCTTTTTTCAACTCCTCCTTATGCTCAACACCGAACCTTTGCTCTTCATCAATTACTAATAATCCAAGATCTGAGAACTGGATATCTTTTGAAAGTAGCCGGTGTGTGCCGATTACAACATCAATCACACCAGATTTAAGGCCTGCAATTACTTCCTTACTCTGACTTGGTGAGTTGAATCTAGATAAGGCAGCAATTCTCACTGGAAAGCCGGAATAGCGAGTTGTGAAGGTATTGAAGTGTTGCTGCACAAGCAAAGTAGTTGGAACTAATATCGCTACCTGCTTGCCATCTTGAACAGCTTTAAATGCAGCACGTACTGCAATCTCTGTCTTTCCATAACCAACATCACCACAAACTATTCGATCCATTGGATTTGGCTTTTCCATATCCCGCTTAACCTCATCAATGGTTGCCTGTTGGTCAATAGTTTCGACAAATGAAAAGCTATCTTCAAGCTCTTTCTGCCATGGTGTATCAGGAGAGAAAGCAAAACCTGGAGAACTCATTCTGGCTGCATATAACCTTATTAACTCAGCAGCAATTTGTTTAACTGCTTTGCGAGCTTTGCGTTTACTGTTTTGCCAGTCAGCACCACCAATTCGATGTAGCGCTGGAGCTTCACCGCCAACATACTTTGTAACTTGCTCCAATGTGTCGGTTGGGACAAATAATCTATCGGCGGGTTGACCCCGCTTTGAAGATGCGTATTCAATTACTAGATACTCCCTCGAGACCCCACCAACACTTCGGTTCAGTAATTCAACATATCTACCCACACCATGTTGCTCGTGAACTACAAAATCTCCAGATTTGAGTTGAAGTGGGTCAATAGCTTTTCTTCGCCTCGATGGCATACGAGCCAAATCTTTGCCAGAGGTATTTTGTCCAGAGATGTCTTTGTCTGTAATTAGAATTACTTTATATTTTTCACTTTTAAACCCATGAGCAATCTCTGATCTATACAAAGAGATTAAATCAGTTTGAAGTAACTTCTCGTCATCGGTTATAAATTGATTTGGCAAATTCTCAGCGTTGAGTAGCTCGCTAAATCGTTTTAAGGTTCCGTTAGCAGAAGCGGTAATAACCACCTGATAATTTAGCTTTCGCCATTTAGAAATATCATTAAGTGCGAGCTCATAGTTTTTGCTATAGGTTTTAATGGTTTCGATAAAATCGACTTCAATCTGCTCTGGCGTGCTGGGATATAGGTTTAAAGCTCTAATTAAGTGGCCAGCTTTTTTAGAAATATCTTCAATCTGGTAAAACTCATAAAACCCCGCCCTACCTAGTTGCTGGCTCAAATCAAGAGGTGTGTCAACCTTCTCGCCCTGGCTCCAAGCAATATTTGACCAAGCAGCTGATAAAAACTCTTCATTGGTAGTAATTAAATCGGCTGCCCTACTTCTCAATCTCGGTTCATCAACTAGCCAAATTTGAGTTTGTTCTGGCAAGAAATCAATTAATGATTTAAATTCTTCTACTAATCCAGCTGCTAAAGATTCCATACCCTCAAAGGTAATCTCCTGAGTAATTTTCTCGGCAAGCTCTATTAGCTGCGGAAATTCTCTAGCTAACTTCATTGCATTTTGCTTAACTTTTTCATTAAGAAGTAATTCTCGGCAAGGAAAGATAACTATATTGTTATTGATTTTTTCTAAAGAACGCTGATCTGCTACACCAAAATAAGAAATATCATCTATTTCTTCACCAAAAAAATCTAGCCTAATTGGATGATCTTGGTCTGCTGGAAACAAATCTAAAATTCCACCACGAACAGCAAAATCACCGCGCCGCTCAACTAAGTCTGATCTAGTAAACCCAAATTCAACAAGTTTTAAAATTAAATCAGCCATAGATAATTCCATTTTGTTAACTAAACTAATTTTTGAATCTTCTAGGTTGTTGGCAATAATCGGTTGCAGCAATGCTCGAATGGAACAAACAATAACTTTTGCACTTCGATCAGTAATTTTATTTAGTGCCTTAAATCGAGCAGTGACTGTGTCAGCCTTTGGACTTAGCCGCTCATGAGGCAAAGTTTCCCAGGCTGGAAAATTAACTACGCAATCTTTCCCAATCAAAGATGAAATTTCAGCACATAGCTCCTCTGACCTTCTCGTAGAGGATGTAACAATTAAAAGAGGTTGGCTTAAAGAAGCCGCTAGCAGCGAGTGGACACTTGATGGTGCTACAAGATCATCTGAACTAGCAAGATAATTAGCAATTGGGGATTTTAGGGTTGGAAAAAGATTTAACATCACAACCCCTTTCTTCAACCAAACGCCGCATACCCCCACTCCATAGATGAAGGGGGGTTACAGGGGTAATTCTAAGGCCGATATTTGGCCGTAAATGCCATATAGGTGCGCCCGAGCAATTGATAACCTGTAATGATTACGCCATGAGTTCGAGCGCTGACAATTCAGATTTGCGAAACGATGTTCGTAAATTAGCTGATCTATTAGGGCAGACCCTAGCCAGACAAGAAGGTGATGAACTACTTTCACTTGTTGAATCTGTTCGGTTGTCAGTTCGAGAGGGCCAGCAAGATAAGATTTTAAGTAAGTTAACTGATGCACAAACTATTTCCCTCGTTAGGGCATTTGGACATTTCTTTAATCTGGCAAATGTTGCTGAACAGGTTAATCGGTCTAAAGTATTAGCAAGTGAGCATAAAAGTATTGGCTCCTGGCTTAGTAGGGCAGTTGATAATATTTTAACAGCTCAAAAAACTAATAAAGATTTTGATGCTAAAGATTTACAAAATTGGATTGATAATTTTTCAGTTCGACCAGTCTTTACCGCACACCCAACTGAGGCCGCCCGCCGTTCAGTGTTAAGCAAGATGACCACAATTGCACAATTACTTGAATTACCTGACGGAGTAACCAAGAGTAGAAGACTGGCTGAAACTATCGATTTACTCTGGCAAACAGATGAGCTTAGGTTAGGAAGACCAGAGCCGTTAGATGAAGCGGTAAATTCAATTTACTACTTAAATGAACTTTTTCTTGATACCGTGCCAGAGGTATTAGCTGAGTTTGCAAATGAGGTTAAAAGATTAGGTGTTGAGTTAAGTACAGAAGCTAAACCACTTTCATTTGGTACCTGGATTGGTGGAGATCGCGACGGAAATCCAAATATCACTGCTGAAGTAACAAAATCTGCAGTTCACTTACAGAACTCACACTTCACAAGAACTCTGTTTAGTCATCTAGATGAATTAGTACAGGCAATATCAATATCATCAAAATTAGCTGGAGTCTCTAACGAGTTAGAAAAATCTTTATCGCAAGATCTAGATAATCTTCCAGAGATTGAAAGCAGATACCGGCGGATTAATATTGAGGAGCCATACCGACTGAAAGCAACAGCAATTAGGCACAAATTAATTCTTACGCAAGCACGTCACGCTGATGGATTAGCCCATACGCCAGGACGAGATTACAAAAATACTGCCGAGCTACTTAGCGATTTTGAAGTAATGCGGAAATCTTTAATTGCAAACAATGGTGAATTAATTGCATCAGGCTTATTTGCAAGAATTACAAGGGCAATAACAGCATTTGGCTTAACCCACGCAACTATGGATATACGTGAACACTCAGATGCACACCATCGTTTTATTACCCAAGTATTTGGCTCATCAACACCGGAGTTAATTAACAATGAAATTGCCTCAGCCAAATTAACTCAAGTTAACAATCTAAGCGAGGATTCGGCTAAGTGCTTTAACACTTTTCTTGTTATTAATGAACTAATTGATCAATTTGGTCCAGAGGTTATCGAAAGCTACATCATCTCAATGACTAAATCTGCAAATGATGTGCTAGCTGCAGTTTTGATTGGTAAGTTTGCAGGATTACTTAATCTAGAGGGTAGTAAGCCTTTTGCAAAAATTGGATTTGTACCACTTCTTGAAACAGTGGCAGAGCTTCGATCTGCAGATAAAATATTGGACGATTTATTGAAAAATAAGAGCTATCGTAAACTAGTAACGCTCCGTGGTGATATTCAAGAGGTAATGCTTGGTTACTCAGATTCGAACAAAGATGCCGGAATAACAACTAGTCAATGGGAGATTCATAAAGCACAACGTAAGTTACGTGATGTTGCCATCAAGCATGGCGTAAAACTGAGATTGTTTCATGGTCGTGGTGGATCAGTTGGCAGAGGTGGTGGGCCAACTTATGACGCATTATTAGCTTTGCCATGGGGATCAATTGATGGACATATCAAGATGACTGAACAAGGTGAGGTAATTTCAGATAAGTACGGATTACCTGCGCTTGCAAAAGAAAATTTAGAGTTAACACTTGCTGCGGCTCTTGAGGCAACGGTACTAAATAGAAAGCCACGCCAATCTGCCACTGATTTAAATAATTGGGATGAGTGCATGGATTTGATTAGTGATAATGCTTTTGCTGCTTATCGAAAATTAGTTGATCAACCAGAGCTGCCAGCATATTTCTATGCTTCAACTCCGGTAGAGCAGCTTGGAAATATGTTCTTAGGATCAAGGCCGTCGCGCCGACCTGATGCTTCATCTGGAATTGAATCTCTAAGGGCTATCCCATGGGTATTTGGGTGGACGCAGTCTCGCCAGATTGTGCCAGGTTGGTATGGAGTTGGCTCTGGTTTAAAAGCAGCTCGTGAAGCTGGTAAATCTGATCAGTTGCAAAAGCTGTTGAAGGATTGGCACTTCTTTCGTACTTTTATAAGTAATGTTGAGATGACCCTAGCAAAGACAGATTTAGCAATTGCACAACGCTACGTTGAAACATTAGTAGATCCAACGCTTCATAAAATATTTGATCAGATTAAATCTGAGTATGAATTAACAGTTAAAGAACTACTACTAATGACAAATAAGAGTGAGATCTTAGGAAATCAGCCAATTTTGGCCAGAACCTTACAGGTCAGAGATACCTACTTAGCTCCGATTCAATTACTTCAAATCTCGTTACTAAAGCGAGTAAGGGGACAAAAAGATGTTGATCCACAATTAGCTCGCGCGCTACTACTTACAATAAATGGTATTGCAGCTGGCCTACGTAATACTGGGTGATACTTAGGAATTAAAAGCGGTCTGAGCTTTATCCATTCCATTTAATACAAGAGATTCAACTGCATCAGCACCTCTTTGGGTAAACTCTTGAATTTCTTTTTTCTCTTCTCTCGAAAATGGTTTTAAAACAAAATCAGCAGGATCTTGATCACCGATAGGTCGACCGATTCCCATTCGAATTCGATAATACTCAGCTGAAGATAAGGATGAGGTGAGTGATTTAAGCCCGTTGTGGCCATTATCTCCACCACCTTGTTTGATTCTCAGATTATTAAAAGGTAAATCTAATTCATCATGAATCACAATTATTTTATCTATTTCAATTTTATAAAAATCAGCTAAAGCTTTTACTGGGCCACCAGTTTCATTCATATATCCGCGAGACTTTGCTAAAACTAAGATATCGCTGCCGCACTTGACCTCAGAAATTTCCATTCGAGATTTATGTGCGCTGAATTTATTACCTGCAGCTAAACTTTCTAAGACAAATTGACCAATATTATGTCTTGTTTTTTCGTACTCAGCTCCAGGATTTCCTAGGCCAATTACCAACCAGCGTTGAGCCATAAGTTAAGGCTAGCGCTTACTTACTTCTTCTTATCCTTCTTATCATCGCCACCAGCAGGAGCGGCAGCAGCAGCTGCATCACCTTCGGCAGGAGCGGCAGCAGATGCTGCATCACCTTCGGCAGGAGCGGCAACAACAGCAACCTCTTCAACCTCAGCAGATTTAACAGAAAGGTGAACAACAGTCATCTTAGGATCGCTAATTAACTTAACGCCCTCTGGTAGAACAACTTCTGATGCTGTCTTGGATTCTCCAGCAACCATACCTTCCATGCTTAGCATTAGGAATGCAGGAATGTTGGTTACATCTGTTTCAACCTCAATAGAGTTATTTGTGTGTTCCAAAATTCCATCTTGGTCATACTTACCTTCAGTATGAACAGGGACTGAAACAATAACTCGCTCACCGCGACGAACAATTACTAAATCAATATGTTCAAGTAAACCTGTTAATGGATCACGGCTAACGGATTTAGGAAGTGTTAACTCTGTGTGATCATCTAGCACAACATCAATCAAAACGTTTGAGGTTTTAAGTGCAACTCCAAGCTCACGAGATGGGAGTGCAACATGTTGTGGCTTCTCACCATGACCATAAATTACTGCCGGAATAAATCCATCACGGCGCGCTCTACGTGATGCGCCTTTGCCAAACTCAGTTCGGCGTGCGCCCTTAATTGAAATCTCAGCCACTTTACTTCTCCCTCGATAACGGTTTTATCCCTCGCGGAACGAAGCGCTAGGTTAGCGAACAGGTGGGTAAAAAGACAAATTGGTGCTGAGAAGTACGTAGGTTGCAACCTATGGATCTGTGAAATCACCGGCTACTTTTGATTTTTCAGCGCCTCTATTTCAGTCTTAGCTATATCTAACGCACCGCTAGTGAAACAAGCTGGGTAATCAAGCACATACTGCCAGCCTTGAATCTTCTCTGATTTTTCAGTTGATAATAATTTTTCATTAAATAGAGGAACGATTTTCGCACATTCTTTTGTGGCATCGGCTTGATCTGATGGGGCTTGAGATTGTGAACAACCAGAGATTAAAAACAAGCTTAAAATTAGAAGCGGTATTTTCGACATTTTGAGCATAAAAAAATTATACATATTTCTCAGAATTAAAAGTAGTTAAAACGGTAGAGCACTTGTCAATAATGCCAAGTCAAAATCGGCGTGTCATCTCCTCTTAACTCATATTTCTGCTACTTTCGCACCACTAAGAAATTAGTAGCACTTACGTAAGCGAAGTTGGTGAAACTCCAACACTGTCCCGCAACTGTGAAGATCCTTTAAGGATATAAGTCAGGTCGCCTCACGAATTTGCTGAAGTATCCAGCCTCGGAGGAAGGCCTGGCCTGTATCTGCACCTTTTGGTGCTTTTATTGCCAACTTTCCTCCCTCAAACTTGAGGGAGTTTCTTTTGTCTACCAACAGAAAAAATATATTTACAAGCATAGCGTGCGTATTTGCACTTGTTTTCTTCAGTTCTCTACCAGCTGCTGACGGAGCTGAACTTGAAAAGCCAAAGTTAGTAAGCTTCAAATTTACACCAACAGAAATTGATGAGAAATACTCACCAACTAATGTAGATTTCACTGTTGTTGTCTCAAGTCCTACTGGAATTTTTAATGACAAGATTTGGGTAAATCTAACAAATTACGCAAATATTTCAC
>JBEGQD010000054.1:0-3678 GCA_041181125.1 Actinomycetota bacterium | reverse complement strand
CCAATTACATTGTTTTCTAAATTTGAACTCATTATTTGGCCGCCTCATTTGATTTTGTTCCGGTTATGTATCCAACAATGTCATTTTGGTTAGTAGATTTTGCATCAAGGGCTGCCACCATCTTGCCTAGGTATAAAACATAAATTTTATCGGCAACCTTAAAGACATCTACTAGGTTGTGAGAGATCATAATTACTGCAACACCTTTATCAGCTAGCCGCTTTACCAGGGCTAACACCTGCTCAGTTTGCGCAACTCCTAATGCAGCAGTTGGCTCATCCAAAATTACTACCTTGGTATCGCGCAGTACCGCTCTTGCAATCGCAACAGTTTGGCGCTGACCACCAGATAATCGCTCAACCTTTTGTCTAACTGATTTAACAGTTCTAACGGATAATCCAGAGAGTGTTTCACTTGCTTTCTTTTCCATTGCAGATTCATTTAATGTGCCGCGAAAAACCTCTTCCCGACCTAAAAACATATTTTGAACAATATCTAAGTTATCGCACAACGCTAAGTCTTGATACACAACCTCTATGCCGAGGGAGGAAACTAATCTTGGTGAATCAATTGAGATCTCTTTGCCTTCAAATTTAACACTGCCTTTGTCATAAGGCTGAATTCCAGCCAACCCTTTAATCAAAGTGGATTTACCAGCGCCGTTATCACCAACTAATGCAGTTACCTTGCCAGCTTCAACAGCGAAATCAACACCCTTTAATACATCTACCGCACCGAAGGATTTTTCAACCCCTTTTAACTCAATAACTGGAACTGATGAACTCATCTTGACCCCAATTGGAACTGCTAATTATTCTGATTATAAAAGAACTGCGTCGATCCGAGTTGAATCGACGCAGTTCTATTTAACTTACTTTTTTGCTTACGCTACGCCGTACTTCGCGCATGCAGCCTTTACCTTAGCTGTGCAGATGTCTTTAGCAGATGCATCTCCAGCAGCAACAACATCCTTTACCTTATCGGCAGTTACGTTGATTGGTGTCTGTGCGCTAAATGGTGTGCCATCAGCAAGCGTCTTGTTAACAGTTGGCTTCTCACCCTTAAGAAGAGCGATTGCCAAATCAGTAGCTGCCTTTGCCTCAATTGTGTAAGGCTTCCAAACAGTTGCTGTCTGCTTTCCAAGTAATACGTTTTGTAGACCAGCAACAGATGCATCTTGTCCGGAAACAGGAAGCTTCTTGCCGTTCTTATCTAGAACCTGGATAACTGCTGCAGCGTTTGTATCGTTTGCTACCCAAACTGCATCAATCTTTCCTTTTAGCTTGCTGTATGCCTGCTCAAAAGCTGTTCCAGCCTTTGCGCCATCCCATGTACCAGGAGTTTCAAATGCTGGCTTAATTCCAGCAGCTGACATTACAGAAACTGCGCCATCATAAAACATCTTTGCGTTACCGTCGGTTGGATCTCCACCAACATAAACAACAGAAGCAGTTGCTGGATCCTTACCAGCAGCCTTTAGACCGTCAACGATTGCTTGACCTTCAAGAGCGCCAACGCCTTCATTGTCGAAAGATACATAGTAATCAGCGCCTGCGATTGGGCGATCATATGCAACTACAGGAATACCTTGAGCCTTAGCCTTTGTTGTTACAGCCTCAGCAGCACCTTGTAGGTTTACAAGAATCATTACACCGCAACCTGTTGCAAGTTGTTGATCTGCAATTGTTCCGTACTTAGCAGTATCACCTTGTGCGTTTTGGATGTCAGTCTTAAATCCAGCCTCAGTTAATGCTGATTCAATTGCTGGACGATCTCCATTTTCCCAACGAGGAGAAGATGCTGAGTCAGGCAGAATTACGCAAGCTAGTGTTGAACCAGAAGCTTTATCTGATGAACTTGAGCATCCAGTTACAACCAATGCAGCAGTTGTCATTAATGCGACAAATGCAAATGCAGAGCGTTTTTTCATTTGCTCTCACTTTCTATATTTATTTCAAACCTGTCATTTTGGCAGGCTGATTTCACCGGATTGGTGAGGGGGAAAAGTATCTAACAAGGGCTGATTTTGGGCTAGTTGAAGGGGGCCAATATTAGGCTTGCGAGCGTAACAATCAGGTAACAAGGAGCGATTTTGCTCCCATTTAGCAGCCTCATTAACCCCTTGGTTTAGGAGTGGTTTGGGTTAGCCAATATAGAGCCTTTGATATTTCCCGTATCATTACTATTACAAATTAAATAATGTTTAAAGGAAACAATCAAGGTATTACAAATACCAAACCAATTGGGGGTGCGCGATGCAGGCATCACCTGAGCAGCAATCCTTAATTTTAGAGTTACAGCTAATTGATAATGAGATTATGCAGGCAAATACCAAACTTAAATCACTGCCTGAGGTTGAACAATTACTTCATATCGAAAAAAGAATAATCTCTGCTACCGATGAGGTTACAAAAATTACAGCCGAAGCAGATCAAATATCTTTAGAGCTGCGTCGTGGTGAGGTGGATGTTGAAACTGTTACCGATCGAATAAAAAAAGATGAAGCCCGATTGGCCTCCGGCAATGCCACACCCAAAGAGCTTGAACAGACACAACATGAGATTCAAACCCTAAAGAAGAGGCAGTTGGCACTGGAAGAGATCGAACTAGAGATTATGATTAGAAGTGAGGCGGTCAGTGAGAGAAGTAAAGTGTTAACTACTGATCTAGCATCACTTGAAACCTTAAAGTCTGAGATTAATCAAAGATTGACCTTAGCAACCGCTGAGATTAACTCTCTGATTGCAGCAAAGCAGAAGGATCGAAATGCGGTTGTAGTAAAGATTGAAAAGCCTTTGCTTGATCTATATGAAAAAATTCGTTTATCAAGTGGGGTAGCAGCTGCAGCATTAATTGGAAATAAATGCAATGGTTGTAATCTAGCAATTAACGTCGTTGAGATGGAGCGGATTAAATCCTTAGCAAAGGATGAGGTACTCAGATGTGAAGAGTGCCGCCGAATTTTGGTGAGAATCTGATGGCCCGTCATTTTGTTGTCACAGCTGACGGTGGATCCCGAGGCAATCCTGGAGCTGCCGCATTTGGCGCAGTAGTTTATGAAAATGACAAGGTTGTTAAAGAGATCGCAGCCTCAATAGGACAGGCATCAAATAATGTCGCCGAATACAGCGGTTTAATTGCAGGTTTAAAGGCGGTTAATGAGATAGACCCGGCGGCAACTGTTTTGGTAAAGATGGATTCAAAGTTAGTAGTTGAGCAGATGAGTGGCAGATGGAAGGTTAAACACCCAGATATGCAAAGGTTGGTTAAAGAGGCATTTGCTACCCATGATCCAAAACTTGTTTCCTATCAATGGATTCCCCGTGAGGAAAACTCACACGCAGACTCAATTCTTAATGATGTTTTAGATAGCGGAATGTAAGCATTTCCTGGTTAAAAATATCTTTAGTATCCTTATCTAACTGAAGAGTCGTCTGGATCATCGCGTTACGAAAGTACCGAGGAAAGTCCGGACTCCAAAGAGTAAGGTGATGGTTAACGACCATCCGGAGTGATCCGCGGGATTAGTGCCACAGAAAATAAACCGCCGTTAGAAATAACGGTAAGGATGAAACGGTGGTGTAAGAGACCACCAGCATTTACGGCAACGTATATGGCTAGGTAAACCCCACCTGGAGCAAGACCAGATTGTTGGCATTTGAGAGCTACTCGCTCGAG
>JBEGQD010000053.1:0-3619 GCA_041181125.1 Actinomycetota bacterium | reverse complement strand
GTCCTAGTTTTCTACCATGTGCTCTCAAGTGATGGCCATCCAGTTGAGGGGGAGTACAAGTTCACCTATGGCGTAGGTGAGGTTACTGCGCAAGGGGTGGAGGATGAAGAGGTGGATGAGTATCCAATTGGAATATATCTGGCCTCAGCTATTTTCATAATCTCAGGTTTGTTTTTTGCTATCTATTCCTATCGACGCAGGAATAGATAGTTTTGAGTTTAGCAACCCAAAAACTTAAGGATTTTCTAAAGGAAAATTATCAGAATGTAGTTTCACCTGATCCAATAATTCGCAAGATTACCCTCTCTTCCTTTATAAACACCTTTGGTAATGGTGTTTTCATGACCACTGGAATTATCTATTTCTCATTGATTGTTGGCTTGGGGGCTCAGAAGGTTGCGCTCGCCTTTTCCCTTTCAGGTGCACTAGCTCTTTGTCTAAGTATTCCATCTGGACATTTTGCAGATCGATATCCGCCAAGGTTGATCGCCTTTGTTTCATTAATTGGATCTGGCATCTGTTCAATCTCTTTACTGTTTGTCCAAAGTTGGTGGCCACTTCTACTGGTCTTATCTCTTTGGGAAATATTTGATGTTTTTGGTCAAAATGCCCGGATGGCTTTAATCGCACGAATTGGCGAAGGGGAGGAGCGGGTAAAAATTCGTGCCTACACAAGAGCAGTTACAAACCTTGGAATTGCCTTTGGCACAGTTGTAGCAGGTTTTGCATTAGCAATTAATACAGTTACTGCATATAAAACTATGATTGCAATTGATGCATTCACCTTCTTTTTAGCAGCTTTTACTTACCTAAGAGTGCCAAATGTGAAACCAAGCCTTTCTGAACATGAGAAGTTTGATTGGACCATTTTAAGAGATATTACATATATCAAAGCTGCCACTTTGCATGGTGTTATGACTATGCATTTTGTATTGCAAAATATTGCGATTCCAATTTGGGTGGTTCAGGAGACCAATGCCCCCAGGTGGTGGGTTTCAGTAATTATGTTTGTTAATACTGTGGCAATCGTTTTGTTTCAGGTGCGAATGAGCAAGGGCATTGCTAGTGCCCAAATTGGAGCTGCTCAATTTAGAAGAGCAGGTTTTTACATTGCACTAGCTTGTTTGTTATATGGAGCAGCTAAGGGATTATCAGCACCAGCAGCTGCAAGCTTGTTGATCTTGGCCATGATGGTGCATGTGGTTGGTGAATTACTTAGCTCAACTGGTGGTTGGTCAATTGCCTTTGAATTGGCTGATCAAAACCGTCAGGGTGCTTATCAAGGTTTGTGGCGAATGGGTTTTGGTGGCATGGGAGTAATCGGACCATCTTTAGTAATTTTCTTTGCCATCGGACTTGGCCAATTAGGCTGGATAATCATGGCCGGCATATTTGCCTTAACTGGAATTTTAATGACCTCTGTAACAGCGGGTAAAAAGTAAAAAGCCCCAGTCGTTGACTGAGGCTTTTTAAGTTTAGATCTTAGAGATCGTAATAAAGTTCAAACTCTGCTGGATGTGGACGCAATCTTACGTAATCCACCTCTTGTTTGCGCTTGAAATCAATCCAAGTTTCAATTAGATCTTTGGTGAATACACCACCACGAGTTAAGAACTCATTATCCCGCTCTAAATTATCTAGAACGGCATCAAGAGATCCTGGAACTTGTGGAATAGCTTTGGCTTCATCTCCTTCTAATTCATAAAGATCCTTATCAACAGGCTTTGGTGGTTCAATTTTGTTTTGAATACCATCAATACCAGCCATCAACATCGCTGCAAATGCTAGATATGGATTAGATGATGGATCTGGGCAGCGGAACTCAATTCGCTTCGCCTTTGGATTAGATCCAGTAATTGGAATACGAATACAAGCAGATCTATTTCGGGCTGAATAAACCAGGTTAACTGGAGCTTCATATCCTGGTACTAATCGCTTGTAGGAGTTAACTGTTGGATTAGTAAATGCTAGAAGTGATGGGGCATGCTTTAACAAACCACCAATGTACCAACGAGCAGTATCTGAAAGATTTGCATAACCATCTCCCCAGAATAATGGCTTGCCATCCTTCCAAAGTGATTGATGAACATGCATTCCGCTGCCGTTATCGCCAAATAATGGTTTTGGCATAAAGGTTGCTGTCTTTCCAGCTGCCCACGCAGTGTTCTTAATTATGTATTTAAACTTCATTAACTCATCCCCTGCAGTCAAAATATCGCTGAAGCGGTAATTGATCTCCATCTGACCTGCAGTTCCAACTTCATGGTGAGCACGTTCAACCAATAATCCAACCTTGCCAAGATTCATAACCATTTCATCGCGAAGGTCGGCAAATTGATCGGTTGGTGAAACTGGGAAGTAGCCACCTTTAATTCTGGTGCGATAGCCACGGTTAGGTGTGCCATCAGCATCCTCTTCGATTCCAGTATTCCAAGCGCCTTCATATGAATCAATGTGGTGGAAAGCTTGGTTCATACCAGTTAAAAATCTAATTCGATCAAAGACATAAAACTCTGCCTCTGGTGCGAAGTATGCGGTATCAGCAATTCCAGTACTCCGCATGAATTCAACCGCTTTGGCAACAATACCTCGAGGATCTCTTGAATATGCGGTGTTGTCATCAGGATTATGAACAGAGAATAGAATTATTAAAGTTTTTTCTTTGCGAAATGGATCAAGGTATGCAGAGGAGGGAACTGGAAGCAGCTTCATATCTGATTCATGAATTGATTGGAAGCCTCTGATGGAGGATCCATCAAACATCAACCCATCTTTAAATACGCTTTCATCAAATGATTCAACCGGCACATTAAAGTGATGCTGAATACCTGGAAGGTCAATAAATCTTACGTCGATCAACTTCACATCATTCTTTTTGATGTAATCGAAGATCTCTGCGGAATTCTTAAACATCTATTCTCCTAAGATAAATATTGCTGAAAGTAGGGCGACTTTGCTCCGCTTCAGATGGGTAAAACCTAGTAGAAAATAATGAAAAAGCCGTAAAGCACGTGTTACATCTATGTTTCACTTTCTCCCCTTTGGGCTAGGGTTGCCCGCATGAGTTGGGAAGGTATGCCAAATTTACTGCCAGAGGCCTCACTAGGTAGGCGGCTATTAGCCCTAGTTATTGATTGGACCATGTGCCGGTTGATCGCGGGATTACTCAGTCCAGATGTAATTCCAGACAATGATTTTTCAACCTTAATCATTTTCTTTATAGAAGTCTGCTTATTTACCATTGCTTTTGGTGCTTCAGCTGGGCAAAGAATTATGGCAATTAAGGTCGTTACATATCCAGATCAACATCGGGTCAAAGTGGCCCGAGTTATCTTGAGAACTTTTTTGATTTGTTTGGTGCTACCGGCAATTTTTACCAAAAACGGCCGGCCACTTCATGATCACTTTGCAAATAGCCAAACAGTAAGAGAGAGATACTAACTTTTCTACCTACGAGGCATCCTTACATTAGTAGGCATTGGCCCTTTAGGCATAGGTAGATTTAATCCACCCACTGATCGCAATCTTGCTCTTACCTCGCGCAACTGCGCGGTGTTTAACTTCTTTGGTAGTTTCTTAAGATGTTTATGTAATTTTCTGATTGAAATTTGGCCTGGAT
>JBEGQD010000052.1:0-7951 GCA_041181125.1 Actinomycetota bacterium | reverse complement strand
TTTAATTGAGCATGATCGATTAACAAAAGCACGTAAAGATAAACCATATCAAGCACTCTTTGGCGTTATCCAAGGAGCACAGTATGAAGAGCTACGTCGCAAGGCGGCTAGAGATTTAGCTTCGATGAGTCAAGATGGAGTTAGCTTTGATGGTTTTGGAATTGGTGGCGCACTTGATAAGCAGACACTTGGTAGCATCTTAAAATGGGTAAATGAGGAGCTGCCGCAGGAAAAGCCTCGTCACTTTTTAGGAATTGGTGAGCCAGATGATTTATTTGTTGGTGTTGAAAATGGTGCCGATACCTTTGACTGTGTAGCCCCATCAAGACAAGCAAGAACAAGCTCAGTATTTACTAAAGATGGTCGGGTGAATATCTCAAATGCTCCCCATAAAGATGAGTTTTTCCCAATAGAAAAAGATTGCGCCTGTTATACCTGTCTCAACTACACAAGGGCATATTTATGCCATTTATTTAGATCAAAAGAGATGGTGGCTGCCACCTTAGCCACAATTCACAACCAGCACTTTATTGTTGGCTTAGTTGATCAGATGCGCGCAAGCATTGAAAATGGCAGTTTTTTTGAGTTTAAAGCCCAATTTATGGCTAGATACTATGGAAAGTAAATAAGGGGTAGATTAACGATATGGAAAACTCACATAAACCACTTCGAATTGGTATTTTAGGCGCAGCAAAAATTGCACCGAGAGCAATTATATTTCCGGCACAAGCAACAGATCATCAGATATATGCAGTCGGTGCAAGAGATAAAGCACGTGCTGATGTATTTGCTAAGCAGTACCAGATAGAAAAAGCCTATGGTTCATACCAAGAGGTTATAGATGACCCAAATGTAGATGTAATTTATAATCCACTTCACAATGGCGCCCATGCACCGTGGAATTTAAAAGCTCTTGCCGCTGGTAAACATGTCTTAACTGAGAAGCCATCGGTTAGCAATGCTGCTGAGGCAAAAGAGGTTGCTGCGGCAGTTAATAAATCGGGCAAGGTGTATATGGAGGGTTTTCACTACTACTACCACCCAGTTTTTCAAAGATTACTTACAATAGTTAAATCTGGCGAGATCGGTGAGGTAATAAAGGTTGAGTCAGCTTTAGTTACACCAATGCCAGATCCGTCTGATCTGAGATTGCAATTTGATTTAGCAGGTGGTGCCCTCATGGATGTTGGTTGCTATGCACTTCATAGTCAGCGCATGATCAGCCAGTTAATTGCTAACGGTGAACCAACTGTTGTCAAAACTGAATCAAATGCTCCAAATGGAAAGTTGGATACTAAATTAAATATTCAACTTAAGTTTCCAAATGGCGTATCCGGACTTGCTAAGGGCGATTTTGAGTCAGCGCAATTTAATGCTCCCCTAACTGTTACTGGTAGTAAGGGCAGTGTTCACCTACCTAACTTTGTAGTCTCAGGTTGGGATCCAAGAGTTATAGTCGATCTTGCCGGCAACAAGAGAGTCGAACATTTCCCATCACTTTCTACCTACAGCTATCAATTAATGGCACTTGGTGATGCGATTAATCTTGGTAAAGCGATCAAAACTGATGCTAAGGATGCGCTAGCCCAAGCGATACTCATTGATAGTGCCTACCTCAGCTCTAATTTACCCCTTAGGCCAAGTTTTAAAATTTAACTCACTTAATGCTTAAAATATGAACATGAAACTTCCCAAGGTAATTCTCTATTACATCTTTACCCCGCTATCTGATCCAGCGGCAATAAAGGTGTGGCAGAAAACCTTGTGTCAGAGTTTAAATTTAAAGGGCCGAATAATCGTTTCACCACATGGCATTAATGGCACATTGGGTGGCGATATAGATGATCTTAAAAAATATATTCGCCAAACTAGATCTTACGAAGGTTTTGCTAAAATGAAATTTAAATGGTCAGATGGAACTGGTAATGATTTTCCAAAGCTAAGTGTGAAGGTAAGACCAGAGTTAGTAGCATTTGGTAATCCAAATGAGATTAAAGTTGATAAAAATGGAGTTATTGGTGCTGGTAAACATTTAAAGCCAGCACAAGTCGATGAATTGGTTGCTAAACGTGGTGATGAGGTGGTTTTCTTTGATGGCCGGAACTCATTTGAAGCCCAGGTTGGTAGATTTAAAAATGCAGTAATTCCGGAGACTGCTACTACTAGAGATTTCGTCAGTGAGATTGAAAGTGGAAAGTATGACCACCTAAAGGACAAACCGGTTGTTACCTACTGCACCGGTGGAATCAGATGTGAAGTTTTATCGGCGGTTATGAAGACTCGAGGATTCAAAGAGGTTTATCAAATAGATGGGGGAATTTTTACCTACGGTAAAGAGTTTGGTGATGATGGGTTATGGGAAGGTGCTCTCTACACCTTTGATAATCGAATGTCGATTGAGTTTAGTGATAAAACTAAATCAATAGCTAAATGTGAAAAATGTTCGGCACCTGCTAATCGTTTTTATGACTGTCCAAAAGCGCCATGTAACTCATTGAATTTACTATGTGCTAAGTGTGCTGAAAATATGAGTAATGAGATCTGTACCCATCCACAGCGCAAGTACTCTAACGCGGAGTTAATCGGCTAATAACTGAGCGGCGTGATCCTTTGGGTGGTTTGTATAAGTCTTGAGCCATTTTCTAACATCATAAGGACCAGATTCAGAGTGAACACCAGCATTTGCTAGCTGCTCGGTACTTAATCTTTTAATAATTTCAAGTGAAGATGCTCTTGATGCCTTAAATAGGGCAAGCGAACTCTCAATTGGTAGCTCTTTGTAGCCTAAAGTTGTGCTCTCAGCCCACTTATTTTCATCATAACCTTGAATCATCGATCCTGGCTCGGCGATCAATCTACGCAACCTGGCACAAGACTGAGACTCACTATCTGCTAAATGATGTATTACCTGTCTGGCATTCCAGCCATCACTCTTAGGCTTATCAAGATCAGCTGAATTTAACTTTTTTACCGCATCCAAAAAGTAATTGGTTGCTGCATCATATTCACTAGCTAGTTGGATTATCTCAGAGTTGCTCACAGCTTTATCCTACTACCGTCTTAGAAACTTACGTAGCCCAAGCCATACTCGCTTACTTAGCTTGGTGGTTTCAACAACCGGTGAAAGTGAAATTACCTTTGCGCTAGTTGGCTCACCTGGGGTCTGAACATTGTGCAGTGCCGGGGAACTCTCATCTAGAGAATTAGCAATGATTTTCATTTGAGATACTAAAGAAATACACCTAACAAACTGACTTCTGGGTAGTTGTTCAGCACGTGCCAGTAACTCTTCAGTTAAGTTATCCGCTGCAAGTCTTAAATCCCTTGCAATATTATCGATTTCACTGCCGCGGTAATCAGATTCAATTAATTCAATCTTGGCAGTAATTGCGTAGCTGGTAGCGGAGAGTGCGTAAGCAATCTCGCGATCAACACTATCTTTACGTTTAGGATCTAGGGTTGAATCAAATAAAGTTCTTGCAATTGTTCTTACCTGCACCACCATGTGCTCAACTGCAACTCCCTGTACATAAAGTGCTTCGGCCTCATCAACTCCGGCAAGTGGAGACCACCTTGCATACTGCTTTGCTTCAAGTGCTTGCGATCGCAAAGATGGAATCTCCTCAACTAACAATCTAGCTTTTGCTAACCAATTACCAGCTTGCTTTTGAGTTATACCGGCTGCAACCCCCTCTGCCATCTCACTTATTAACTCGGCACTCCTCTTACCAATTCTGGCTATCTGCGAAACTGTTCTCCCTGCTGGAGTACTTGCATGAGAAAAATAAGAAAAAACTATTGCCACTGCAGCTCCGATTAATGTGGATGCCAAACGGTGTTGCGCAGTGGAACCAGAAATTCCAGGACCAATAACAATAAGCGCGGTAACTGGCACGTTTACTGTTGCAACCTCTCCTAATCTAAGTCCTCTGGCTACAACAGAGCAGAGGAAAACAGTTAGGCCGATAGCGATCACACCAAAGTTAAAATAGTGAACTGTAAGTAGTGCAACCCCAGCGCCAATTGCTGTACCAACTATCTGTCCCAATCCCTCCCTTACCGACTTATATAGAGAGATACGAATGCTTAATGCACAGACTATTGCTGCAACTAATCCCCCGCTAAAAACTAATTGATCTCCTATTACCCAAGCTGTTGCAGAGGCAATAGCAGCAACTGTTATTTGGCGAACCCAGGTTCTACGATTAGAAAATAAACTTATAAACCAATTAAAAAAACGCTTCATGGGCGAAACTTAATTTTTTTAGCATTCATTAATACCTTAAGACGAGCAATAGCGCTTTTACCCATTCCATGCAGCTCTTCTAAGTCAGATTGAGAAATCTTTCTAAGGTCTGAAACTTTATATAATTTTGCATCTACGAGTGCTCGTCTGGCAGGAGCAGCGATTCCATATTCACGCCACTCACGATCTAAGCTCTCATAACGATCTAATTCAGCTTGCGAGATATCACTCATCTGCATTGGCTTATTAGAGCTTTTCATAAGCTAATACTACAACTTTACTTGCGTTTCTTTTTAACCATAATCTGCACCATGCGCTGCGTCATCAATTTACGCACAAGTGTCTTAGGAATTGGCGCGTCAAAGTGAAGTGCACTCTTTGTTTGCTTGTATTTAATTAAATCATTTTTAAGTGCAGCAAGTACTGAGCCACTAAATGGGTAGAAGGAGCAGCCACCTTTACGGGCGGCAATTCCACAAACTACATCGCCATCTAATTTAAATGCTGGTATGCCATAAGAAATGCCCTGTTTTAATGTTGGTTCGATCTCTAAAATAATTGCGCGCATAGCCTTTAAATTACTTTTATTTGGCTCACTCTGCTTAGCAATATAGGAATCAATCTCACGCTTACTCATATCTTGCTACCTACATCTTTAAACATTGGTAGATACATCAGCCCTGGTACTGATCTACTTGGCATTGGCTCACTCCCTGCAACAAATCCTAATTTGATGTAGGCAGAGATAGCTCGAGTATTTTCTGGCCAAACCCCCAGGCCCATTTTTCTCCAGTTATTTTCGCCACAAAGGGCATCTACCCAATCAAGCATTAATTTAGGAATTCCTTTGCCTCGATACTCTTCACTTATCCACCAACTTGAGATCCAGCAATCACTTTTTCTATCTTTTTCCGCTTTATCAACTGCTAACAAACCAATATCTTTACCATCAGCAGTTACAAAGCACCAATAGGTATTCTTTAATCGATCCTGCCAACTAGATACAGGTTTTAAAAGTTCATCCTCATGTTTTGCACCAAATGCATAAGGAGCATTCTCAAGTGCAGTTAAGCGAAGCGTGCGAAGCCGTTCAACTTCAAATAACTCAGCCCTGACTACTTCTATACGCATTTGCTCTAAATACTTAGCGATTAAATAATCGGCTTAATAATCCAGGTTGTTTTGGATCCGCAGCATGTCCTTGGCAACGATCTGCTTTTGCAACTCCAGCAAGTGCTTGCTCAATATGCTGTCCACACCCTGCCCAGGTTGGTTTACTGCACTTTCTACAAATTACTTTTTCACACATATAAATCTCCTAATTTAAATTTCTACGTTTTGAAATCATTAAAATGGCACTACCTACCACCCCAGAGATTACCGCAGCAAGCAATAAACCTTCCTTACTTTGATTAAGTAGTAGTGATGAGTCGTAGCTTAGATTTGCAATCATGATGGATACTGCAAGCCCCATACCGGCAAAGGTAGAACCAGCCACTAACTCACTTTTTGTGATAGTTAATTGCTGCTTTAAAATTTTACTACCAATCAAGGCAAAAAAAGTTATACCAATTACCTTTCCAACTAGCCTAGAAATAATAATTGAATTACCTAAATTTGAGTTAAATTCAAAGCCCTTACTTATCGCTGGATAGATATTTGCAAAAACATAAAGTGGAAGTATCACTAAATTTACAAAATTAACAAATACTCGCTCAAACCACACTTTACCCACTACAGCACCAAGTAGCACCGCTCCGATACTTGCTACAACCTCACTTATCTTTAACGCGCCCGAGTATTTTCCAGCAAGGACCAATATAGATAAGAGATCATCGGCAACAGCAAGTGCTAAAAGAAATGTTTTAAGTTCAACTCTTACTCTCTTACCTAAAGCAAGTAACACCAACATGACTAGGGCAATATCGGTAGGCATTACTAGTGGCCAGCCGGTTTGAATTTTCGGATCTGAATTAAGCGATATAAATATTAAGGCTGGAAAAATCATGCCTCCAACTGCGGCAAAACTAGGAAGAAGTATTTGTTTAATATGAGAAGTTTCATTTCGAAGTTGCAAGCCAATTAGAAAGAAAAATGGTGCCAAAATTTGGCTGTGAGAGAAAAACTCTAATTTCATAGGGTTAGTTAATCAGATTAAGATGAGAGCAGGTTGCTAGTATTAATAAATAATTGATTTACCGAGTATTTCTGCCATTAATTGTCGTCATGGGGCAACGAGAGTCTTGCTTTTGATCCTTCCAACTATCTCTTATCCAGTGATGATTTGGGTCATCACAAAAGCCCATACTTCTTTTATCTGATGGTCCGGCCAAGACATTTAAGAAATACATTGGATACTCAGGAGCTGCAATTGATGGGCCGTGATAACCATGGGGAACAATTACTAAATCTTTATCTTTAATTGTCATAGTCTCATCGATTAAACCATCATAGGAGTAGACCTTAAAGAAACCATGTCCGGTATCTGCCCCATGATCTGATTGGTTTGTGCCAATTTGAAAGTAATAAATCTCTTCATTTATAAACTCACAACCTGCGATTCCATCGTGGCGATGTGGTGGCCAAGATGACCAATTTCCACCTGGCGTTAACACTTCACAAACTAAAATACGATCGGCCTGTGTAAAGCTATCTGCAGTGGCAATATTGTTAACCTGTCTTGTGGCGAGCCCACTTCCCCTTATCTCAATTGATACTTGGCTCTTATCTTTATAAGCAATTGGATAAAGCTTTGAGCTTTTAGCGGTAGTGAGTGCAACCAAACCTGAAGCAGCTGAGATTGTTAAATCAGAGTCAACTGGAATGTATATCCAATCTGATATCCCAGCAAAAACTCCAGTACGTCCTTGTAGTTTAAATTTTTCATTATTTATTATTACCTCAATATTTTCAGCAGAGAGTGAGAGCAATACTCCCTCTTTCTGATCCATTTTGATTATGTAGCTTTTATTTTTGGCAAAATCAAATATCTCCATACCGCAGTAATTCCAGCCTGCTGATTGAGGAGTAATAGCCGTTTCTCCTCTGCGTAACCAACTCATGCTTTTTCTTTCACCATTGCCTCAACCTCACTCATAGTTGGCATTGCATCTGAACACATAAGTCTGGATGCAACTATGGCACCAGCGACATTGGCATAATTTCCAATTTTCTCAAGTGACCAAGAATTCAATAAGCCATGAATCAGCATTCCACCAAAACCATCACCAGCGCCAAGTCCACATCTAACATCAACCTTAAGTGGTGGCAATAGGTATTCTTCGTCCTTAGACGATAAATAAACGCCCTGTTCACCTAATTTAACAATCACAGTTGAAATCTGATCTCCTAAAAAGCGCTGACTAATTTGCTTTGGATCTGTTAACCCAGATACCACCTCAAACTCACGGCGATTACCTACTAAAGCTGTGCTCCTTGAGATCGCTTCAAGGGTCACCTTCTTAGCAACTGCTTCATTCTCCCAAAAACTTGGTCGATAATCTAAATCTAAAATTGTATGAGCAGCGTTATTTCTAATTGCTAACCATGATTTTATCGAGGCTGCAGTTTCACCTTGTGCCAGTGCACATGCTGAAATCCAAAATACTTTTACTTTTTTAACTAATTCATCGTCTAATCTAGATTTTTCAACCTTAGTATCTGGGGCACTTTTTGCTCGATTGAAGAACATTGATGGATTAAAGG
>JBEGQD010000051.1:0-18081 GCA_041181125.1 Actinomycetota bacterium | reverse complement strand
AGTAATGGGTTTTCAATGCTTGATTTATATAATATTTCAGCAGGTTTAGTATCTGAAATATCCTTATAAATATTATTAAATATTGGTTTTAACTCACCCAGCGCCTTCATTCGCAGTGATATTAACTCCCCGCCTAACTCCGCCACTTGTTTATCCCAAGGGATTAGTGCGTCGTTTGATGCTCTAGTTTTTAACAATGAGTTTCGTTGTTTGACCGCTCGGTCATAATCAGTAATGACACCTGCAATTCGTGGTGAGCGCAGTGTTAATAATTGATCAATAAATCTACGCCGCTCACTTGGGTCACCTCTGACAAGATCTAGGTCTTCTGGTGAGAAATAAATTGTTTGCACAATGCCAAATATCTCTTTTTGGCTTCGAACTGGATTTTGATTGACCTTGGCCCTATTTGCTTTCTCGCTGTTTATTTCTAGCTCAACTAAAATCTCACGCTCTGGGTATTTAACTTTGGCACGAATATAAGCTGATTGATTTCCTAGTTTTACAAGTGGAGTGTTTCCAGTTGCTCGGTGTGAGTTTAAAAATGTTAAATAGAGTATACTTTCAGCAATATTTGTTTTACCCTCGCCGTTCTTGCCAACAAATATAGAGATGCCTTCGTTTAAAGATAGATCTAAGGTTGAGTAGGAGCGGTAATTAGTTAGGTTTAGGTTGGTGATTAACACTAATTTAAAGTTTGCAGTTTATGAGGAGTAACGCATTGGCATTAATAGATACTTGTAATTTGTAATTGGCGCACTACCTGCTTCGGCTTGCCCAGTTAATACCGCTGGTTTGTTTGTGCCGGTAAATGAGATGTTAACAAAAGCGGTGCCAATTGCAGTTAAACCATCGGTTAAAAAGGTTGGATTAAAAGCAATGTTTATATCCTCACCTTTGTAATTAATATCTAGTTTTTCAGTAGCTTGTGCTTCATCGCCTGTGCCAGCCTCAAGTTGTAGCGTGTTGTTTGAGAAATTAAGGCGTAGTGGCACTGTTTTGTCGGTAACTAAAGCAACCCTTCGAACTGAATCTAATAGTGGTGCTACTTCAATAATCGCATTGGCTGTGGACTCATTTGGTAGTAGGTGGCGATATGGCGGGAATGATCCATCTAAAACTCTAGATGTCATGGTTTTACCCTCTGAAATAAACCCAACTAATTTTTCATTTGTTGTAGTAGGAGCAAGTGCAATAGTTACCTGTGATGAACCAATTAAAGATTTAGCAGCGTCGGCTAATGTGCGAGCGCGCAGTAGAGATGTTGTTTCAATGTTTGCATCCTGCGCACTCCAAGTTAACTCACGAACCGCTAGCCGGTAGCGATCAGTTGCTGCAAGTGTTATTTGGTTTTTATTTATCTCAACAAAGACACCGGTTAATGTTGGTAGTGAATCATCTTTACCAGCTGCAATTGCTACTTGGTTTACCGCAGTTGCAAATAAATCTGAGTTTAAACTTCCTGAAGCACTTGGTAGCTCTGGCAGGGTTGGATACTCAACTAATGGCAGGGTTGGTAGAGTAAATTTTGCACTTCCTGCACTAACTAAAACCCTACTTCCCTCTAATGTAAAGGTGATTGGTTTTGCAGGAAGGGATCGTGAAATATCTGCTAGTAATTTGCCTGGAACTAAAACTTTTCCTTTTTGTGAGATCTCAGCCTTAAACTTTGCTTTAGCGGCGGTCTCTAAATCTGATCCGGATAAAACAATCTCATCTGTTGCATCAATTACAATTCCAAGTAGAGCTGCGGTGATTGGCCGGTTTGAGATGGACTTTGAAACCCAGTTGACTGCGTCAACTAAGGAGTCTCTTTCAACTACAAACTTCATCTGCTCACCTTTTCTTGTTTAATCTGAAAATCTTAACTACTTACAGTTTCAACCAACAGTTCGCTAATCCCCACCCTTTATCTCTATATATAGTGGTTAGTAGTAACCAAGACAGATAATGTGGAGAAGTGGCATAACTGCAGGTCAGCCTCAATAAAACCTCCCCCAGTATCTGTGGGTTTGGTGTGGGGAAGATGTTTAAAACCGGTTTTAACCAGGTTATAAACAACCCTATCCACACTTATCCACACCTTATCCCCAGTCTGGGGGTAGTCACTTGGGGAGAACTTTTCAATATTTAATTGTTTTAAAACCTAACCCTTTGGTTGCTGCTTAATCCGGTTGGTCAACTCAGTTACCTGGTTGTAGATCGAGCGCCGCTCTGCCATTAACTGCCTAATTTTGCGATCAGCATGCATCACAGTGGTGTGATCTCTTCCCCCAAAAGCTTGGCCAATCTTGGGAAGAGAAAGCTCAGTCATCTCTCGGCACAAATACATCGCGATCTGGCGAGCGTTTACTAAAACCCGAGATCTAGATGTGCCACAAAGATCATCAACAGTCAGTGAAAAGTATGAGGCGGTCTGAGCCATGATGGTTGGACCGGTGATCTCAGAGCCACCCTCCTCTGGAATTAAATCTTTTAAGACAATCTCAGCAAGGGATAGATCAACACCTTGTCTATTTAAAGATGCAAATGCAGTCACGCGAATTAACGCACCCTCTAACTCGCGAATATTTGTTGAGATTTTACTAGCGATATATTCCAAAACATCATCAGGGGCGTTTAATTTATCTTGCGCAGCTTTTTTGCGAAGAATCGCAATTCTAGTTTCAAGCTCTGGTGGTTGAATATCGGTAATTAAGCCCCACTCAAACCGGGAGCGCAGACGATCCTCCAAAGTTGTTAATTGTTTTGGTGGACGATCACTTGAGATTACTATTTGTTTGTTTGCGTTATATAAGGTGTTAAAGGTGTGGAAGAACTCCTCTTGGGTGCGCTCTTTGTTTTCTAAGAATTGAATATCATCAACTAATAAAATATCTAGGTCGCGATAGCGCTTTTGAAAGACCGAAGCCTTATCGTCTCTAATTGAGTTGATAAAATCATTAGTGAACTCCTCTGAGGAGACGTAGCGAACCCGAACTGAGCCATATAACTCTTTAGCATAAGCACCAATAGCGTGTAAAAGGTGGGTTTTACCAAGACCGGAATCACCGTAAATAAATAGCGGGTTATAAGCCTTTGCTGGCGCCTCAGCAACTGCAACAGCTGCTGCATGGGCAAATCGATTTGATGCTCCAATTACAAATGTTTCAAAAATATATCTAGGGTTTAATTGTGTGCTCTCATTATTACTTAACGAAGTTGAGTTTCTACCTGTGCCACCTTTAACCTCAATAGGTGCTTCAGTTTGAGTTTCTGCCAAATCTTCACCACTTGAATCATTTTTACTATCTGCAATTACCGTCACCGCAATATTTATTTTCTCACCCAGTAAATTACCTAACTCATCGGTGAGAATTGAGCGCAACCTGGTCTCTAAAACATCCTTTGTAAAAAGATCTGGAGCGGATAAAAGCAGGTTAGAGCCCTCATCAGATTCACCAGCTAGTAAACCAAGTGGTTTAGTGCGGGATAAAAATGCTGCGTACTGCGGGGTTGAAACCGAGGTGAGTACCTGCTCCCATAATTTTTGTAGATCTACCTGCGCCAATGTCGCCATTTATCCGCCCCGTCCCAGTCAAAACCTTTAAAAAGTTACCCACAAAGTTATCCACAGGCTGTGGTCTAAACCTGTCCTTTAAACTTCAATTTCTAGCCATAGAGGGGAAAATCTGTGGATAGAGGGCGAACATAGGTGCTATCTCTCAGGATTGCAAGTGGTTATCCACATTATGAATCGGCCCAACCCCCACCTGGGGTAAGAATAGGGCGGTTTGACCCACCTTGTCCCCAACCCCTACCCTTACCACCCATACCGCTGTGACCTGATTATCAGGAGAAATTCCAAATTTAGGAGATATTTATGAAGCGCACCTTCCAGCCCAATGTTCGCAAGCGGGCTAAAAAACATGGTTTCCGTGCTCGTATGGCCACTCGTGGCGGACGGGGTGTTTTAGCAGCTCGTCGCGCTAAGGGCCGCGCCAAAATCTCTGCTTAATTAAAAACACCAAACGTGTTACCTAAATCCAACCGGCTACGGGCCGGATCAGATTTCAACCTAATCACAAAAACAGGTGTGAGAATCTCCAGTGAAAACATTGTTGTTTACGCCGCCCTTGCCGGCAATAACCAACCACAGATCGGCTTCATTGTGAATAGATCAGTAGGCGGCTCTGTCACTAGACATTTAGTAAGTAGAAAATTACGCCACAACTTTGCAAGCCATATTCCATCACTACCCAATCAGGCCATGCTGGTAGTTAGAGTTTTAAAACAAAAAAATGATTACACAAAAGAGGTAGCAATTGCTATTGAAAAAACAGTTACAAAACTTGCAGCCTTAAGCAAGAAGGCCGATGTATGAAAAAGGTATTAGTTTTTATTATCACCGGATATCAAAAATTAATCTCACCACTTTTCACACCTCGTTGTAAGTACTACCCATCCTGCTCCGCCTATGCAGAGCTTGCGATAGCTGAGTTTGGAATTAAAGGATTATTTATGGCGATCTGGCGCCTTATTCGTTGTAACCCGTTTTCCCACGGTGGGGTGGATTACCCATCAAAAAACGCAGCAGTAAAAGTTAAAGAGAGGCAATTAATCTAATGAGCGCCATCCTAAACCCCTTATATACCGCTGTTTCTTGGGTAATGATTACCTTTCACGACCTACTTAGTTTTACCAATAATGAGAACTTGCAGTGGTCGGTAGGAATTATTGCACTAGTTATTTTGATAAGAATTATTTTGATTCCTCTTTTTGTTAAACAGATTAAATCCCAGCGGGCTCTAACTGCATTACAGCCTCACATGAAGGCGATTCAGAAAAAACACAAAGATGATCGGCAGAAGCAATCAGAGGAGATGATGAAGCTCTATAAAGAGCACAAAACAAATCCATTCGCCTCCTGTTTTCCAATCTTGGCTCAAGCCCCAATCTTCTTCGCCCTTTTTACTGTGTTAAATGGCATCAGCCAAAATAAAGCTCATGGTTTATTAAAGGGTGAGTATTTGCTATCTGCCCAAGAGGCCAGCTTTTTTGGCGCCCCACTTTCTGGCACATTTCTAGGCTCAACCGATGGTGGCACCAAACTAGTAGCAATTTTATTAATTGTATTTATGTCCGCCACCACCTTTACCACCCAAAGACAGTTGATGGTTAAGGGAATGCCAAAGATGGATGCATCAAATAATATGATGTTGCAACAGCAAAAAATTATGTTGTATTTGTTCCCAATTATTTTTGCAGTAACCGGTGTTAACTTTCCAATTGGAGTTTTAATTTACTGGTCAACTACAAACCTATGGACCTGGGGCCAACAGTTTTATGTAATTAAAAGAAATCCAACACCAGGATCTCCTGCATATGAAGAGTTACAAAAGAAAAAAGCTGCCAAAGGATTACTTGATGAAAAAAGTAATAACGAGGGCGGGTCAACAATTGTTGAAGATCAATCAGGGCAGGGTGGGCAGCGCAAGCAGCCAAAACGGAAGAAAAGACGGCGTTAAAAAAATACTAACAAAGCAGTACAAAAACTATCAAAGTAGTATAAATACCATCTTGGAGGAAAAATGGCTAAAGCAAAGAGTGAAGTAGTAGAAGAGAAGGCCCCAGAGAAGAAGAGTTTGATCGCTCAATTAGAGGAGGAGGGCGATGTTGCTGCTGATTACCTGGAGGGTCTACTAGATATCGCAGACCTTGATGGTGATATTGATATCGATGTTGAAAATGACCGGGCATCCCTGGCAATAGCTGGTGGAAAGCTAAGCCATTTGGTTGGCGGCCGTGGTGAGGTTTTAGACTCTCTCCAAGAGCTAACCAGACTTGCTGTTCAAACCTCACTAGGTGAGCGCAGCAGATTGATGCTAGATATAGACAACTTTAGAAGTGATAAGAAGGCAGAGCTTGCCCAATTGGCTAAAGAGACCGCCGAAGAGGTTAAGTCCACTGGCGAGGCGATCAAGCTTCGACCTATGAACGCCTTTGAGCGGAAAGTTGTCCATGACACCATTCAAGAGATTGGTTTGACCAGCGAATCTGAGGGTGAAGATCCAGATCGTTGTGTGGTAGTCCTTCCAGCCTAAGGTTTCACGTGAAACCAAGCGGTGATCTCCTTGCCTACTTCAAGGGCAAAGAGGAGCAGATCCAGGCCTATGCCCAAATCCTGCAAACTCGGGGAATTGAGCGGGGCTTAATCGGCCCCAAAGAGGGGGATCGGATCTGGGATCGTCATATCGCAAACTGCATTCCAGTTACCACCCTAATTCCACAAGGAGTTCGCCTAGTTGATATTGGCTCAGGTGCTGGGCTGCCTGGAGTAGTAATTGCCCTGGCCCGGCCAGATCTTAAGATCACCTTGGTTGAGCCGTTGCAACGGCGAGTGGATTTTTTAAAAGAGGTAGTTAGTGAGCTCAACCTTCCAGTCGAGGTAATTAGGGGCAGGGCCGAGATAGTCAAAAAGCAGTTTGAGGTGGTAACCGCTAGGGCGGTAGCCCCTCTTGAAAAACTGATTCAAATTAGCTGGCACATGATCCCAAAGGGTGGGGCACTTCTTGCTATAAAGGGTGAGAGCGCCGCCGAAGAGATCGCATCTACCAAGCTTAAAAAGGGCGGGATTGCCAAATTACATGAGATATCACTACCTAATCTGCCTGTGGCTAGGGTGGTTGAGGTGAGGAAAGGTGCTTAACTTCCGCCCATGAGGGCAGATGATGTTTCACATGAAACAAACAATCAAGGGGTGATCGGGCCAAAGCCGGTAATTGGGGTCAGGCGCCTTAAGGAGCCAATGGTTGCTCCACTTAAAACTCGCATCTTCACCGTCGCCAATCAAAAAGGCGGGGTTGGTAAAACTACAACCGCAGTTAACTTAGCCGCCGCCCTTTCTATGGGTGGCCTGAAGGTTTTAATAATTGATTTAGATCCACAAGGAAATGCCTCAACCGCTTTTGGAATTGATCGCGCAAATACAGCTGGAATTTATGATGTCTTAATTAATGATCTACCAATAGCCAATGCCGCAATTAAGGTTGCAAACTTTCCTCACCTTGAGGCTGTCGCTGCTAACTCTGATTTAGCAGGAGCTGAGATTCAATTAGTTCCAGCGGTTGCTCGAGAGTTTAGATTACAAGCAGCACTACAAACATTTTTATTGGCAAAACAAAATGCTGGTCAAAGATTTGATTATGTATTTATTGATTGCCCGCCAAGCCTTGGCTTATTAACTATTAACGCACTTGCTGCAGCTGATGAAGTATTAGTGCCAATTCAATGCGAGTACTACTCATTAGAGGGCCTGTCATTATTACTAGAAACTTTAGGTGAGGTGCAGAAGAGATTAAATCCAAAAATATCTTTAACCACAATTGTTTTAACTATGTTTGATGGCAGAACCAGACTTGCAAATGATGTTGCAGATAATGTTAAAAAACATTTTCCAAATGAGTTAATAAACATCCCAATACCTAGAGCAGTTAGAGTTTCTGAGGCGCCTTCATATGGACAAACTGTTATGACCTATGACGCCTCATCTCCCGGCGCTATTGCATACATGTCAGTTGCTAGAGAGATTGCAAATAGAGGCGGGGCTGCTATTAATTATAAAAATGAGAGTGCGTAATTAAATGAGCGCTCGCAAAGGTGGATTAGGTAGAGGATTAGATGCGTTAATTCCTACATCAATAATTCCAGCTGAGATAAAAACAAGTGCCGGTGTATTAGCAGCTGATCGAGATGAGATCGATTTAAATAATATTAGCGCTAATCCAAAACAGCCAAGAACAGTATTTGATGAGGATCAATTAACTGAACTTGCATTATCAATTAAAGAGGTTGGCTTACTTCAACCACCAGTTGTTAGATCAATTGGTAATGGTAAGTATCAATTAATCATGGGTGAGCGGCGCTATCGCGCAGCAAAACTTGCTGGTTTAAAAAGTATTCCAGTAATTATTCGCCAAACTAGCGATGATCAATTGCTTCGCGAGGCTCTCGTCGAAAATATTCATCGCAGCCAATTAAACCCATTGGAGGAGGGCGCGGCCTACCAACAATTACTGACTGATTTTGGTTATACCCATGATGAGTTGGCAGTGAAATTAAGTAAATCTCGACCAGTAATTACTAACACTATGCGCCTACTTAATTTGCCCACATCGGTGCAGCGAAGAGTTGCAGCTGGCGTGATCTCAGCCGGACATGCCAGAGCGCTTTTATCTTTAACAGATGAAAAAGAGATCGAAAATCTAGCAAACCGAATAGTTGCTGAAGGGTTAACAGTTAGAGCAGTTGAGGAGATTGTGGCAACAGGTGGTGCAAAGGTTAAAGGCGGCTCGATTAGAAGTGGAAAGATAATTGCTCCTAAACTAAAACAAATCTCAGAGGATCTATCAGATCACTTAGATACTCGGGTCAGTGTTGAGTTAGGTAAGAAAAAGGGCAAGATTGTGATCGAGTTTGCCACAGTTGAGGATTTAGAGCGGATTAGCAAAGTAATTAAAGATTAATTAATCTGCCGGCTTTCCATCTCAGTCTTAATCACAGCCGCTAAGGATTTAATACCTTCAGTAATTCGCTCAGGTGTTGGATGGCAATAAGAAATCCGAAGTGACCAAGAGCCAAAACCATCGGCATAAAATGCTGTTCCTGGCACATATGCAACCTTGGCGGCAATCGCCTTTGGCACTAATGCGTTGGTATCAATCTCAGGTGGCAGAGTTATCCAGATATAAAAACCACCAGCTGGCTTTGTCCAGGTAGCGTTTTTCGGAAAGTACTTATCTAACGCAGAAAGTGCGGCATCGCGTCGATCTTTATATAACTTAGCAAAGCTAGCAATCTGATCTCGCCAAGGTTGGTTGGCAAGGTAGCTTGAGATTACCAATTGGGTAAAGTTTGATGGACAAAGAATTGATGACTCAGATGCGATAACCATCTTGTCCTTAAGAGATTGTGGCACCAGCGCCCAGCCAACTCGAAGACCGGGAGCGATTGTTTTTGAGAATGTGCCAAGATAAATAACATTTTCAGAATCACTAGCTCGCATCGCATTTGGTGATGGTTTATCAAAACCTAATAAACCATAGGGATTATCCTCAACAATAAAAATCTCCTCATCGCGACAAATTTCTAAAATCTCACTACGTCGATCTGCTGGAAGTAAGACACCAGCAGGGTTTTGATAATTAGGAATCAAATACAAAAACTTTATTTTTCGACCAGCAGCTCTTGTAGTTTTAATAGCATCACGAAGTGCCTGCGGGATTAAGCCATCTTGATCCATACCAACATGAACAACTTGGGCTTCATACTGCTTAAAGGTGCCAAGGGCGCCAACATATGAAGGGGCCTCAACTAAAACCACATCGCCTGGATCAATAAAAATTCTTGAGATTAAATCAAGTGCTTGTTGGGAGCCAGTCGTAATTATTACATCATCTGGGTGCGCCTTAATACCTTCGAGTGCCATCACATCACAGATCTGCTCGCGAAGTTTTGGATGTCCTTGGCCACTGCCGTACTGAAGAGCCTCTGCGCCATTTTCTAAAATTAATTTTTGGGTAACCGATGCCATCATCTCCATTGGCAGTGCTGAAAGATTTGGCATACCACCAGCCAAGGAGACAATCTCTGGCCGGCTAGCAACAGCAAATAATGATCTGATTTCACTAGCTTTCATGCCAAGTGCGCGATTTGCAAACCGTTCTGGCAAATTTTCTGGTTCACCTATGTGCACACGGGCGGTATCAACTGGTGGCACAACTCTTAAATCTCTGCCAGATTTCATTAACCAAGTTTGCCATACAAAGATGGACAGATAAAACTAGTTACGAAGCCCCGCTCTACGTAGGTCTGATATGCGCAAAGTGCCGGTCTTAGCATCATCTTCGGCTGATAAGTAAAGCCGTTGAATCGCCACAATCACAGATTCAGCTAATTGATCACGAAACTCAGCGGTACCAAGTCGTTTAGCATCCTGCGGATTTGATAAGTAACCTAAATCTATTCGCACCGTTGGCGCAGTTGTAAGGCGAAGTAGATCCCAACTTTTTGCATGGGTTCGACAATTTAATAGATCGGTTCGGGCACAGATCTCACGCTGCAACAAATTTGCAAACCGCTCACCAACAACTGAGCGCACCCCTTGATCATCTCGGCCGTAGTAGTAGGTTGCAACCCCATTTGCTTTCTCATTTTTGTAACTATCAACCTTAAGTGCGATAACTAAATCTGCATTTACCGAGTTGGCAGTAGCAATCCGCTCTTTTTCAAGTGGTGAATTACTGCTACTTCTAGTTAAAACTACATTTACGCCTAACGCCAATAATCTTCCCTCAAGGCGTTGGGCCAGATCAAAAACAACATCTGCCTCTGAGACACCATTTTGTTTTTCACCAGTGAACTCACCGCCCCAACTTGGATCAATCACAATTACTTTGCTGGCAAGAGCTGGAGATGCAACTGCATGGCGGGCGCGCTCACGAAGAGCTGCAGGTGCACCACCTGAAACTGTTTTAACTAATCGCATTAATGAAATTAATGTTGCCGGGCCACACTTACCATCAGCTGCCACACCAACTGATTTTTGAAACTCTTTAACAGCAGCCTCTGTTGCTGGGCCATAAACACCATCGACCTTTCCGCAATTAAATCCCATTTGAATTAATCGCTCCTGCAACGAGGTAACATCATCGCCACGCATTAAAGATTTTAATTGCAATGACAACACCCGATCACCTAGGCGCCACCTAGCCTCTTCAAGTGTTCGCTGGGTAATCTCATTTATTAATCCAGTAGCGGTCAATCCGCGTTCTTGTTGAAAGGCTTTTATTGCATTAGTTAAATTATCATCATAAAGATCAGAAGGATTTGAGTGGTAACCAAGACGGGCTAATGTGTTAGCAATTACTGCAATAGCATCTGAGCGATCACCAGCCTTTAATTGATCGCTCATAAAATTATTATATTAATTGTTTAATTAATATAGCTTTCAAGATCTTTTAATAGCGCAGGCTTTGGCTTAGCGCCCACAATTGTCTTAACAACCTGGCCATTAACAAAGACATTCATAGTTGGAATTGAGGAGATGCCATACTTCATTGCAATCGATCCCTCTTCATCGGTGTTTAACTTAACAATCTTAAGTTTGTCACCATGCTCATTGGAGATCTCCTCCAAGATTGGCCCAACTGCGCGGCATGGACCACACCACTCAGCCCAAAAATCAACTAAAACTGGGGTTGTGCTCTTTAAAACCACTGCTTCAAAATCTGCGGTAGTTACCTTTGTTGTTGCCATTTTCTCCCCTTTTCTATCTATCTGCTTATCTTACTTTTAAATTATTAAATTAATGACCAGCTAAATAACGCTCAGCATCTAAGGCTGCCTGGCAACCTGAGCCGGCTGCGGTAATTGCTTGGCGATAGGTGTAATCAACTAGATCACCACAGGCAAATACGCCAGGGAGTTTAGTTTTTGTACTTCTGCCATCAACCTGCACATACCCATCAGAGTTTAAATCCACCTGGCCTACTACTAACTCACTTCTTGGTAGGTGCCCGATTGCCACAAATAAACCAGTGAAATCTTTAATACTCTCTTGCCCAGTTACAGTATTTTTCAATTTGAGACCAACAACCTTATCTTCACCTAAAACATCAATAACCTCATGGTTAAATAAAAACTCGATCTTAGGATTAGCTGCGGCGCGATCAATCATGATCTTGGATGCTCTAAATGAATCTCTGCGATGAATTAAAACTACTTTACTTGCAAACTTAGTTAAAAAGTTTGCCTCCTCCATTGCTGAATCTCCACCACCAACTACTGCGATTAATTGTTCGCGAAAGAAGAAACCATCACAGGTAGCACACCAAGAGACACCGCGACCAGATAAACGTTTCTCATTTGGCAGGCCAATCTCTTTATAAGCTGATCCCATCGCTAAAATTACCGATTTAGCTTTAACAGTATTACCTGAGCCATCGGTTAACTCTTTAACATCACCAGTTAAATTCATCGAGACAATATCATCGGTAATAATTTTTGCATCAAAGCGCTCAACCTGCTTGCGCATTGATTCCATTAACTCAGGCCCCATTACACCAGTCGCAAAGCCTGGAAAGTTTTCAACCTCTGTTGTATTCATTAACGCACCACCTGCGGTAACAGAGCCTTCATAAATAATTGGTTTCAATTGCGCGCGAGCGGCGTAAATAGCCGCGGTATAACCGGCAGGGCCAGAGCCAACAATTACGACATCATTAATCTCACTCACCACCCCACCCTAATCCTTTCTACCTGTAAATACTTTTAGTAAATCTGTGACCTCGGTTATTTTTAAAAGCCTTGCAATAAGCAGATATATAACTCCCGGCACTGTTATAACCAGAATTAGCGATATTAAATTCCCGCCCGGTATCTGATTACGAATTAGCCAAAATGGGGTAATAATCAAGCCAAATACCGCGATTAATTTAAGGTAGTAAAGAATTATTGAAGTAATTGGAAGTCTTACTTGATGTCGCTTAATTAGGTAAAAGGAGATTGCTGTACCTATAAAGTAATGAATAGTAAATATGCCAGCTAGACCAACAGTGACCCATTTTGGTGTAAACCAGAGTGCAATTACATAGGAGAGAGCTATCGAGATTAGATTCATAATCAAATTACCAATAACTTGAGATCTTAGATTTTCAAAGGCATTTAAGCCGCGAAGTAAAACTAGATTAATGCTTACCGGAATTAAACCAAGGGCAAATGCAGACAGGGTTAATCCCAGATAATTAGCATCATCGGTTGAGATGCCAAAGTAGAGGTTATTTGCGATTAACTTTCCGAATGTTAAAAACATCAGCGCAGCTGGCACGGTAAAGACACCAATTAATCTAATTGCATTGTTTAATGATGAGGTTAACTCGTGATGTTTCTTATCAATTACAAAGTTGGACAATCTAGGAAGCAGTGCGGTAACAACTGAGACGGTAATTATTGAGTGCGGAAGAATTAATATTAAATAAGCATTTGCATATGGCGTAAAACCAACACCGGTAGTAATACCAGAGTTTGCAGATTTCACCGCTGCACTAGTTGCAATACTAACAGTTACCAAATATGAGATTTGAGAAATAGCTGCGTAGACAAAACTCCAACCAGCAAGGCGAAAAGATTTAATAATCTGAGTATTTCGCCAATCAAATTTAAGCGATAACTTAACCCCACTTTTTATTACCACTGGCAACAGTATTAAAGCCTGGCCTAGGTAACCTGCACTGGTGCCAATTCCTAACCAGGTGATATCACTTTGCGTAATGTTGCCAAGTGAGAGATCATTTTTATTAATAAGAAACCAGCTAAATAAGGCGATAACAATTAAATTATTAATAACTGGTGCCCACATCATTGGGCCAAACTTTCCCTTTGCGTTGGCAATTTGGCCAAGTAGAGCAAATAAACCTAGGAAGAAGATTTGCGGCAGGCAGTAGCGCATAAACGAGACTGTGATATCAAACTCTGCTCTACCGGCAAACTCTGGTGCGTAGAGATTAACTATTTGTGGGGCTAGTGCAATTCCAACAGCGGTCAGAATTAATAAAAATACCAAGGTTGCAGTAAATAGCCGAGAGATAAAACCTGCGCCATTATCTGAATCTCGAAGTGATCTAACAATTTGCGGTACAAAAACCGCAGTCAACGCTCCACCAATTAACAAGTTATACAAAATATTTGGCATGGTATTTGCCACGTTATAGGTGTCACCTAATATCGCAGTACCAAGCAAGGCAACTAGTAAAAGATTTCTAATTAACCCGGTTACACGGGAAGCAATTGTGCCAATCGCCATAACAGATGTGGCGCGAAGTAATTGATTATCACTCATTACCCCGCCGCCTTACTCTGCGCAGACTTTGTACCAACACAGCTATAAATAAAAGTATTGCAGCCCCGGTAGTAATCCAGGTTGCAACCGGGCTGATTACCGAAAGTTTTAAATTTATATATACCGGGTAACCAACCGGCTTATTCTCAAGATTGGTAAGTTGCATCAAAATCCTTGAATCCCCAGCAGCTAACACCTCAATCGGAAGCAGTACCTGCTTTTTCGATTTAGCATCAACTTCAATATCCTCAAGCGGAACAACAATTACCTTACTGTTAATAGCCCGAGAGCTTAATTTTAATCTGACTGGAACTTCAAAACTGTTTGCAACAGTTATTGGCAAATCCTCTTTAGTGCTTGTGACTGTAAATTTAGTACCGCTAATTCTTAACTTATTACGCATTTGAGTTATGTATTTATCGTAATCCCTAATTAAAAACTTCAACTGCCCCTCATTAATGCTTGGATTTAATAGTTGAGCAAGCCTTAGCTGTTGCGGATCTAATTGAGATTGATCAACTACAGTTGCTAATAAGTTTATTTGGCGCTGACTATAATTTAAAATATTTAAACTTGCCTTATTTAAATCTTGCTTTGCCTCATTCTTATAAGTTGCCGGGTTTACAGATTTATTTAAAATACTTTGTAACCTACCTTGACCGGTGAGATTTAAATATTCAAATTGCTTGGCAATAATTTCTTCAGCCCAGTAATTAGATGGATTTCCATAACTAAGTGCGGTGATAGCCTCAAACCTACTTACTCTATTAAATTGATAAAGCCATTCCTTTGCCACTTGTTGACCAGTTGGGGCGACACCATTTGAAACACCGTACCCATTACTCATTGCCACGATCTCTTCTATCGTGGCTGGATCAACCTGCCAGGCTCTTACCGCTCTAACTTTTGTATAAACCAATCTGCCAAGCTCACCAGTTGGGGTTAACTTTGTTGCTAATGAATCATCAAAAAAGGTGCCATCAGATAAGCGATGGGTAGGCTCAGTAATAACAATTACTTGGGCAGCAGATGCTGCCGGTGAGAAAGAAATTATCGAGAAGGTAAGTAATGCGAAAAAAGTAAAAGCTTTTCTCACGGTACTAACTGTCCAGATTTTGCTATTAACTTTCGCTCATCGGGGTATGCCAACTTGCTGACTATCTCATCAATTGGAAACCAAGCGACATCATCTACCTCAGTTACCTGTGGTGCTAACTTGCCGCCGACTTCAGTGAATAAAAAGTGGTGAACAGTTTTATGAATTCGTTTACCGCTAGCCATAAACCAAAAATCAATTACACCAAGTGATCTAGTTATTTCGCTTTTAATACCAGTTTCTTCAGCAACCTCTCGAATTGCAGCTTGCTCAGGTGATTCACCCTCTTCAATATGTCCTTTGGGTAGTGACCAGAGCAATCGCTCATGGGAGGCATCCTTTGGGTCTAATCTGCCGATTAACAATCCTTTAGTTCCGGTTTTATCAACCACTAATCCACCTGCACTTACCTCATCAACTCGTTTGGCGTACTTTGTTCGCGGGCTTTTCCCACCACTCTTAGGATTTTTGCGGTTGCCGGTGTTATGTTTTTTAGCGGGCTTACCAGAACCACTATTTTGCCCGCCTTTGCGCGCACCGGTTAAATCCTGATTGCCACCCGCATTAGATGCTGGGGTCATAGGATCAAGGATACTGCCTCATCTCTTACCCGCTCTGCTCTAACCTAGTACCACCGTGAAAACACCAAATAATGTCGCAACCGAACTTGCCATCTCCACATTAACCAAGCAGGCACCTGCGGCAAATGATTTAGCAATTGCCTTTAAAGCTGCTGGTTTTAAGTTGGCGCTAGTTGGTGGCCCAGTGCGCGATGCAATTTTAGGCAGACTCGGAAATGATTTAGATTTCACAACAGATGCGCATCCTAAAGAGTGCGAGAAGATTTTAAAAAAGTGGGCGGACTCTGTTTGGGATATTGGCGCAGCCTTTGGCACAGTCGCAGGTAAAAAAGGTGAAATTACAGTTGAAATAACTACTTACCGAAGTGAAAAATACAAATTAGATTCTAGAAAACCAAATGTTGAGTTTGGTGACAATATTGAGGATGATCTATTGCGCCGAGATTTCACGATTAATGCAATGGCGCTAGAGCTTACAACTAATGAACCAACCTTTATAGATTTATTTAATGGCGTGAGTGATCTACAAAACAAGTTAATAAAAACGCCAGGAAAGCCGGAAGACTCCTTTAGTGATGATCCGCTTCGAATGATGAGAGCTGCAAGATTTATGAGCCAATTAAATTTCACAATCGATCAATCAGTGCTGGATGCGATTAAAAGCATGGCAAGCAGACTTTCAATTATCTCTAGTGAGCGAATTAGAGATGAGTTTATAAAAATAATTATGAGTGATCAGCCACGGCTTGGAATTACCTTGTTGGTCGAATGCGGCCTTGCTGAAATATTTATGCCAGAGATTCCAATGTTAAAACTTGAAATTGATGAGCACCACCACCACAAAGATGTTTACGAGCACACATTAACTGTGCTTGAACAAGCAATTGCACTCGAATCTAGATTAGGTGGAGCTAACTTAACTCTTAGATTGGCAGCGTTATTACATGATATTGGTAAGCCAAAGACTAAGGAGTTAATTACCGGCGGAGGAGTTTCCTTCCACCACCATGAGGTGGTGGGTGCGAGAATGACAAAAGAGAGGTTGCGTACACTTAGATTCGATAACCACATCATTAAAGATGTGGCCCAACTTGTCTTTCTACACCTTAGATTTCATGGTTATGGCAGTGGTGAGTGGACCGACTCGGCTGTTCGCAGATATGTCAGAGATGCAGGTGAGTTACTAACCCATCTACATTTATTAACTAGAGCTGATTGCACAACTCGTAATCAGAAGAAGGCACAACTACTTGCTCAAACCTATGATCAATTAGAAGAGCGAATTACTTTATTAATGGAGCAAGAGGAGTTAAATAAAATTAGGCCAGATCTATCTGGTGAGCAGATTATGGAGATACTAAAGATTAAGCCCTCACCAACTGTTGGTAAGGCGTATGACTTCCTATTAGAGCTACGGCTTGAACACGGTCCACTTGGTGAAGAAAAAGCAAAGAGTGAGTTACTTAATTGGTGGAAGCAGCAAAGCTAGCTTTTCGCATTAAATAGGTTGCGGCAAAAAGATAGACTAAAGCGATCAAGATTGGCAGTAGCGCAGTTGCACCATTATCAGGTAAGAGCAAAGCGGCACCAATTGCACCGGTAACAATTCCTGCATTCACAGCGACATCATAAAAAGCAAAGACTCTTCCCCGATAGGAATCATTAATCTTAGATTGAACCAAAGCATCGTTTGTAACCTTTATACCTTGGCCACACAACCCTACAAAAAACGCACTTGCTGTCATTGTAAATTCATTTATATTTACCGCATATATTATTAGCGGCGGAATACAAGAAAACATTAACAATCTCATCCAACGATGGCGGCCAAGCTTTAAAACTCCATATGGCGAAATAATCGCACCCAATCCAATTCCAACTCCAGCGATAGCAAGTGCAACACCAAAAGCTGCAAAACCTGCATCTGGATTAGCTGGGTCATTAAAGTTATTTCGCTCAAGTAACAACGCCATCAAAGTTAAGGCGGTTATGCCACCACGTTGCATACCAACTGAAAAAATACCGCGCAGTGCATCTGAGTGATTGCGCAGAATTTTAAAACCTTCCGCCATCTCTGCAAATCCAGCACTCTCATACTTGTCCTCATGCCCAGTTGGGCCAATCTCATACTTATTAATTCGGTAACAACTAAGAGCGGCTAGTGCAAAGCAGGTTGCTGCTAGCAAAATTACTACTGAATCGGCAAAATCTGCGCCGTAGTTATTGCTAACAAAGTTTTTAGTAGCAATTCCAACTCCACCACCAATTACCACCCAAATAGTGCCACCGGTAACAGCAAGAGCATTTGCTGCAATTAACTCCTCTTTTTTTACAAGTAGCGGCAGGCCCGCGGAGAGGCCAGATAAAATTAATCTATTAACACCAAATGCAAGTAAAACAAATAATGTTAAAACAATTCCAGTACTACCTCTATCTACTAAATAGGCGATTATCAAAAGGTCAGCTGCTCTTAAGTAATTACAATTTCTAATTATTCGCTGGCGAGAGAATCGATCTAAGATTGTGCC
>JBEGQD010000050.1:0-15925 GCA_041181125.1 Actinomycetota bacterium | reverse complement strand
TTGTTCGGTCCAGAAGGTACGGAAGATCACTGACGGCTGGCAGCAGGTGCCAGCGGAACTGTGGAACCGCTCTGGTTGGGCAGGATAATTGTATCGAACAACTGTTCGAAAGGGTAAAACCAGGCTAGGACACGCCGTTATCTGTACTTAGCTGGCATCGAAGGGTTATGGCGGATGACCGCCTTCCAAATCTCATCTGGCTCCATACCAATCTCAATTGCAGCATTAACACTTATGCCGCCCAGCTCTGCGTGGATGATATCTCTGGCATAGGTATCTGAATCTGGAAAGTAATCTGCTAATCGAGATCTGAGTTCTGATATGCGCATATTAAAAAACTACTAGCTAAATAAGGTGGCAGATAATCGCTTTGATTGCTGCAGTGACTCCTCTTGGGTAATTGGCGATGAGATTTGGCCAATTAACCAGCGAAGAATTACGCCTAAGGTTGCTGAGTCTGCGCCAAAAACCTTAGCAATCCCCTGATGGACTAAAACCCAGGTTGGATGAGGAGTGATCGTAACTAATTTTGCAATATCTAGTGGATCACTTTCAACTAATTTGCGAAGTGCAATATCTTGGGAGATCTCTTTTGAAAGTAGGTATAACGCCTCTTGTCTTGAAGAAGCGTTCAGGGCGATATCAATCAATCTAATAACTTCAGCCTCAACTAAGCACTCCATCATCTCGGCTTTGTCGGCGAATTGATTGTAAATTGTGGCTTTTGAAACCTGCGCTCGCAGTGCAATATCTGCAATATTGGATTGGTAATTTCCAACCTCAGCGATTACTGCCTTTGCGCCATTAAAGATAGCTGCGCGAGATTTGTTGCTGGTAAGAGTTTGGCGGGCGTAAAGTGGTGCCGCCGGCTCGGCTGACAATTTAAGCTGCGGTCTCTACCACTTGCAAAGTCGAGATTGTTAGTACTGGGGATTCGTGGTTTTTAACCACAGTGGCAACATCAACCAAGATTGTGGAAAGAGATAGATCAAGGGCTGAACAAATTGCATTTAATAATTCACTAGATGCTTCTTTATGTCCCCGCTCTACCTCAGATAGATAACCGAGTGAGACTCTGGCACTTTTAGCAACATCTCTTAACGTGCGACCTTGCTCAATACGGGCAGCACGAAGGGAGCTACCAATATGTGTACGTAGAAGGATCACGGCTTAAGAGTACGCTCTAAAGCTGCTAATCCGCTGGTAATTGTGGCGTGGCGGATAATTTCCCGCGTGCCTGTGAGGGAGAGGGCAATTGCAAAACTCTCACCTTTACCTGCGACCCCAATCCAAGCCGTTCCTGCCCTTACCCCATTATTTGAACCAGGCCCGGCTATCCCTGTTGTGGAAAGTGCGTAATCTGTTTTAAATTTTTTAAGGCAACCTTGTGCCATCGCAAGAGCAATCTCCTCTGATACCGCACCATACTTTAAAATATCGGCTTTAGAAATTGAGAGTTCATTAATTTTTACCTGATCACTATATGCAATTACGCCGCCAATAAAAACCTTAGATGCCCCTGGGATATCAGTTAGCGCCGAAGCTAATCCGCCACCGGTAATAGATTCTGCGACACTTAAACTTTTTCTTATCTTACTTAATTTTTTAACAACCGATTTAGCAACCTCTAAATCACTCACTTATTTAGCGCCTTTCTAAAGTAATCTACCCCTGTAAAAATAGTTAGGTATATTGCAATTGCCATAAATAAATCACGAGGTGTATTTAAAAATGATGGCAATGGCAGGATATAAAAGCCCACACCAAAATTTTGGAAAAAGGTTTTAAGTTTTCCACCTTTACTTGCAGGTATTACACCCTTTTTAATTACAGCAAATCTTAAGACAGTAACCGCTACTTCACGAATTAAAAATATTCCTGTTACCCACCAAGAGAGCAGGCCCAGAGTTGAGGCTCCTACTGTGGCAGTAGCAAGCATCGCCTTGTCAGCTATTGGATCAAGCAACTTACCAAACTCAGTAATCTGATTTCTAGATCTAGCTAATCTTCCATCTAATATGTCACTTAGGCCAACAATAAAGAAAAGTATAAAGGCAATAATCCGCCACTTATCATCTTCACCACCATTTTTAAACAAAGCGTAGGCACAAAATGGTAGAGCTAGGATTCGAAAAATTGTAAGTGAGTTAGGCAGGTTTGGTCGTTCTACTTTTTTCATATTACCTGCGCAATTAGGTCTACGCCCACCGCCTCGCTAACTACTGCATCAACATACTCGCCCACTCGATACCTACTTCTTGATTTAACAAATGTAGAACCATCTACATCAGGACCTTGATGATCTGACCTTCCTTCCTGCTCGGCCTCATCCTCAATTAACACTCTCACCTTTTCACCAATCCGCGCCTCTGCCCGTTGAGTAATTAACTCATCAACTAAGGTTGATAATTCATTTACTCGCTCCGTTATTAACTCTGGTGCTACTTTATTGCTTAAAGTTTGCCCCTCAGTTTTATCCTCATCTGAGTAACCGAAAACGCCAATTGCATCTAGCTGTGCTTGAGATAAAAACTCAATTAAATCCATAAAATGTGCATCAGTTTCGCCAGGAAATCCAACGATAAAGTTAGATCTAATTCCAGCAGCGGGATTTAATGCTCTAATTTGAGTAATTAAGTGAAGGAATTTTTCACCATCACCAAATCTGCGCATGCTTCTAAGTAATTCACCATTTGCATGTTGGAACGAGAGATCAAAGTATGGAACAACCTTGTCAACAGAGACCATCGCCTGCAATAGTGATGGTCTAACCTCCGCCGGTTGCAGGTAAGACAGTCTTATCCGCTTTATGCCATCGATCTTCGCCAGATCTGGAAGTATTTTCTCCATTAACTTCAAGTCACCTAAATCCTTGCCATATGAGGTGGTGTTTTCACTGACTAGGTAGAGCTCACTTACCCCGGTATCGGCCAACCACTTTGCCTCATCAATAATCTCTGTTGGTCTGCGAGAGATAAACGAGCCTCGAAAGTATGGGATAGCGCAAAAAGAGCATCGCCGGTCACAGCCGCTGGCAATCTTAAGCGGGGCAATTGGTGCATTATCTAATCGCTTACGAAGCACACCTCCAATTGGTAAGGGCGTTGACATGTCGGCAGCTTTCTTATCGGCCCGTTCTGCTGGGGCAATTGGAAGTAGCGTGCGCCGATCCCTAGGGATATGAGTTGAAATCTTTCCACCATCAATAATTGTGGTAAGTCTGTCTGAAATATCTTTGTAATCATCAAAACTTAGTATCGCATCAGCCTCAGGCATTGCAGTTGCAAGCTCATTGCCGTAGCGCTCAGCCATACAACCGACTGCAACTACCGCTTTTGTAACGCCATTTCCCTTAAGTGAGTGAGCTTGAATTAAGGCATCTACTGAATCTTTTTTTGCACTTTCGATAAAGCCGCAGGTATTAATTACTGCAATCTCAGCCAGCGCTGGATCTGAAACTAACTGCCAGCCATCTGCAGCTAATCTTCCTGCTAATTCTTCAGAGTCTGTTTCATTACGGGCGCACCCCAATGTAACCAACGCCACCGTGCGTGGTAATTTACTATTTATGGTTTTGGTAGACACTATGCGCTAAGGATAGCGCGCCAAAATTACTTAATTTCTACTTTACTACTATAACTGCCCGTTTATACCGAATTCCAACCGAACAACCTCGCCCTCAGCCCCAGCAACTCCTAATTCGGAGCCATTTACATTTAACGTAACCGCCCCAGCATTTCCAATTACTGCTCTGAGTAAATTTGGATCATTAAAGGTTGCAATCTGACCAGCAGATATCTGACCACTAAATACACTTTCACCTTTTTCATTTGTTAAGCCAACCCAGCTATGCCCATTAATACCAGTTAAAACTAAATTTACTCCCGATGGAACAGTAATAGTTGTGCTGCTCTCTTGGGCACTTGGCTTTTTGACAGAACCTGAAGTGATGCTCTCGCTGACAGCCGATACATTATTAATTGCAATTTGGGCAACAAAGCCGATACTCAATGCCGCGGCAGATATTGATGCCAAAGTTCCAAAGCGTATACGCTTTTTTTCTTTTGGCTTATCAGCAACATTATTTGCAGCTAACTGATCAATAATTTTTTTACTCTCACTATTTTGCGATGTCACAAGCTCTGCAACTAGAACATCAGCATCAATCTGGAGGGCTTTTGATGATTTAGCGTTAATTGCTTTTACTATAGATCTAATGTGGCCACGGGCGTAAGCAACTCCACCACATACTTCTACTGAGTTATTCTCTAAATCTTTAATAACACCAACACGAATATTTGTTAAAGCGGATATTTGTTCAACAGTTAAACCGGCAGCCTCTCGGGCTTGTTGCAATGAAGACTTTTCAGCCATTGGTTTAACCTGTCTTGCTTTGGGGGATCTAAGGGTAGAACCATTTTGGCCGTTTGATCAAATTTTTTTGAATTATTTTCAGGGGTCACCACGCTTAAGATCGGGAGTTTAAGAGTTCACCCTTTTGTTCACCCCAAATTAAGTTACTGATTACCCCTTAAAGACTCCAGGACATCTGGCATCTGCTCCGCGTTAATCAAAACCGCCCGAGCTTTAGAACCTTCAGTAGGTCCGACTATTCCTCGACTCTCCATTAAATCCATTAATCGACCAGCTTTTGCAAATCCTATTCTTAATTTACGTTGCAACATTGAGGTTGAACCAAATTGTGTGGAAACGACTAATTGAACTGCCTGCAGTAACAAGTCAAGATCATCACCAATGTCATCAGTTACAACATTAGATTTAATTGGTGCATTTAAATCAATTCTATAAACAGGTTGTAACTGTCCTTTGACGTGATTTACAATCGCTTCGATCTCTCGTTCAGAAACATAAGCACCCTGAATCCGTACCGCTTTACTTGCTCCCATTGGTAAAAACAAGCCATCACCTTGACCAACTAATTTTTCAGCTCCAGGCGTATCTAGAATAACTCTAGAATCTGCAAGGCTACTTGTTGCAAAAGATAATCTAGATGGAACATTAGCTTTGATTAAACCAGTAACAATGTCAACGCTGGGTCTCTGCGTAGCAAGTACTAAGTGAATACCTGCTGCTCTTGCTAGCTGCGTAATTCTAACTATTGATTCCTCTACCTCGCGCGCTGCTACCATCATTAAATCTGCTAACTCATCCACAATTACTAGTAAATATGGATATGGTTCAAGGGTTCGATTACTGCCATCAGGTGGTGTTACTTTGCCAGCCTTAACCGCTTTGTTGAAATCATCAATGTGCCTAAAGCCATAGACGGATAGATCGTCATATCTCATTTCCATCTCACGTACTACCCATGCCAAAACATCAGCAGCCTTTTTTGGATTAGTAATAATTGGCGCAATTAAATGGGGAACTCCCTCATAGTTTGTCAGCTCAACTCGCTTTGGATCAATCATTACTAAGCGAACCTCATCAGGAGTTGCACGCATTAATATTGAAACAACTAATGAATTAATCATGGAAGACTTACCAGCACCTGTTGCACCTGCTACTAATAAGTGTGGCATCTTTGCTAAATTTGCACATAAGAAAGATCCTTCAACATCTTTACCAAGTGCAATCAACATTGGGTGAGGATCATTTCCAGAAACTGGTGAACGAAGAACATCACCTAATGCAACAATTTCTCGATCAGAATTTGGAATCTCAATACCAACAGCAGACTTACCAGGAATAGGCGAAAGTATTCTTATCTCGCCACTTGCAACTGCATAAGCAATATTTTTAGATAAAGCTGAGATCGCTTCAACCTTTACACCATTGCCAAGCTCAACCTCATACCTAGTTACTGTTGGGCCTCGCATATATCCGGTGACCTGGGCATCGACATCAAATTGATCAAATACCTGCTTGAGAGCGGCAACTACAGTTTCATTAACCTTTGACTTGCCTTTTGCAGCGGGCCCAGTTCGTAACAAATCCGCTGGTGGCAATTCATATTTAACATCAGATGATAAAAGCAGCTGTTGGGGTCGACTATTTTCAATTTTCGATGTTCGTTGAGTTGTTGGAATTGGCTGCGTAACATCATCAAAGTCATCTAGTTCAATTTCATAATCTAATTGCTGTGGCTCAAACTCTTGAACTAAATCCTTTACTAGTGGTGATTCAAACGGAGGAGATTCACTAACCTCAAAATCCTCATCTACTAATCGCTCAGCGCGCTTAACCCGAGCACTACCAATTGCAGAAGCACTAAGTCTAAACAATTTACCAAACCATCTAATAACTTTAGAGAATGGAGTCTTAGTTATAACTAGCAATCCGAAAACTAAAACAATTACTAAAATTGGGATTGCTAATATCTCTGTAACTAAAGCAACTAAAGAGGTTGAAACTCCATAGCCAATCCAACCGCCGCCTTGCCTAATTGCGGTGGCGCCGGTACCTACTGAGCCATTAATGATATGGGCCAGTGCAGTTGTACTGATTAATATCAATATAGTACCGATTGTAATTCGACCAACTGCAGCCTTATCTTCAGGAGTTTTAAATAAACGGTATGCAAAATAAATAAATATCAATGGAGTTAGATACGCTAATAACCCAGCAGAACCAAATAAAAATGAATGAATTCCTCTACCCAATAAATTATCAAGTTGAAACCAAGTACCTGAGGCCGCAAGCATTGCTAATATAAAAATAAAAAATGCAATTCCATCTCGCTGATGTTCCGGGCCTAGCTCCTTTGATGATCTGAAAACAAATCTAATCGCACTTCCCAAAATCTTGGCAACTAGCTGCCAGAGCGATGATATTACCCGGGCAATAGCCGGCAATATTCGCGGACGCTTTGAATTATTTTTCTTCTTTGCCATAAGAAGACAAGCCTAAAGAATAAGTTAAATACTTGGTGATATCGGCACGCACTTTATCCCAAAACTTAACTTAAAACTGTATTACTAAACCTCGATTACTAATGGAATGATCATCGGCTTTCGACGATGCTCCTCCCCTACCCAGCTTCCAATTGTCCGGCGAACAACTTGAGATAATTGATGTGTGCCGTTAAATCCACCCGCTACCGCCTTACTTAATGCTTTTTCAATATCTCCTTTAACATCATCAAATAAACTCTTGTCTTCTGTAAATCCCCTAGCATGAATATCAGGACCAGCAACAATTTTGCCACTTTGTGAATCAATTACTACAACTACAGAGATAAAACCTTCATCGCCTAGAATTCTTCTATCTTTCAAAGAGCTTTCGGTAATTTCACCAACACTTTGACCGTCTACATAAACATAGCCACATGGGATAGAGCCTGAGATATCTGCATGACCATCTGCAACATCGATTGTAATTCCGTTTTCAGCAATTACAACATTGTGCTCTGCTAATCCGGATTTCATAGCAAGGTCAGCATTTGCACGCATATGTCGCCACTCGCCATGCACCGGTAAAACATTCTTTGGCTTTACAACCTCATAGCAGTGCATAAGTTCTCCCGCTGACGCATGGCCAGAGACGTGAACCATCGCATTTCCCTTATGAACAACATGGGCGCCAAATCTTGTTAGCTCATTAATAACACGGTAGACAGATTTTTCATTACCTGGAATTAATGAAGAAGCCAGTACAACTGTGTCACCTTTTCCCACCTGGATTTCATGATCTCCATTTGCAATACGAGAAAGAGCTGCAAGTGGCTCCCCCTGAGACCCGGTACAAATTAAAACTACTTTGTCACCAAATGAATCTAAATCCTTGTAATCAACTACTAACCCGGTAGGCACTTTTAAGTATCCTAAATCTTCAGCTAGCTTCATATTACGAACCATCGATCGACCAACATAGGCAACTTTACGGTTAGCCTCTTGTGCTGCATTTAGCACCTGTTGGATTCGGTGAACGTGGGAAGCAAATGATGTAACAACTACTCGGCGTGGAGTCTTACTAATTGCCTCCTTAAGCGCTGGATAGATATCTTTTTCAGCAACTGTAAGTCCGGGTACATCCGCATTAGTTGAATCAACCAAAAATAAATCAACACCTTCCTTGCCCAATCTGGCAAATGTTTCAAGATCTGTAACCTTGCCATCAAGTGGCATCTTATCCATCTTAAAATCACCGGTATGCAAAATTACCCCGGCAGGTGTTTTAATGGCAACTGCAAGTGAGTCTGGAATTGAATGATTAACTGTTACAAACTCAAGAGTAAATGGACCAACTTTCTCTACCTGTCCAGCCTTAACCTGCGTAATTGGCGCAGTTATTCTGCGCTCTTTAAGTTTTGGTGTTACAAATGCAAGTGTTAATTGGGAGCCAATTATTCTTATATCGCTGCGCTCTCTGAGCAAATATGGCACCGCACCAATATGGTCTTCGTGTCCGTGAGTTAAAAAAATCGCTTCAATATCATCCATGCGATCTTTTAGATAAGAAAAATCAGGCAAGATTAAATCTATGCCGGGCTGATCATCGCCAGGAAATAGCACACCGCAATCAACAATTAGTAATTTACCTTCATATTCAAATACCGTCATATTCCTACCAATTTCACCAAGTCCACCAAGTGCGACAATTCGCAAGGTTTTCTTAGCTAATTTGGCAGGGTAAGGCAGACCTGGATGGGGATGATTCATCAATTTATTTTAATTTAACGCCGCCTGCTTGCAGATCAACCTTTAGTTGCGCAATTTGCGCATCGGTTGCATCAACAAGTGGCAATCTAGTAAATCCACCAGGAAGACCCATTAGATTTAATGCAGCTTTAGTAAGGATCGCACCTTGCGTGCGGAATGTGCCGGTGAAAACTGGCAATAGCTGTTGGTGAATTTCAAGTGCTTTATTTGCATCACCAGTAAACCAAGAATCTAACATTGTTCGCAATTGTCCACCAACTGTGTGACCACAGACAGAGACGAAGCCTACTGCTCCAACAGACAACAGAGGTAGATTTAAAATATCATCACCTGAGTAAACAGCTACCCCAGATCTTTTAATTACCCATGAAGTTGCAGCTGGATTACCTTTTGCATCTTTAAGCGCAACAATATTCTTATGTTCGGTTAGTTTAACAATAGTATCGGATTCAATCTCAACTCCAGTTCGACCTGGAATGTCATACATCATTACTGGAATATCTGTTGCATCTGCCATTGCTTTAAAATGTGCTTCGATTCCTGCTTGTGGTGGTTTGTTGTAATAAGGAGTAACAACTAACAGGCCATCAGCCCCAGCTTTTGCTGCTCGCTTTGCTTGTTCAACCGAATGTGAAGTTTCATTATTTCCAGCACCGGCAATGATTTTTATTTTATCGCCCACAACCTTTCTTACTACTTTAATAATCTGATCTTTTTCCTCATCGGAGGTAGTTGGCGCTTCACCTGTAGTTCCATTTACCGCAATTCCATCATGCCCGACAGAAACAAGATGCGAGGCAATCTTTTCTACGCCGCTCCAGTCAATATCTCCTGATTTAGTAAATGGCGTAATCATCGCCGTTATTAACCGACCAAATGGTGGCGTGATCTGCATGGCTTAAGGCTACCGCTTATTTATGGAGCTATGCGGCCAGATTTTTGAAATGCTCCATATGTTATTGGCATCAATTTGGAAAATTCCGCTTCCATCTTCTCTGCCACCATCTCAATTTCACGTTGCGGATAGGAAGGAAAATGTGAACCCTCGCGGGCTGTTCGAAGCGATAGAAAATTCATCAGAGCTCGGGCATTCATGGTCACATACATAGATGAATAAAGTGTTACTGGTAATACCGCTCTGGCTACCTCTCGCGCAACACCAGCATCCAACATTTGTTGGTAATTTTTATATGCCAATACACAGGTCTCTTTAATAGACGCAACAGTTAACTCATATTGCTCTGCAGTGCCGTCAACAAATGTATAGGATCCGGCCTTACCAACTTGGACTAATTTTCGCTCTTTACTTGGAATATAAAAGACAGGTTTAAGTTCGCGATATCTTCCACTTTCCTCATTGTATGAAGCTATTCGATGGCGCATAAACTCTCTAAAAACAAAAATTGGTGCTGATATAAAAAACGTCATTGAGGTATGTTCAAATGGTGATCCGTGACGCTCTCTAGCTAGGTAATTAATCAAACCCTCAGACTTAGATGCATCGGCACCCACATCATCTAATGATTTATCCCCTGCTGTTGAAACTCTTGCTGCCCAAATTACATCGGCATCAGTGGCACTGGATTTAACTAGTTCAACCGACATATCCTCGCGAAAAATGATCTCATCACTCATGGCTGCGACCCTATCTTTGGTGATTGGTGATTGGCTGGATTAAGGTGTCGGCGTGTCAATTAATCCAAGGAGTAATCCGGTAGATCGAACCGCATTAAGCGTTGCCTTTACCGTTGGGCTTTATGGCGCGGCCTTCGGCGCAGCTGGTGTAACCGCTGGATTTTCAATACTACAAACCTGCCTACTCTCACTTTTACTATTTTCTGGTGCCTCTCAATTTGCAGTTGTAGGAATTATGGGTGCCGGAGGTGCGGCAATTAGTGCAATTGCAACTGCAACATTACTTGGCTTTAGAAACGCCCTTTATGGATTACAAATGGCACCAATTTTAAAGGTTAACGGAATAAGAAGAATTCTCTCTGCTCAAATTACGATTGATGAATCGACAGCGGTGGCAACATTGCAAGAAAATGACTCTGACAAGCGTCGAGGTTTTTATATAACTGGAATAGGTGTTTATATATTTTGGAACATATTCACATATTTAGGTGCACTTGGCGCTAGTACGATTGGTGATCCAGCGGTATGGGGATTAGATGCTGCAGTACCAGCTGCATTTTGTGGACTGGTCTGGCCACGTTTAAAGAATAAAAAACAATTTATTATTTCTGCCTCGGCCATTGCAATAGCGCTTCTACTAACTCCGATATCACCAGCTGGAGTTCCAATAATTACTACTGTGCTACTTGCTGTGATATTTGGGTGGAAAAAATGACAACTATTTGGATCGCAGTAATCGGGGCAAGCGTGACCGCATTTTTAAACAAATACATTGGCCATAGCGTTCCAGAACAATGGCTAGATCGACCAAGATTTAAACGAATTAATACCTTGGTACCTATCGTTTTACTTAGCGCTTTAGTTGGTGTTCAAACATTTGCTCACAAAAAAGAGTTATTAATTGACCATCGGTTAGCAGGAGTTGGCGTGGCTCTACTTGCGCTGAAATTTAAAGCACCATTCCCAGTGGTAGTTATATCAGCAGCAGTAACATCTGCTGCAATATATAACTGGTTTTAAAGAACTTTAAGCGACTCTAGCTTCTCCTTTAGCACAGCATCAGATGGCTCAGTTAAGTGAGTTCCATCTGAGAAGATAATTACTGGAATTGAGCGTTGGCCACCATTTATTTCAATTACTTTATCACTAGCACTAACATCGGCTTCAACATCAATATAGTTGTACTTAACATTATTCGCATCTAAAAACTTCTTTGAACGTCGGCAATCGCCACACCATTCTGCGCCATACATAGTTATTTCACTCATTTGATCTCCTCCATATAGTTTTCTAGGCCAACTGTTAATCCCGGATGCTTTGCAACATTTCTAACTCCAATTAGTACTCCAGGCATAAACCCTGCCCTATTGATTGAATCATGTCTAATGCTCAAAGTCTCGCCAGCATCACCAAATATAACCTCTTGGTGAGCAACATAACCATGTGAGCGCACTGAGTGAATTGGAACATCACCTACTTTAGCTCCTCTGGCCCCTGAAATAATAGTTTTACTTGCATCAGGCATTGCACTTTTTTTACTTTGCTTCCTAGCATCGGTAATCATCTCGGCAGTTCTAATTGCAGTACCAGATGGTGCATCAACTTTATTTGCATGGTGCAACTCAATTATCTCCACGCTTTCAAAGTATTTTGCAGCAGTTTGGGAGAACTGCATCATTAAAACTGCTCCTAGTCCAAAGTTCGGAGCAATTAATGCGCCAACCTTAGGATTTTTTGCTAACAACTCTTTCAGCACAGCAAGCTTTTTATCATCAAACCCAGTTGTCCCGACCACAACATGAATTCCATTACTAATTGCAAACTCAAGATTTTTCATTACCGATTCAGGGTGGGTGAAATCGACCATAACCTCTGTGCCAGTTTTAACAAGCTGCTCTAATGAATCCCCAAGATCTAGCGCTGAACTAAGTATTAAGTCACCTGAACTTTCAATAGCTGCAACTGTTTCTGTGCCCATTCTTCCTTTGGCACCTAGAACTGCAACCTTCATGAGATTAACCTTTCAAATTTACTTGTGGATCTAAATGGTCCCACTACTGCAAGGGTAGGAGATGTCGGCAGGATTTGGTGGGCAATTTCCTTGATTTGATCTGGTGTTACGGCAGAAATCTCGCGCAGAATTTCATCAAAGCTTAAAACTTGACCATAAACCAACTCACTTTTACCGATTCGAGTCATTCGTGAGCCGGTGTCCTCTTGGCTTAAAACCAATGACCCGGAAACAGCCCCCTTGGCTCTTTTGATCTCTTCTACTGTTAAACCATTCTCTGCCACATCATTTAATATAGATTGAATAATCTTTACAGACTCTTCGGCTTTGTCTGGCTTACAGCCAACATAAAAAGACAAGACGCCACTACCGGCAAATTGCTGACTATATGCATAAGTTGAATATGCCAGACCACGCTTTTCTCTAATCTCTTGAAACAATCTTGAAGACATTCCGCCACCTAATGCCGAAGATAAAATACTCAAAGCAAATCTGCGCTTATCATCCCTAGCAACACCTGGTACGCCATAAACAATATGTGCTTGCTCAGTTTTACGATCAAGCAGAGTCACTTCACCTTTGCCTGGTACCTTTATTGCAGGCGACTTTCTTACTACAAAATCTTTTTTACGCTGATCTAAAAAATTATCCTTTGAGAGTGCATCTTCAACCATTTCAACTACTTTTTTATGCTTAATATTTCCAGCAACTGCCACAACTAAATCTTCTGGCTTGTATCTATTCCGATAGTAGTTAAAAACCGTATTTCTGCTCATGCCTTTAATTGATTCAATAGTTCCTAAAATTGGTCTACCTAGCGGAGTATCGCCGTAATACTTCTCTAAAAAAAGATCGTGGATTAGATCACTTGGATCATCATCGCGCATTGCAATCTCTTCAAGAACTACTTTTCGCTCGGCATCAACATCATCTGGCTTGATTTCCGATGAAGTAATCAAATCACTAATTACATCAACTGCTAGCGGTAGATCTTTATCAATTACCCGTGCATAAAAACAGGTGTACTCCTTAGAGGTAAATGCATTTGTTTCGCCACCGACTGCCTCAATTGCAGATGAAATCTCAAGAGAAGAGCGTTTTTTTGTTCCTTTAAATAACAAATGTTCTAGAAAATGTGAAGCTCCCGCAGTTGAAACAGTTTCATCGCGGGAGCCAACATTGACCCAAATACCAAAAGCTGCAGAGCGAACAGATCTTTCCTCCTCAGTGACTATTCGCAAGCCACTAGGTAAGACCGTTCTCGCCAAATTACTCGCTCTTTGCTTCTTCAGGAAGATTTGCTGGAACTAATGAGTATTTACCCTTTGGATCAATCTCATTAATAACAACTTCGATTTTCTCGCCAACCTTCATAACCTCTTCAAGGTTTTCAATGCGCTTTCCGCCATGCATCTTGCGAATTTGCGAGATATGCAGCAAGCCATCTTTACCTGGAGCGAGGTTTACGAAAGCACCAAATGTTGCAAGTTTTACAACTGCACCATTGAACTTGTCCCCAACAGAAAGTTGTACTGGATTTGCAATCGCATTAATTTGCGCCTTCGCAGCCTCAGCAGCTGAGCCCTCAGTTGCCCCAATATAAATAGTTCCATCATCTTCAATGGTGATATCTGCACCTGTCTCATCTTGAATTTGATTGATCATCTTGCCCTTAGGCCCAATAACTGCACCGATCATGTCAACAGGTACCTTGATTGAAATAATACGAGGAGCTAGCAGTGACATTTCATCTGGAGATGAAATTGCTTGATTCATAACATCAAGGATGGCAAGACGAGCTTCCTTTGCTTGCAGCAATGCAGCTGAAAGAACGGATGCTGGAATACCATCAAGTTTTGTATCAAGTTGAAGTGCGGTAACAAACTCTTTTGTACCAGCAACTTTAAAGTCCATATCTCCGAATGCATCCTCCGCACCCAAAATATCGGTAAGCGCTACGTATTCAGTTTTACCATCAACATCATCTGAGATAAGTCCCATTGCAATACCAGCAACAGCGGCCTTAAGTGGCACACCTGCATTTAGCAATGACATTGTTGAAGCACATACAGATCCCATAGATGTTGATCCATTAGAACCTAATGCTTCTGAAACCTGACGAATTGCATAAGGAAACTCCTCGCGTGTTGGAAGTACTGGAACTAGAGCACGCTCTGCGAGCGCACCATGTCCAATCTCGCGACGCTTAGGTGAACCAACTCGACCAGTCTCACCAACAGAGTAAGGCGGGAAGTTGTAGTTATGCATATAACGCTTGTGATCCTCTGGAGAAAGAGTGTCTAACTGTTGCTCCATCTTAAGCATATTTAAAGTGGTAATACCCAGAATCTGAGTCTCACCTCTTTCAAATATTGCTGAGCCGTGAACGCGAGGAATTACCTCAACCTCTGCAGTTAATGCTCGAATATCACGCAGACCACGACCATCAATACGGATCTTGTCGCGTAATACTCGCTGGCGTACTAATTTCTTAGTGACTGAGCGAAGTGAAGCTGAGATTTCTTTAACTCGTTCTGGAAAATCAACTGTAATCTTCTCTGTAACAGATTTATTGATCTCATCAAGTTTGCTCTCACGCTCTTGCTTGCCAGCAATTGTTAACGCCTTAGCTAGATCATCCTTTGCAGCCTTTTCAACAACTGCATAAATATCATCTTGGTAATCAAGGAATACTGGGAATTCACCAGTTGGCTTTGCCGCCTGTTTCGCAAGCGCTAGTTGCGCTTCGCAAAGTGCGCGAATAAAAGGCTTAGATGCTTCTAATCCTTGGCCAACAATCTCCTCAGTTGGCACAATTGCGCCACCCTTGATTAAATCAATGGTCTTACTTGTTGCCTCTGCTTCAACCATCATAATTGCAACATCACCATCTGAAATTCGACCAGCAACTACCATGTCAAAGACAGCTTTTTCTAAATCAGAGTGATTCGGGAAAGCAACCCATTGACCTTCGATAAGTGCAACACGCACCCCACCGATTGGGCCAGAGAATGGTAAGCCAGCTAATTGCGTTGACATTGATGCTGCGTTAATCGCAATCACGTCATACATATGATCTGGATTTAAAGCCATCACAGTTACAACGATCTGGATCTCATTACGTAAGCCTTTAATGAAGGATGGGCGTAGTGGTCGATCGATTAGGCGGCAGGTAAGGATTGCATCCTCTGAAGGACGTCCCTCTCTACGAAAAAATGATCCAGGAATTTTGCCAGCGGCATACATTCGCTCTTCCACGTCAACTGTAAGTGGGAAGAAATCAAATTGATCCTTCGGATTTTTTGATGCAGTAGTTGCAGATAGCAACATGCTGTCATCATCTAAGTACACGACAGCGGTTCCCGCTGCTTGCCGAGCTAGTCGACCAGTTTCAAAGCGGATCTCCCGCTTTCCAAATTTACCGTTGTCTATTTTGGCAACGGCTGATTTAACATCTTGACCCTCCATGGGTCATCTCCATTTCTCAACACTTCATATCTAGAGAATGGATCTTCGATCGAAGTTCACGGAAAATCATTTTCCGGAAACCACTACCGAGGACCAAAACTCTTAGCGATAAAGTTTTTTGCTGATTGTTATTTAACGGCGAAGATCGAGCTTTTCGATAATCGCTCTATAGCGCTCAATATCCGTCTTG
>JBEGQD010000049.1:0-5070 GCA_041181125.1 Actinomycetota bacterium | reverse complement strand
GCAAATGCCTCATCATGGAATCGATTTTTTGGAATTCCAGCTTTCTTAGCGGCCGCTTTAACAGTTGAGACCAATGCCTCTGGTCCACAAATGAAAATCTCTGCATCCTGAAAGTTTGGTATAAATTTCTTAAGATATTCATAAGACATTGTGTGAATGGTCCGAGAGCCAACTAAGTAGTGAACTCTTGCGCCAATTCGATTTGCTAGTAGATCTAACTCCTTGCGCAGTACTAAATCTGTCTCACTTGAGGCACGGTATAGGACATCTATTTGAGTGTTATTTGGAAACTCCTCCATGATCGCTCTAAGGGGTGTTATGCCAACTCCGCCGCCAATTAAAACTATATGTCTGCCTGATCTAGCTGAGTCAGCCTTAAAGACACCGTATGGACCCTCAATAAAAACTCTTGTTCCTGGTTTCAAATTTGCTAATTGCGTGGATGAATCACCTAACGCTTTAACGGTAATACGAAGTGATGTTTTTGTTGGTGATGCAGAAAGTGAGTATGGATGAGATTGATACCAAAGGCTCTTATTAATAAATCTCCATGAGAAAAATTGTCCGCCTTGGGCATTTAAGCCATCAACATTTTCACCCTTGATGTGAATAGAAACTACCCCTGGGCCTTCAACAACTACCTTCTCTACTTTTAATCGGTGTCTTAAAGAGTTTGTCAGTGGCAGCAAAATTCGCCAGTACAAAATTGCAACTACTACCGATGCATATAGTGATATCCAGTAGTACTTTGCTAATGGATGAGAGATAAACATTGCCCCAGTTAATATCTGGTGCATAAATGAGAGGGAAACGCCAAGGTAGGTGTAAAGGTGGATTAGCCACCAAGTTTCATAACTGATACCAGTTCTAAATACTCGGTAGGAACTAACTCCAGCAGATAACAAAAATACAAATCCCAGTGCAGCTGGCAACATCCAAGGATAGGTGGTAATCATTGTCCAAAGCTCAGCGCCAACTCTCACCTGATCACCACCGGCGTATCCAAGCACTACCAGAAGAATATGTAGCGTGATGAAGTAGAGGGCGTATGGCATTGATTTGCGATGCCAAGTAACTAAACGATCATGGCCAATTGCAGTTTCAATCCAAGCGATACGAGCGATTAGTAGTAAGCCAACAATGGATAGGTAGGAACCAATTAATGCAAAAAATCTAGATGCAGTTGTAATTTGAGAGTAGATATCAGCAAAATCTGATGAGGTTAAAGTCGTTATTTGAATAGTTAAAGTAAATCCAAGGCCTAGGCCGGTAATTAGCGAGAATTGGTCATCAACTATTCGCCTACGCACTTAACAAGTCTATCTACAAAACCATCAATATATTACTATTGCCATGTGCTTAATTTGCCATTCTTAATTGGCCTTTGAATATGTCCGCTTTACTACTCGTTAAAGAGCTTAAATCCAAAGCAAGTTCTAAGCAAGCAAGAAATATGCAAAGGTTTTTTAAAACTGGCCTAGGTGATTATGCTGAAGGAGATGTCTTTCTTGGCGTCATGGTTCCTGCTAATCGAAAGATTGCCAAAAAATATGCCGAATTACCGCTTTCAGAAATAAAAAAACTTACCAACTCGGATTACCATGAGGTTAGATTTTGTGGATTACTAATTTTAATTGCACAATTTGAGAAAGCTAAAAATCAAAACTTAAGAAAAAGATACTTTGATTTTTATTTACGCCAGCTCAAATCTGGAAACATCAATAATTGGGATCTAATTGATGTTACTGGTGTGCGAATGGGTGGCTACTTAGTTGATAAAAAAGATGCTCTGGTAGTCCTTAGGAAACTAGCGAAAAGTAAAGATCTATGGCAACGCCGGATGGCGATAATTTTCACCTTTGCTTTCCAAAAAGTAGGTGACCTGAACACCACGCTTGAGATTTCAGATATCTTAATTAAAGATCAACATGATCTAATTCATAAAGCAGTTGGTTGGGCTCTTCGTGAGGTAGGCAAGAAGGATGGTCCCTTGCTACGTAATTACTTAAGCCAAAATATTGAAATTATGCCTAGAACAACCTTGCGCTATGCAATTGAGAAATTTTCTCCCGCAGAGCGTAAGCGGTGGCTTTCAAAATAGGCTTTCAATCCGATAGTTATTGCGCATTGGGATATAAAATTTAGCTATGACACTTACAGATCTGAATTTAGTTGGCGTAGTTGTTGCTTTTTTTGTCTCATTTATAAGCGGTGCCATTTGGTTTGGGCCTAAAACTTTTTATCCAATCTGGATGAAGGCTAAGGGCAACTCGTCAGGCCAATTAAGCAGCAGCCAAAATAAACCTGCCCTATTGTTTGGTGGCACAATCCTTGGAGTATTAATCCAAACCTTTATTTTGGCAATTATCATTAACACAATTGGTAAAAATAGTAATTTGAGCCTAATTGATGGTGCTGGTATTGGCCTGGCATTAGGAGTTGGAATTTCAATGTTCTCCTCTTTATCTCATAGATTATTTGGCGGTGAAAGTCTTAAGGTTTGGATAATTGAAACAGCAAATGATGCAATTAATTTAACCATTGCAGGAGCAATAATTACTTACTTTAACTAATAAGTTTTAAATTGAATCTCTCACCATATGTTGAAAATACATGCCGGGATTACTAGTGCTTGCCATTTTTTCTCCAGCTCTTGAAAAGCCAAGTGATTCATAGGCAGCAATTGCTAATTGATTATGTGTCCAAACACCGAGTCCTTGCCTTTGCCATCCCTTTTCAGAAGCATGTTTATTAATAAAATCAAAGAGTGCTCGCATCACACCATAGCCTCGAAATTTTATATCGGTCCAACAGCCGCCAATCCAACAAGTGGCGCCATGATCTCCATTGAGTACTTCGATGTATAACATGCCGACATCTACGCCGCCTACAGAGCCAACTAGGTAATCCTCTTTTAAAAAACCAGCTTTCCACTGTTCTTCATTAAAGTTGACTGCATCATCATACTTAGCACCAAACGCTTCTGGATTTTCTTTTAAAGCTCGTAATCTAACATCCCGAAGCCTGGCCCACTGATCGGCTGTTAGTAACTCAATATTTACTGGGTTGGAATTACTACTTTTTCCTGACATACACAAAGGATAGCAAGGGCTATAAAAAAATAATTTTATGCCTCATAAAAGTGTCCACCTAGCTTAAAATTTATACTTTTTGTTAACTCTTTCAAAGAAATTAAAGCCTAGAATTGGTAAAATATCTGATGTTAACCTGATCATCTAAATCTTAAATGATCAATAATCTAGGAGATAAATATGTCACCAAAAATAAACATAAGAAAATTTACTAACTTTTCCCTTATTGCTGCTGTAATAAATTCAGTAATATACCTGATAGCAAAATCAGCTGATGCCTCAATGATGGTAAACCAAGGCGGTGAAAGAGAAATTGGTTTAGCGATGGTATTCGGCGCGACATTTTTTGGATTAGTTGCCGCAGCCTATGTAGTTAATTTAATTGGTAAGAAATCCCAATCTTTTATCGGAAAATCACCATTAATTGGATTAATTTTTGGCGTAGTTACAGCTATCGCACCATTTACTGCATCTGATGATTCCAAAACTGCCTTAGCTCTTGCTTCAAACCACATCATTGCCGGAGTAATGTGGTTCTTAGGAGCCAAGAGATCAAGTAAGTAATACAGATACTGCTACAAATTAGAAAGGGTCTTAGCGATTTCTAGGTAGAGTGGAATTCCAATTATTAGGTTAAATGGAAAAGTGACACCAATACTAGAAATTAGTGCAAGTGGTGCATTTGCCTCAGGTAATCCGATTGAAACGGCAGCTGGGGCTGCAATATATGAAGCACTTGCACATAAGACTCCGACAATGGTTGCACCTCCCACAGAGAGCCCCACTAAATTTCCAACTACAACTCCTAAGGTTCCGGCGAAGACTGGAAAAATGAGCGCAAAGATTCCAACCATTACCCCTACTTTCTTAATCTCTCCCCAATTGCTTCCAGCCAAGTAGCCAAGGTGTAGTAAGAACAGCGCTAAGAAGCCAGATTGCAGATCAATAAAGAACGGCGCAACTTTCAAGTATCCAGCCTGACTTGTAATCACTCCTATTAGTAGTCCGCCTACTAAAAGCAAGATAGTTTTTCCGGTAACCACTTCCCGAAGAGTTTTGCCCCATTGCACACTCTTGTCACGGTGGAGCGATCCCAAATAAACGCCAACTACTATTCCTGGCACTTCCATAATTGTCAGAAGTGCTGTGGCAAAACCTTCAACCTCTACTCCACTATTTTCTAAAAAGAGAAGTGCAGCAGTAAATGTCACAAGGGATGTAGAGCCATAATGAGCCGCAATAGCTCCTCGATCTAGGTCATTTATTGTGCGAACTAACTTGAGAGCAAGAAAAGCAATGAAGGGGATTAAAGTTCCTAATGCCAAAGTTGCGACTGCTGGGGCTATAAAAGCGCCAAAGGAAACTCCTTGTAGTGCGTGACCGCCTTTTAGACCTATTCCAAATAAGAGAAAAATGGAGATCATTTGATAGATCTGCTCTGGAATACGGACATCGCTTTTCATTCTTGCCCCAATAAATCCCAGAATAAAGACCAACACCGCTACTGAGGTCAGATTAGTGATTGCTATGGAGGTCGAACTCAAGCTGGGCTCCTTTACTATATGTGGGACACAATAACAGAAGTCTAATTCAGGTATCAAATTGCTGATATAGTTTTGTCATGACTGCGGCATCAAAGATGGTCCGAGAATGGACTTTCTTGTCTAACCATGGACACGTACTAATTCACCTCAGTCGCTACCCCGATTCACGTGTTCGCGATATCGCCAATACGGTTGGAATCACAGAGCGCAGTGCGCAAGCGATTTTGGCTGATCTAGAGGAATCTGGTTATGTCACTATTACCCGCGCTGGTCGCAGAAATAGTTACACCGTTAATACAAGGCTCAAATTCCGTCATCCATCTGAGGCAAGCAAGCCAATTAGTTCATTATTGAAAATATTTAGTTGAAGTAGTTTTGTAATCGCCTATTTAAATCCGTCCATCAATTGATTTTGAAAAAATATATTTACGACA
>JBEGQD010000048.1:0-33879 GCA_041181125.1 Actinomycetota bacterium | reverse complement strand
TTATTTCCAGAACTTAGTATTTTTTTTGGATTTATAATATCTTCGGAGATGTACTCAAAGGCATTAAGCAAGCTTCCGCTACTACTCACCTGCCATAATTTAATTCTATTTAATGGTGAATTCCTGTTTTGTAATGCTTCAATTTCTACATTATCTGGGTTTAATAAATTACCCACTGTTGCTGCTGGTGTTGGTGTAATAATTGAGGTGCCAGCGCCAACAATCCAAATACTTCCATCCACATCTACAAATAAAGATGTAGCTATTTCATTTGTTATTGATCCTAATCTTAAGTTCCATATTTGAGTACCGGATGGAGAATAACTTGCTATAAAAGCATCGCTTAAACCTCCAAGTGGACCATTTATCCATGAAGAGTTGGGAGATTCAGTTGTGCCGCTCAAAATTATGTTATTCGAGGTTAGCGCAATATCGCTAATCTCATCTGATTTTAGATAAGGTAAATCAATTACTGATTTAGTACTTTTCATTACTGCTGCATCGGCAGTAGATATTGGTAGAGAGAAAACAATAAAAATTACTAAAAGCGCTCTTTTCAAGCCAGCTCCTGGGCACGCTTTTTTGCTGCAGCCATAGCCTCTGAAATCATTTTTTCAATATCTTTTTTATCAAAAACATCAAGTGCCGCTGCGGTAGTTCCGTTTGGGCTTGTTACATTTTTTCTAAGAGTTTGTGCATCCAGCCCACTTTCTTGCAGCATTGCTGCCGATCCAGCGATAGTTCCAATAGCAAGTTGAGTTGCAATTTCAGTTGTTAAACCCATTTGCTCCCCTGATTTAATCATTGCTTCAACAAACTTAAAGAAGTAAGCAGGGCCAGAGCCGCTAAGTGCGGTAACTGCATCTTGATCAGATTCAGCAACCTCAACTACAACCCCGCTTGCTGATAACAACTCCTTGGCTAAATTCAAATCATCCATGCTTGCGTTTGAGCCAGCAGAGACTGCAGAGACGCCTTTGCCAATTTGAGCTGGAGTATTTGGCATTACACGTACTACTGGGTTTTTTGTTTTCAAGTTACCTTCGATAAATTTTGTTGTTTTTCCAGCTGCAATAGAAATTATAAGGCAATGATCATTTAGGGATGGCCTCAACTCTGAGAGCATAGCCTCAAGATCTTGGGGTTTGACTGCTAAAAAAATTACATCACAATTTTGTCCAATTTCACCAATGCTTTTTAAATTGATTTTATATTGCTCTTTAATCTGCCTAGATCTTTCCTCACTTTTTTCATTAACACATATTTGCTCAGGCTTAACCGATGCTGAAAGTAAACTTTTAATAATAGAAGAGCCCATAACCCCTGCGCCTATAAAGCCGATGCATTTGTTAGTGGTTGCTGAGTTCATACTTTAAGCCTACCCAATTAGTCATTAACCTCACTTAAGCCTTAAACTGCCGCTCTATGTCAACGAAAAAAAGACCAAAATCGAAGTTGTCTAAGAATGAGGTCGCACCTAATTTTGCGCGGGATTGGGTTGAGTTTGTTAACCCAGCCAATTCAGAGGAGATCTTCAAGTGTGATCTCACCTGGCTAACCTCATACTGGCAATGTATTTATGGAAATGGTTGCTGTGGCATTGATGGCGATAAGCCAGATGCAGGTTGTTGTTCAGATGGGGCTTATTACACTAGCAAAGAGGATGAGGCGCGAGTTCTAAAAGCGGCCAAGAAATTAACTAAAGCTCAGTGGCAGTTTTATGAGCAAGCCCGCCCTAAAAAATCTGGTGGTAAATTACAAATTAGTGAAATAGGTTTAGATAAAGATCGAAAAACTAAAAAGATAAAGGATTCATGTATTTTTTTGAATCGAGTTGGCTATGAAGCGCATGGATATAACGGATCATTTGGTTGCGCCCTTCACCACCTTGCCGTTAAAGAAGATGTTCATTTTGTAGAGACTAAACCTGATATTTGTTGGCAGCTTCCGCTTCGCAGATCTTGGGAAACACGCGAATTAGGTGAAAAGGAATTAACTATTGTTGTAATTGGTGAGTATGAAAGATTGGCTTGGGGCGAGGGTGGTGAGGACTTTGATTGGTATTGCACAAGTAACTCAGAGGCCCATATAGGAAAGCTTCCCATTTATAAATCTAGCAAAATCGAATTAGTGACCATGATGGGTAAATCTGGATACGCCGAACTTGAAAAGCTATGTGATAGCCGTATGGCCGCCATTGCAGCTACACGAAAAGAACAACGAAAGCGTGAGTTGCCGTTATTTGTTATCCACCCAGCAACTAAGGCGGCACAAAATCAACGATAGTCAGTGGTTACCATTAGATTATCGCCATGGCTAAAGCACCTGCTAAAGATCCCTTCCGTTGTGTTGAGTGTGGTTGGAGTGCAACTAAGTGGGTTGGCAGGTGTGGTGAGTGCCAAGCTTGGGGAACTGTTGAAGAGATAGCAGCTCCAAAAAAACTTTCGCTAGTTGCTGGATCAATTACATCTGCTGCAAAACCAATTGGTGATGTGGATTTAGCAAGTGCTAAGGCTAGAAGTAGTGGAGTTGGTGAGTTAGACAGAGTTTTAGGTGGGGGTTTAGTGCCTGGCGCTGCAATTTTATTAGCGGGTGAACCAGGAGTTGGTAAATCAACACTACTTTTAACAGTGGCAGCTGAAACCGCTAAACAAGGTGTTTTAGCTTTATATATAAGTGGCGAAGAGTCGGCTTCACAGGTCAGGCTTAGGGCAGAACGATTAAACGCAATTGATAAAAATTTATGGTTAGCTGCCGAATCTGATCTTGGCGCAGTAATCGCTCATATTGATTCAGTTAAACCAGAATTACTTGTAATTGATTCTATTCAAACTATTTCTAGCTCAACCGTTGATGGCTCACCTGGTGGTGTTACGCAAGTGAGGGAGATTGCCGCAGCACTTATTAGAATTGCAAAGGAGCGAGCAATAACTTTGGTTTTAGTTGGTCATGTAACTAAAGATGGGTCAATCGCTGGTCCACGATTGCTTGAACACTTAGTTGATGTAGTGCTTAATTTTGAGGGGGAGCGCCACTCAAGACTTAGGTTAATAAGGGCTATCAAAAATAGATTTGGCGCATCAGATGAAGTTGGTTGTTTTGATTTAAATGATTCTGGAATTGTTGGATTGCCTGATCCGACCGGGTTATTCACATCTCGCCATACCGATCCAGTCCCGGGCACATGTGTAACAGTTGCGTTAGAGGGAAGGCGGGCTCTACTTGCTGAAATTCAATCACTGGTAAGTAATGCAAATCCAGATGGTAGTAATTGGGGTAATTCAAGGCGAGTAACTAGTGGCTTAGATAACGCCCGAACCGCTATGACATTAGCAGTTTTAGAGTTACGTGCTGGAATTAAAATTTCTGGCCGGGATGTCTACGTTGCAACTGTTGGCGGAATGAAAATTACCGAGCCATCTGCAGATCTTGCAGTGGCTCTCTCAGTTGCCTCAGCTGCTAAAGGATTAGCGCTGCCGGCAGATTTAGTTGCAATTGGTGAGGTTGGCCTAGCTGGTGAAATAAGAAAAGTAACTGGTGTTACGCAACGAGTCACCGAAGCTGCCAGGCTTGGATTCAAACGTGCAATTGTGCCAATGGGAAGTGATTTAAAGATTTCTGGAATAGAGATACTAGAGGCAGCTAGATTAGAACAGGCGATAAGTAAGGTGAAAATTAATTAGTTGCTTCAGCTAAATCACCGGGAGTATCTGGCAACGCAGCCTTAGGAGTGCCTTTGAAGGTAAAAGTTGCACTCTCTGTTTCATCTGAAACATCTACTAAAATAATTTCACCAGCCTTTAGATCCCCAAATAACATTTTTTCAGACAGAACATCCTCTAACTCACGTTGAATAGTTCTGCGCAGTGGCCGAGCACCAAGTACTGGGTCGTAACCACGCTTTGCTAATAATCCTTTAGCGGCTGAAGTTAACTCGATTCCCATGTCCTTTGCGCGCAAACGCTCATCTAATTGGGCAACCATTAGATCGACAATCTGAACAATTTCTTTTTCGGTCAACTGGTGGAAGACCACAATGTCATCTATACGGTTTAAGAACTCTGGTCGGAAGTGCGTCTTTAGTTCATCACTAACCTTTGCCTTCATACGCTCATAACTTCCCTGTGCATCTGCCACATTGGCAAAGCCAAGTGAGAGAGATTTAGAAATATCGCGCGTACCTAAGTTTGTAGTCATAATGATGATGGTATTTTTGAAATCTACTACTCGACCTTGAGCATCGGTTAAACGACCATCCTCTAGCACTTGTAAAAGTGAGTTAAAGATATCTGGGTGTGCTTTTTCAATCTCATCAAATAGCACCACAGAGAATGGACGGCGACGAACTTTCTCAGTTAATTGACCGCCCTCATCATAACCAACATAACCAGGAGGTGCACCGAATAATCGAGATGCAGTATGTTTTTCAGAGTACTCCGACATATCTAATTGAATTAACGCATCAGAATCACCAAATAAGAATTGAGCAAGTGTTCTAGAAAGTTCAGTTTTACCAACACCAGATGGACCAGCAAAAATAAATGATCCGCCAGGACGTTTAGGATCTTTAAGTCCAGCCCTAGTTCGGCGAATTGCTTGTGACAAAGCCTTGATCGCTTGATCCTGGCCAATTACGCGACGGTGTAACTCATCTTCCATTTTAAGTAGCCGAGCGGTCTCAGCTTCAGTTAACTTAAACACAGGAATTCCAGTTGCTGTAGATAACACCTCAGCGATTAACTCTTCATCTACTTCGGCAACTACATCAAGATCGCCAGCCTTCCAATTCTTTTCGCGCTCAGCTTTTTCAGTAATTAAACTCTTTTCTTTGTCGCGAAGAGAAGCAGCTTTCTCAAAATCTTGTCCATCAATTGCAGACTCTTTCTCTTTGCGAGCCGCAGCAATTTTGTCATCGAACTCACGAATTTCCGGTGGCACAGTCATTCTGCGAATTCGAAGGCGAGAGCCAGCCTCATCAATTAAATCAATTGCCTTATCTGGCAGGTGACGATCTGAAACATAACGATCAGCAAGAGTTGCTGCTGATACTAATGCGCCATCTGAGATTGAAACCTTGTGGTGACTCTCATAGCGATCGCGAAGTCCTTTGAGAATTTCAATCGTATGAGCAACAGTTGGTTCAGAAACTTGGATTGGTTGAAAGCGGCGCTCAAGTGCAGCATCTTTTTCTAAATGCTTACGATACTCATCAAGAGTAGTCGCACCAATTGTCTGTAACTCACCTCGAGCAAGCATTGGCTTTAATATTGAAGCTGCATCAATTGCACCTTCAGCAGCACCTGCTCCAACTAACGTATGAATTTCATCGATAAACAAAATAATATCGCCACGAGTTCTAATTTCCTTTAGCACTTTCTTCAATCGCTCTTCAAAATCACCACGGTAGCGAGAACCAGCCACTAATGCGCCCAGATCTAATGAGTAAAGTTGTTTATCTTTAAGTGTCTCTGGAATATCACCTTTGACAATTGCTTGTGCTAATCCCTCAACAACTGCAGTCTTACCAACTCCTGGCTCACCAATTAATACTGGATTATTTTTAGTTCTGCGAGACAGTACCTGCATTACTCGCTCAATCTCTTTTTCACGGCCAATTACTGGATCTAACTTTCCTTCACGAGCTGCTTGAGTTAGATTGCGACCGAATTGATCTAATACTAAAGAGGTTGATGGTTGTCCCTCTGCTGGTCCACCAGCTGCAACGGCTTCTTTACCTTGATAGCCAGATAGTAATTGAATAACTTGCTGGCGAACACGAGAAAGATCAGCGCCAAGTTTTACAAGTACTTGTGCAGCTACACCTTCGCCTTCACGAATTAATCCTAAAAGAATGTGTTCGGTACCAATATAGTTGTGTCCTAATTGCAAAGCCTCACGAAGTGATAGCTCCAAAACTTTTTTAGCTCTTGGTGTAAATGGAATATGTCCAGATGGTGCTTGCTGACCTTGGCCAATAATCTCTTCAACTTGTGAGCGAACAGCTTCTAGTGAAATTCCAAGTGATTCAAGTCCTTTAGCAGCAACGCCTTCACCTTCATGTATTAAACCTAAAAGAATGTGTTCGGTGCCAATGTAATTATGGTTGAGCATGCGTGCTTCTTCCTGCGCCAATACAACAACGCGTCTAGCACGATCTGTAAACCGCTCAAACATCTGGCTAATCCTTCCCTCGACGTAAATAGCCTAATGCCAAGTGCCGACCTTGCGCACTTCGATTTGGCTGTGAATAACTCGCCCATATATTGGGTGGGTTATGGCTCTATAACCCCATAAGTAGGGCATTTATGCCCAAAAGCTTAAAGAATTTTCAGCATTCTGGTATTTCCTAGGGTATTGGGCTTAACACTCTCTAAATCCAAAAACTCAGCTATACCTTCATCATACGAACGTAGTAATTGAGTATAAACATCTGGCTCAACTGGTGTTCCTTGAATTTCTGCAAATCCATGCGAGCCAAAAAATTTAGTTTCAAAAGTTAAACAAAAAACTTTTTTAACTCCAACTTCTTTTGCTTTATTTAAAATATTTTCTAAAATAGCATGCCCAATACCCTTGCCATGCATTGATTTAATCACTGCAACAGTTCGAACCTCTGCCAAATCCTCCCAAAGTACATGTAGTGCTCCACAACCAACAACCTCACCATTAACCTCTGCCACAGTAAACTCTTGAACGCTTTCAAATAATGTAACAGTCTCTTTTGAAAGTAGCTTCCGCTCCGAAGCATAGGCATCAACAATTGCTCTAATTTTCCTAACATCAGAGGTTTTTGCTGGTCTAACAACAACTGACATTACTCATCTCCTGCAGTTGGTTTAACTAGTGGGAATAAGATTGTCTCTCTAATACCTAACCCGGTTAGAGCCATTAATAATCGATCAACTCCCATTCCCATACCACCCATTGGTGGCATGCCATGTTCCATCGCTCTTAAAAAATCTTCATCTAATCCCATAGCTTCTAAATCACCTGATGCACCAAGTTTCGCTTGCTCAACTAAACGCTCACGTTGAATAACTGGATCGATTAACTCAGAGTAACCAGTTGCCAACTCAAATCCTTCAATATAAAGATCCCACTTCTCCGCCACTCCTGGAATTTGGCGATGTGCTCTGACTAGTGGAGAGGTGTCTATCGGAAATCCTTTAACAAAGGTTGGTCCAGACAATTTATCTATTGCAGAGTGTTCAAAAATTTCCTCAGCTAATTTGCCGGTTACCCACTTTGGATCTACTTTAATTCCTAACTTAGTAGCAATCTTTTTCAAATCATCGATTGAGGTTTGGGCATTGACTTTTTGCCCAACTGCATCTGATATTGCATCAAATAGTGAAACCTCACTCCACTTGCCGCCTAGATCTAACTCGCGTCCATCATGGTGAACCACAACATGTGACCCAAATACTGATTTAGCAGCATCTTGAACCAAACTTCTGGTGAGCTCAGCCATCGTGTCCCAATCACCATATGCCTCATAAGTTTCAATCATGGCAAACTCAGGTGAATGAGAGGAATCGGCACCTTCATTGCGAAAATTTCTATTTATTTCAAAGACTTTTTCAAGGCCGCCAACAACACATCTTTTTAAATAAAGTTCAGGAGCGATTCTTAGAAATAAATCCATCTCATATGCGTTGCTAAAAGTTTTAAAAGGTCTAGCTGCTGCCCCGCCATGCATAACCTGAAGCATTGGTGTTTCAACCTCTAAAAAGTTGCGTGAGTTAAATGTGTTCCGGAGCGAGCGCATCACCGCAGGCCGTAATCTGGCATTACTCCTCGCCTCTGCTCTAACTATTAAATCCACATAACGCATTCGCACTCGACTCTCCTCAGAGAGTGGCTTGTGCTCAACTGGAAGTGGTCTAAGCGCCTTAGCTGCCAAAGTAAATGAGTTAGCCAAAATTGATAACTCACCCCGCTTTGAAGTAATTACCTCACCGGTTACCGAGACTATGTCTCCTAGATCAATCTCAGATTTCCAAATTTCAAGTTGCTCTTCACCAATTTTATCTAGTGAAAACATCGCTTGTAGCTCTGTGCCATCACCCTCCCGCAGATTCGCAAAACATAATTTTCCGGTATCGCGCTTGAAAATTACTCGGCCAGTGACTGATTCAATAATGCCAGTTGAAACATCGATTGCAAGATCTTTATGTTTTTCGCGAATCTCAAGCAGGGATGTGGTTCTTGGTACCGAGACTGGGTACGGCTGGCCACCACGCTTTAATATGCCGGCTCGTTTTTCCCGCCGAATTCTTAGTTGTTCAGGTAGGTCATCTTCATCAGCCATGATGAGTTAAATCCTATCCTGCGCTGGTGTGGTTATGAATTAATTACGCTCATGTACTAAGCGCAATCCTATTAAAGTCAGATCTGGTTCGTGATACTCAATGGTTTCACTTATTCCAAGTACAAGCGGGGCAAGGCCACCAGTTGCAATTACCGATACCTCGCCACTATCTGGATATAGATCAGCAAGCTCATCAATTATTCGATTTACTAAGCCATCTACTTGGCCAGCAAAGCCATAAATAGTTCCAGATTGCAGCGCCTCAACAGTATTCTTCCCAATTACCGATTTTGGTTTTACTAATTCAACTTTACGAAGCTGAGCAGCTCGCGCAGCTAATGCTTCAACTGAAATCTCAATGCCAGGGGCGAGTGCTCCTCCTAAGAACTCACCCTTTGGTGAGACCACATCTAAATTTGTTGATGTTCCAAAATCAACCACAATCGCTGGGCCTTGCTCGCCATATAAAGTAAAGGCAGCTAATGAATTAACAATTCGATCAGCGCCAATCTCTTTTGGATTGTCTACTAGTAAGGGCACGCCAGTTTTTATCCCCGGTTCAATAATTGTGGTTGGAATATCATCATAATGATCATCAATTAACTTTCTAATCTCTCGAAGGACTGCTGGAACAGTTGAACAGATTGCTACCCCCGTGATATCAAAGCCAGCTACTAGTGCTGCGTATTGCAGCCATAACTCATCGGCGGTATCTCTCGGGTCGGTTTTAACTCGCCAAGATTGCTCTAACTTGTCCTTATTAAAAACTCCTAAGACTGTGTTTGTATTGCCAACATCGATTGCAAGTAACATTATTTTCCCTTTCTAAAATCTAGCCCGATATCTAAGGCTGGTGCGGAGTGTGTTAATGCGCCAACAGCTAAATAATCAACTCCAGTGTTAGCGTAATTTTTTGCATTAGAAAGTGTTAACCCACCAGATGCCTCTAACTTTATTGACCCACCAGTAATCAAAACCGCCTGTGCGCATTGCTCTGGACTCATATTATCTAACAAGATTAAATCAGGCTTAAGTGATATTGCCTCTTGTAATTGTTCTATTGAATCCACTTCAATTTCAATAAACTTATCTGGATACATTTTTCTAATTGCATCAAACGCTGGCGTGATTCCACCGGCTGCAACAATATGGTTATCTTTAATTAATGCTGACTCTGAAAGTGATAACCGATGATTTACGCCCCCGCCCATTCGAGTAGCAAACTTTTCTAATTGTCTAAGTCCGGGTGTAGTTTTACGTGTATCTCTAACTTTACATTTAGTACCAGTAGTTGCTTCAACCCATTGACTAGTTAAGGTTGAAATACCACTTAAATGGGACAAAAAGTTAAGCGCAGTTCTTTCAGCAAGTAGCAATTTTTTAGTGTTGCCTTGCGCGGTAATTAAAACTTTACCAGCTAAAACTTTCGCTCCTTCATCTACCAAAACCTCGTAATGATTTACACCGCAGTACTCAAGGACAGCTGCTGCCACATGTAAGCCGCTAATAACGCCAGCTGCTCTAGATGTGAAATCTGCTGTGCTCACCTGAGAATCTGAAATAGTTGCATTCGATGTTAAATCTGCACCACCAGCCAAATCTTCACCAATCGCATCTTTTACAATCTGAAATATGTGATTTGGAGATAGACCTAATGATTTCAAATTATCGCGTAGTTGATTCACTTAGATCACCTCCACATCGGTATGCCAATTTCCATCTGCATCAATACTCTCAATAACTCTACTTAACCACTTATCAGAGCTTTGCGGGTAATCACTGCGCCAGTGAGAGCCACGAGACTCGGTCCTAACCAATGCTGATTTAACAATTGCAGTTGCAAGTAGATGCAGATTAGATGCCTCCCATGCCTCAATTCTTGGTTCACTACTAGTTAACTTAGATAGCTCCTGCAAAGTTTGCATCGTTTTACGTAGTGAACTTTCAGAGCGCATTACTCCAGCACCTTCACTCATTGCAATTTGCAGTGGTAGTAAAATTTTTGGATCAAGTAATACTGTTTTCTTCTCTTCAATAGGCTCTTCTAGAGCGGGCAGCTCTTCTGCAAGAGTTGCTGCAATCCGAGCGCCAAATACCAAACCTTCTAGTAATGAGTTTGATGCTAATCGATTAGCTCCATGGGCGCCCGTGCAAGCTGATTCACCGCAAATATAAAGACCTGCTACCGATGATTGGCCATTTAAATCCACCGTTACACCACCTGAAGCGTAGTGAGATGCGGGAGCTACTGGAATCTTTTCCTTAGTTGGATCAATTCCATTTGCAATACATGATGCGTAAATTGTTGGAAATCTACTTGCAAAATCCTTTATTTTTGTTGCATCTAGCCATACATGTGGTTGACCACTTTGTTGCATTTGATTAAATATCTCCTTGGCAACAACATCTCTTGGTGCTAAATCTGCTTGTGGATGCTTACCAATCATAAATTGTTCATTTTTATGATTAAGTAATATGGCACCTTCACCGCGCAAAGCCTCACTAATTAAAGGTTGTTGACCTCTATTTGCTAAATCTCGCCATAATACAGTTGGATGAAATTGCACAAACTCAACATCGCCAACCTTTGCTCCAGCCCTGAGAGCGAGTGCAACACCATCACCAGTTGAAACTGATGGATTTGTTGTTTGTGAATAAACCTGACCAAGCCCGCCAGTTGCAACTACTACTGCGCGAGCAAGAGCTCTACCAACACCATCTCTACTTCCAGCCCCAATTACATGCAAAGTTACCCCGCAAACTCTGCCAGATACACTTTTTAATGCATCGATTGCAAGTGCATGTTCGATAATTTCAATACCAGAATCATCTTTAACCGCTGCAAGTAATGCTCTTGAAACCTCAGCACCAGTTGCATCCCCACCGGCATGAAGAATTCGATTACGAAGATGTCCGCCTTCGCGAGTTAATGCAATTTCACCCGTTTCTGATTTATCAAATACTGCACCTTGCGCAATTAATTTTCGAACCGCCTCTGGTCCTTCAGAGACTAAAACATCAACAGCTTTGATATCACACAACCCAGCACCAGCTGCCAAAGTATCTTTCTTGTGTTGATCTGGAGTATCACCAGGTCCTAGCGCTGCTGCAATACCACCTTGTGCCCACTTAGTAGAGCCTTCATCAATTCTGGCTTTTGTAACTAGCAATACTGACAGACCGTAAGATCTTAAATTTAAGGCAGTAGTAAGCCCGGCAACACCAGAGCCAATTACAATTACATCAGCTTTTGTGCTCCAACCAGGTGAGCCAGTTAATAATCTCATTTGCTTAAACCCATTGGCATATTGTCAATCAATCTGAGCTGATTTACCCAACCGGCAACTATTACACGCTTGTTTACTGTTGCCGAGTTGGCTTTTTCAAAAGTTGCTTCATCAATCACCTCAAGGTAATCAAGTTTAAATCCTGGTTCGGTTGATAGCACATTTCTTATTTCTTCAATTGAGTTCTTAATTAAAGCTTTATAAATGATTTGTGCAACCTTTTCATCCTCTTTCGTTAATCTGATATTTCGAGAAGAAAGTGCTAAACCGGCAGTATTTCTGATTGTTGGTGATGAAATTATCTCTATTGGAAGGTTAAGTTGCTTTACCATTTGCTTAATTAAAAACAGCTGTTGAAAATCTTTTTCACCAAATATCGCAGACCTTGGTTTTACTAAATCAAATAACCGTTTAACAACGGTCAACACTCCGGAAAAATGACCTGGCCGAGATGCACCTTCATATAAATCACCGAGATATCCCGATGGAATTTTCTCAATATTACTTGGATAGATCGTTGTTTCCGCTGGTAGAAAAATGGCACTTGCTCCTGCCGCTTCGGCAATTTTTAAATCAGAATCTAAGGTTTTTGGATAATTATCTAAATCGTTCTTATTTTCAAATTGAAGTGGGTTTACAAAAATACTAACTATAATTTTTTTGCCGTTATTTTTTGCTAATTCAATTAATGATTGGTGGCCTGCATGAAGTGCACCCATAGTTGGTACTAATACATCCCATTTTTGGCGCGCTAAATCATCGGCAGATTTAATGACTTCAATCATGGCTCCAGTCCTTTCCGGGTACCGGGCTAGAAGATGAGTTTAACTTGAGCTGCTAATACTTGCCAAAAGAGTTTTTATCTCACCTAAACCTGGAATTTTAGCTACTGGATCTATCGCCAGCCACGGTTTTAATACAAATTCACGCTTATGAGCTAGGGGGTGTGGAAGTTTTAGAAAATCAGAGTCAATAACTTGGTCGCCATAAACGATCAAATCTAAATCAATAATTCTTGGTCCCCATTTAACATCGCGCACTCGTCCCATTTTACTTTCAATTTTAAGTAATTCTGAAAGCAAATCTTCTGCAGCTATTTGGCATTCTCCAATTGCTACTGCATTTAAAAAATCATCTTGAATTGGTCCACCAACTGGTGCTGTTTGAATATAGGGTGAAATAATCAAATCTCTAAGCAAAATTTCTAATTCTGTGACGGCAATATCTAAATTTAGTTTCTTATTCTCAAGATTTGAACCTAGCGATATGACTGCTTTCATCTATTTCGCGTTATTTCAACTGTGACATCTTTAAATTTAACTGTAATTGGTGCTTTAGGTTTATGAACTATCACTTTAACTTGTTTAACTCTTTTAAACTCTTTTAATACAGACTTAGCAATATTTTCGGCTAAAGTTTCAATTAATAAAACTGGCTTTCCTGTTATTTTCTCGTGAATTAATTTCGCAACTTGGGCATAATTCACAGTTTTACTTAAATCATCCTTAAGATTTGCAAGAGTTAAAGTTAATTCAACATCAACAATAAATTTTTGTCCTTTTCTTCGCTCACCTTCTAAAACACCATGAAAACCTTTACCACTTACCCCGGTTACTTTGATTAGATCACTCATTTACGTAACCGCTCAATCACAGAGATTGCATCCTGATGAGCTTTAACTGTGTGTGTTCGCACGCCCCAAATCTTAAGCCTGGCTAGCTCAGTTGTTAATGCAATAGTTGCAGCTTCTCGACTATCTGTATCGCTGGCATTTAATAATTCGCCAAGAAATCTTTTTCGAGAAGCTCCAATAAGTAATGGATAGCCAAGTAACTGTAATCGCTCAACATTCTGCAAAATTTTCCAATTATGATCACTTTCTTTAGCGAAGCCAATTCCTGGATCTAAAATAATTTGCTCTGCTAAAACGCCTGATTTTAATAACAAGGAAACTCTTTCATCCAACTCGTCCATTACCTCTTTTACAACATCTGTATAAACTGCCTGCTTTTGCATATCTTTTGAATGTCCACGCCAATGCATAACTATGTACTGAATTTTGGGATTATTGGCAATTAATTTAGCCATTTTTTCATCTGCTAATCCACCGCTTACATCATTAACATAAAGTGCGCCTGCCTTAATTGCTGCACTTGCTACCGCAGAACGCATGGTATCCACACTAATAATTGCGCCATCTTTAACTAATTCCGTAATTACTGGAATTACTCTGGCTAATTCCTCTTCCTCACTTACTCGGTTAGCCCCTGGCCTTGTTGATTCACCGCCAACATCAATAATGTCTGCACCCTCAGCAATTAATCGTCGACCTTGGGTTATTGCATCTGCTTTAGAAAGATACTTTCCGCCATCAGCAAATGAGTCTGGAGTTATGTTTAATATTCCCATGACCAGGGTGCGACTCATATATTTACCTGCTTTGATTAATTAAAGAAATTGCTTCAGCTCTGGTTGCTGGATTTAATAACTGCCCACGAACAGCACTGGTAGTAGTTCTTGCTTGTGATTTTCTTACTCCACGCATAGACATGCATAAATGTTCACAATCAATAATCACAATCACCCCACCTGGTTGCAATATTTCAACCAACGCATCTGCTATTTGTGAGGTTAGGCGCTCCTGTACTTGCGGGCGACGAGCGTATAAATCAACTAACCTAGCTAGTTTGGAAATACCAGTGATTCTTCCGCTTTCTCCAGGTATGTAACCGATATGTGCAACGCCATGAAATGGAGTTAGGTGGTGCTCGCAATGTGAGAAAACTTCAATCTCTCGGACAATTACTAGCTCTTTATGCCCGATATCAAAGGTGGTAGTTAATACATCCTCAGGCTTTTGCCAAAGTCCAGCAAAGTTTTCTAAGAGTGCTTTTGCAAATCGCTTTGGCGTGTCTTTTAAACCGTCTCGATTTGGATCTTCACCAAGAGCATGAAGTAATTCAGTTACCGCTTTTTCTGCACGTGCTTGGTCAAACTCCTTTTTGGCTCCGCCATCATGCGGGCCCATTGATACGGAGTTAACCTCACTCATTTACATCTTTACTAACGTCTTTTTCACTTTTTTTAGCAGTAGTTTTCTTAACTGGCTTATCCTCTTCAACAACCTTAATTTTTGCTGGTTTTAACGCAACTGGAGGTTGATTAGAGGGTGTGCGATTTTGTGAGCCAGTCCAAGCAGCTCTAGGTTTAACCTTTTTAACCTTTTTAAATACCACAGCTATCTCTTCTTTATTAAGTGTTTCATTCTCCAGTAACTCCTCAACAAGTCGATCTAAAGTTTCACGGTTTGCAACCAAGATATCAAATGCCTCCTGATGTGCGTTTTCAATCATCTCTCTGATTTCACTATCAACAATTGCAGCAACATTTTCAGAGTAATCTCGTTGGTGGCCATAATCGCGACCTAGGAATGGTTGTGCATCGGAAATTCCTAATTTAATAGCGCCAAGACGTTGCGTCATTCCATATTGAGTAACCATAGCTCTAGCAAGATTTGTTGCCTTCTCAATATCATTTGAAGCACCTGTGGTTGGATCATGGAAGATTAATTCTTCCGCAGCTCGACCGCCCATCGTGTATGCAAGCTGATCAAGCATTTGATTTCTAGTAACTGCATAACGATCTTCATCTGGTAAAACCATTGTGTAACCAAGTGCTCTCCCTCTTGGCATGATCGTAACTTTATGAACTGGATCAGTATGAGGAAGTGCAAATGCAACTAATGCATGTCCGCCTTCATGGTAAGCGGTAATTCTGCGCTCTTCTTCAGTCATAAGACGAGAAACTTTTTGTGGTCCAGCCATAACTCGATCAATAGCTTCATCTAAATCAGAGTTTCTAATTGCTTTACGGTCCTCACGTGCTGCAAGTAGTGCTGCCTCATTTAATACATTTGCTAAATCAGCACCGGTAAATCCAGGTGTTCGTTTTGCATATGAAGTTAAATCAACATCTTTTGCTACTAATTTATTTTTAGCATGCACAGCAAGAATTGCAGCTCTTCCCTTTAAATCAGGTCTATCAACAGTAATTTGGCGATCAAATCTGCCTGGGCGTAAAAGCGCTGGATCTAATACATCTGGTCTATTTGTTGCTGCAATTAAAATAACTTGGCCATTAGCTTCAAAGCCATCCATCTCAACTAATAATTGATTCAGTGTTTGCTCGCGCTCATCATTTCCACCACCTAGACCAGCACCACGCTGGCGACCAACTGCATCAATTTCATCAATAAAAACAATTGATGGTGCATTTTGCTTTGCTTGTGCAAATAAATCTCTAACTCGCGATGCACCGACTCCGACAAACATCTCAACAAACTCAGAGCCAGATATTGAGTAAAACGGAACCTTTGCCTCACCTGCTACCGCTCGTGCAAGTAATGTTTTACCAGTTCCAGGTGGGCCATAAAGTAAAACACCTTTTGGAATTTTAGCTCCGATAGCTTTGTACTTATCGGGGCTAGCTATGAAATCTTTAATCTCCCGAAGTTCAGCGACTGCTTCATCAGCTCCTGCAACATCAGCAAAAGTATTTGTAGGTACCTCTTTATTTTGTAACTTTGCTCTTGATTTACCAAATGAAAGGACGCGTCCACCTTGTCCACCACCCATAAACAACATGAGTAAGAAAATAATTAAAGCAATGGGCAAAATACTCAAGATAAGTGAGACAAAAAATGACTGAGTGGGTACCTTGACATCCCAAGTTTTTGTTGGTGGATTACTAGTTAATAACTCAACAATTAATGATTCTTGTCCACTTACATATGAAGCTTCAAGTTTAGATGCACCTTCAACAAACTCACCATCTTTTAATACCACTCTAACTTTTTGCTCTCGGTCAATAACTATCGCTGACTTAACATTATCTTTTGCAATCTCATTTAAAATTGTTGAGGTTTCAACCTTTGTAAACTCTTTACCGGTAGTTGAAATCTGCCCAAAAATGCTTACCGTAATCAATGCAGCAATAATCCAAAAAAGTGGGCCGCGCAATATTCTTTTTGCTAACTGTGGCGATGGTTTACTTGGTTTCTTGCCACTTTTTAAGCCCTTAAGTTTAGGGACTTTGAAATTCTTCTTTTGCGCCACTTAGTTACATCACTTTCTTAAAGCCGCTTGGGGGCTTAAGAATAAAGGTGTTTGGCAAGAACGCCAATAAATGGCAGATTTCGATACTTCTGATCAAAATCTAGGCCGTAACCAACCACAAATTCGCTCGGTATATCAAAGCCCACATACTTAGCTTCTACCGTCACGGTTGCTGCATCTGGCTTACGTAGCACAGTTAAAACAGCAACTGATTTAGCCCCTCTGGAAAGTAAATTCTCTGTTAACCATGAAAGTGTCAGACCAGTATCTAAAATGTCTTCAACAATTAAAACTTCTCTTCCTAAAATATCATTATCTAAATCTTTTAAAATTCTAACTACGCCACTGGATTTAGTTCCTGCTCCGTATGATGAAACTGCCATCCAATCCATATCAACATGGCGTTGTAGGTGACGAGAAAAATCTGCCATTGCCATAATCGCACCTTTTAAGACACCTACTAAAATTAAATCTCTGCCTTGATAATCTTTTTCAACCTGTTTTGCTAATTCTTTTAGTCGAGTTTGAATCTGCTCCTCGCTAACAACAACTCTTTCTATGTCATTACCTAGAGCTGATAGATCCACGATTCTCCTTAGTTATAGGTTGAGAGGATGATTCTGCCTGAATTTCGCAAAAGCTTCACATTCCCAGGCAGTGCGACCTCTTTTTGACCATGCCAATCTGAAATAAGGGCTTCGGTGGCGGCAATATGCTCGGCAGACAAGCTACCAGCAGGCGCCCCTGCTTTGTAAATAGCCAGTCTTAAAACTCTACTTCTGATTGCTTTAGGTAATCTTTCTAAATCTTTAACCTCAAGATTTAATGGATCAACTTGATTAAAAAATTCAGCAGCAAAACCATCTAAGGCATCAGCATCATCTCTTAGAAGATCAGAGCTTCGTGCTAACGCCTCAGTTATGCCTGGGCCGAGATTTTCTTCTAGAACTGGTAGCACATTTTTTCTAACCCTTACTCTGGTAAATCTTTTGTCCTCATTATGCGGATCTGCCCAAATCTCAATGCCGCCCTCTTGGCATGCTGCCAACGTAATTTGTCTTGAAATTTTTAATAATGGTCTGACATAAATTTGATTCTCTACAGCCATGCCAGATAGTGATCTTGCACCTGAACCTCTAGCAAGCCCTAACAAAACGTTTTCTGCTTGGTCATTTAATGTGTGTGCGAGCATGAAATACTTTGGTTGATAGACATCGATAAATTGATTAAAGATTTTATACCTTGCCCTACGCGCCGATGCCTCGAGTCCATCTTTTAAAGTTACTTGCGCGACTGCCGATTCAATTTGGGTATAACCAATTTTTCTAAGTATAGAGATTGTTTGAGATGTAACTTGGGCTGAGCCATCTTGTAAACCATGGTCAACAACTAATGGAATTATTTTTGCGCCACTTGATTCCATAAAAAGTGCAAGAGCTAGTGCCATTGAATCTGCGCCACCTGAGCAACCAAATAAAATCGTATGGGAAGAATCAGTTAGCCAAGGCTTAACCGCTTTTCGGATCTCCCAAAGTGATGGCGAACTAGCGGTGCTCATACTGAGAAGATTAGACCCGACCCCCGTATGGCATTAAACCCTTGATGCTATAAATGCTTGAGTAGAGCAAATCTTTATCCTTATTGTGCGCCTCCCACATCATTCCATTACCGGCGTAAATAGCTATATGGTGAATGGTGCTAACAGTTCCTTTATATGAATAAAAGACTAGATCTCCTGGAACCATTTCAGATATTGGCACCCGCTTTGACGCAACCCAGTAAAGCGAGGAGTTTAAGCGGTCCCAATTTGGCCAGTTAAGACCGGCTGATTTATAAGCGGCGTAAACCAAACCAGAGCAATCAAATGTTGTTGGTCCTTCACTTCCCCACACATATTTTTTCTTTGCTTGAACTTGAGCTGCAGCATATGCAACTGCTGCAGTACGAATTGACTCGGTAGATCTAGTGCTACTTCTTCCAGTAAATCCAATATCTGGCCAGATCTTTGATTGATCAGGAGTTAATATCGCTAGATCAGCATTTGCCTCTTCAAGTAAGGCGAGTTGGCGCTGCTGTTCTAATGTTAATCTAGTTTTTTGAGCAACTGCTAACTCTTTTGCTAATTTATCTTGAACTGCTTGTAACTTATCAACCTCTTCTTTTTGCAAAGCTGCTGCTTGATCAGCCTCCTTTTTCGCAGCTGCCACCTTTAATGTAGCAACCGCTTGAGCTTTTTGTGCTATCTCAGCAGCTGTTCTTGCAGCAGATGCAACTACTTCAGCAGATTTAAATCTAGCCAGTGCTGTTGAATTATTCTCTCCTAATGTATCGAGTGTGCTTAAGCGATCAGCCAAGTCCTGAGGTCCATCAGCATTAAGTAATGAATCTAAGTCAGTAAAGCCTCCTCCCATTACGTAGGCATTTACCGCTAATTTTCCAATATTACGTTTACCAGTAGTGACTGAGGCTTGTGCTATTTGTAAGTGCTTTGCGGCAATTAACGCTTGATTGGTTTTTATCTTCAAATCATTCTGTGCCGCAAGATAAATTTTTCGCTTTGCCGTAGCGATGGCTGTTAACTGCTGCAGTGTTTTTTTGGCTGAATTTAATTTTTTAGCTGCAGCGTCAGCTGCCGCTTTTTTCTCTGCCTCAATTTTTTTTGCTGCATCAATTTGGGCTTGGGTAGGTTTTGGTGTGGCAGCTATGGCGGTTGCAGGTAGTAACGTTGAAATTACTATGGCAGTAATTAATTTTTTAACCATTAATTTGCCACATCTCGTTTTTTAAACAAAAAAGCCACTATAGCCAAGCCTGCAAGAAGGAATGAATATGAAGTAATAAGAGCATACTGGTAGGAAATTTTATCACTGCCACCTTGCGCAACAGTGGATAAAAGCTGGCCGGGAAAATACCGGTCTATATTTTTAACAAATGCAGAGAGTAAACCTTCAATTATTAAATTCCAAATCACACCAATTGAAATCGCTGAGATCGGTGACCTAAATAGAAGACCCAAGATCATTCCAAAAATGCCGTAACCAACGGTCGCTAATAAAACATTCACAAACCCTTGGGCTATAGCAGACCTTGCATCTGAAGTTGACCAGGCAGAGGTTGAAATATTCTTAACGCCAGCGAGTAAGTATGAAAGTGAAATCGCTAATACACCAGAAAAAACCACCATGGCAATTGCAAATAATTTCATAGCTCCCAATTTGCCCAGCAAAATTTTCATTCGGGCAGGTTGACGAACTAATAAATTACGAAGCGTTCCGTAGGTGTACTCCTGCGCAGTTTGTGCTGCAAAAATACATAATGCAACGATGCCAAGTAATCCGGCGGAGTTACTAAAACTTAATGATGCTCCGGTTGGAAGCGAAAGAACATCCCGTCCGATTCGAATGCCGCGTTCACCATTTCCTTGGGGTGAATCCACTAATAAAAATAAAAGTGATGTTACTAAACCTGTAACAAAGGTTACGGCTGCGATCGTAGATATTGAAAGTGATGGGCGACGTAGTTTAATTAACTCGGCCTTAAATACATTCCACATAATTACTCACCTGTCATTTCAAAAAAAGTATCCTCTAATGACGCTCTGATTGATGTCAGAGTTTGTAAGGTTATGCCCGCTGTAAATGCCAATTTATTTAGGTTCGCTGAAAAATCTGATGAACCAATTACTTGGACTTGGTTATCAACAATTTTCGCATCGAGGCCGGCAGATTTAGTGATTTGGAGAAGTTTTTCTAAATCAAAGGCGTGCTCTGGCTTTGCCATAATTACCGGTTGTTGTTTTGCAAGTAGGTCGATTGTTTTGCCAGAAAATATTACTTTTCCTAATCGAAGCATCACTAAATGATCGCTAATCATTTCAATCTCAGAAAGCAGGTGTGAGGAAATAAATATAGTTGTTCCAGCATCGGCTAACTTTCGGAGCAAGGTTCTTATTTCATGAATGCCTGCTGGATCTAATCCGTTGGTTGGCTCATCTAAAACTAGGAGCTTTGGATTAGGCAGAAGAGCTGCTGCAATTCCTAGTCTTTGCTTCATACCAAGTGAGTAGGTTTTGTATTTAGAATTGCCACGATCTCCTAAATCAACTAAATCCAAGAGAGATTGAATTGATTTTGTTTCAAACCCACCAAGTTTTGCTAATACATTTAAGTTTTGAAATCCAGTAAGTGCTGGATAAAAAGCTGGCCCTTCAATCATTGCACCCACTCGTGGTAAATATTTCTCTGGCTCGGTTATAGATTCGCCTAGTACATGACCGCTACCGGTTGTTGGAGTGATTAAGCCAAGCAACATTCGTATGGTTGTTGTTTTACCAGAGCCATTCGGGCCAACAAAACCACAGATGCTTCCCATTGGCACTTCAAAATTTGCGTGTGAAAGCGCCATCCGATCACCATATTTTTTAGATAAATCGGCAACATCAATCGCTAGAGGGGAGGACATGGGGAAAATTATCCCATTAAATAGGTTAAAAACTACTTAAGCACAACTCCGATAACAAGTAATAATGAGTAAATGCTGAGAAAAACGATTGATGCTTGGAATAACCTGCCAGCATTAGCCTCACTTGGCTCTCTTGTTATATTAATTAACTGAAGTTTCCAGAAAATTAATAGAAGTAAAGTTAAAATAAACATCCAATTACCTAATTTTGCAGTTTGAATAACTAATAATGAGACAACCATCATTGAGATTGAGTGAAACCACATTTGTCGAATTACCGTTTTAATCGGAGCCACGACTGGTAACATCGGAATTCCTGCTGCTTGGTAATCTGATTTATATCTAACCGCAAGTGCCCAGAAGTGTGGTGGGGTCCAGAAAAATACCACTAGAAAAAAAAGCAATGAGGTTAATGAGAGTGAGTTACTTACTGCAGCTTGACCAATCAATACCGGCATACACCCAGCAATGCCACCCCAAACAATATTTTGTGAGGTATTGCTCTTGAGTAAAATTGTGTAACCTAAAACGTAAAAAACAATTGCGAGCGCAGTTAGAAGAGTGGCTAATGGAGTTGTAAAAATATAAAAAATAGCAAGTGAAATAATTGATACCAGAAATGAAAATATTAATCCGTTTTGTTTTGAAATTTGACCATTTGAAATTGGACGATTTGCAGTTCGCTTCATTAATCGGTCGGTATCTGCTTCGATCACCATATTAAAAGCATTGGCTCCACCAGCGGCTAATGTGCCACCAAATAAACTCCACACAGTTACTGCCAAATCTGGAACTCCATTTGCTGCTAGAAATAAAGCCGGTACGGTCGTAACAAGTAATAATTCAACTACCCGTAGCTTCATTAGTACGATGTAATTTTTCATCGCGTCACTAGCTCTTTGAGGTATCTGTTAGCAACTGCGGACTAACTGCTATTGGATTGTTTTCTACAGCAGGTGGTGCAACTACCGCAGGTTTAGTTATTGTTCCAAGCATCCGGTCAATCGCACTACGTGCGGCGTTTTGAATTCTTTTTGTTCGACCAACATGGTCGGCGATCACAACAAACACATACTCTTTTTCACCTGAAGTAGCAAAGCCTGCTAATGAAACCGTATGACGTGTTGAACCAGTTTTTGCTTTCACTAATCCAACTGCTTGCGGAGCGGTTGAGTGATATCTGCCGATTAATGTGCCTGATTCTCCACCAACAGGAAGTGCGTCATAGACAACCTTTAACTTTGGTTCACTCCTAATTTTAAGTAGTAATTGGGATACGGTCACAGCAGAAATACGATTACCACCGCTTAGGCCAGATCCATCATCTAAATGCATACCCGTTACATCTACACCAAGTGAAGATAATTTGTCATGCATCATCTCATTAAGCCCAGTTTTATTTAGAGAGTATCCATTACGGCCTGTAGCAAGCATTGCAAGCCGCTGGGTTAAAACGTTGTCACTGTAAAGTAATGCAAACTTGATCATTTTTGAAAGTGGTGGAGATTCGACTTCAGTAATTTTCTCAGTAATTAATGATTCAACCTCAATATTTTTACTAAGCGGTTTGTATGCAACCGAAGCTCTTCTCTTTAGGGCTTTCTTTGCATAGTAAATATCAGAGTTATTCACACCTTTATAAATAAGAGTGATTTTCTTTAATTTTTTATCTGAAGCAAATGCTGCCTTAATAAGGGTTGGCATGTAGGCTCGTTTATTTGCGTCTCGATACTTTGCATTAGAGGTTATCCATGGGTCATTCTCGCCCCAGATGACAAATACCCCTCGTTTTTCAGTCTTGTATATCGCGGTTTTAAAAGTTGTTGAAGCATCCAAGGTCATAGCAACTGCTGCAGCTGATGTAAGTTTTAAAACCGATGCTGGCGCGCGTAATACCTCAGCGCCACTTTCATACACAATTTCTTTAGTTGTGCCATCTAATAAAATTATTCCAGGGTCTGCTAAATACTTGGAACTTAAGTACTTAAAAAAAGGTTGGGGTAATGAATCAACAGCTGCTGCTGGTTGAATATTGATAAACAATAAAATTGCAATAAATGCAGATAATTTCTTCATATTAACTGCACCTTTCTCTTAAATCTTCCCTGTGAAATAGCCGCCCCAAGTATTACTAATAACGCACCAGCAGGTTCATGCCAGGCAATTTTTTCTCCTAAAAATAACCAACCGACAAAAACTGCTACTACTGGAGTTAGATAGGTTACCGTACTCGCAATTGAACTACCCGCGGCTTGGATGATTGAAAAATTCCAGATGTAAGCAAAACCACTGCCTAATACGCCCAGTGCAACCATTGCTAATACATTATTAACTCGGTAGTAATCATTAGAAATTCCATCAAATAAATAGAGTGGGAGTAAAGTAATTGACGCTGTAACTAATTGAGTAGCTGCAGCTGATTCAGGTTTTAATCCCAATGGAATTATGTTGCGCTTTGAGTAAGGAAATGAGATCCCATAACAGGTAACAGCAATTAACAACGCAATGACACCGTTTAATTGATTATCTCCAATACCTTGCCAAATACCTAACACCACCAATACGCCAATGCCGCCAACAATTAGCCCTTGAATTTGCTCTACTTTTAATTTTTCTTCACGAAATGCAATTAACATAACCACTAAAGTTGCAAGTGGGGTTGCAGCATTAATAATCCCGGCTAGAACTGAGGTCACATGCACCTCTGCGTAGGCAAATAGGATTCCTGGAATAACATTTAAAAGCATTGCAACTACCCAAAGCTTGAACCAAATTTGCTTATCGCTCGGTAATTTTATTTTCTTAAATTTTACAACTATAAGTAGGGTAATCGCTCCTAATGCACATCTTCCAAAAGCCACCCCAAATGGAGTTAAAAACTCAAGGCCAAGTTTTATGAATATAAAGGAACAGCCCCAAACAAGACCGAGGGCAATATAGGCAGGTAGCCATGATTTTCGCATCATCACTCCTTAGCCCTTAAGGTTTACTTATGTCTGATTCAGTAGTTGGTCCTGGTGAGTTTTACCAGGTAATTGGCGTAGGCCCACACTCTAAACCATGGCCTAGTGATAATCACTTTGATTTAGAGTTACTTGAGCATGGTGATCGCAGAAATGTCTTAGATAAATATAGGTATTGGAAGCTTGAGGCAATTGTTGCCGATCTTGATACTAAGCGACATGAATTACAAATAGCTATAGAAAATTGGCAGCATGATTTAAATATTGGCTCAATTGTTAGAACTGCAAATGCTTTTAATGTTTCTGCGGTGCATATTGTTGGTAAGCGTGACTGGAATAAGCGCGGCGCCATGGTTACAGATAGGTATTTAACTGTTCACCACCATGCAACGGTTGCAGAGTTTAAAGAGTGGTGTGATAAAGAAAACCTACCAATTATTGGCATTGATAATCTGCCAGTTTCTAAGCAATTAGAGAGTGCTGAGCTACCAAAAAGATGTGTAATGTTGTTTGGCCAAGAAGGTGCTGGCATGAGTGAAGAAGGCGTGGCGGTTTGCACTGTAGTGCTAGCAATTTCTCAATACGGATCAACTAGATCTATGAATGCTTCCGCTGCTGGTGCAATTGCTATGTATGCCTGGGCGATGCAACATTTAAATCCAATAAATCACCCTAAGGGCTAGTTTTCGTCAATAACCTCAACAACAGCATCTAACCTGCGTTGTATCTCATTTGCTTCATCTTCTCTTCCAAGCTTGCTAAGTGTTATAGAAATATTGCGTTCAATATCGATAATAAATTCAAAATCTTTAAACTCAGACTCGGTGACATTTTCTAGAACATTCTCTAGTGTCATAAGTGCTTCCTCATACTGGGCTGCAGCAATTTGAGCTTTGCCTAACTCAAAGGATGAGTAAGTCTCACGCCGGTGATCGTGTGCGGTAACAAAAACATCTAATGATTTTTGAGCAGAGATTAGGGCGCCTTCGGCATCTCCTAACTCAGTTAGGCAGTGGGCAATCTTTTGATCACACCTTGCTACGTTAATTACCTCTTTTAACTTCTTAAATAATGCGCGTGATTCTTTAAATGCCTCTAACGCCTTCTCGTAGTTTTTTAGCTCGCGGTAAGCACAACCAATTAAATGCAGATCATTGGCTGCACCTGAGTCATTGCCATCTACTAAATGCTCCTGCACACACTGGTTCATGCACTCTATTGTTTTTTCATACTCCTTAGAGTTAAACCACCACTCACCTAAGGTGCAGGCAAGCTCGATAGCCATTGGAGATTTTGTTTCACGCAGAAGATCAACAGCCTTACTCATAGCGTTAGCTGCTTCATTCATCCGCTTTAATTGATTTAAGTTATAACCGATTGCCGAATACGCCTGAGCTAACCCCTCTGTTGGAGCTACCGCTCCTAAATCTGAATAAATATCCCTTGCAGTTTCTGCAAGTGCTAATGCTTCGTCATACTGGCCACGGGCATAAATCCGCGCACTTAATTCATAATATGTATTTGCACGATCAAGACCGGAAACTTCAGGAATTCTTTCCCAAAGCATCTCTTCAGTAATAATTTCCTCTGAATTGATATCGTCGTCGTCGGACAAATTCACTCCTGTAGGTTGAACCTGCTTGGGAAGTAAGACAACCTTAGCAATTAAGGCTGATAGGTGAACCTTAATTTGCTGTAGATATACACAGCGTGGGTAAATTGAGCGTGGGCGGCTGAGTTAAATCTGAGTATAATTTCCCCACGTGCGTTTCATAAATAACCCAAGCCACGATCTGACCTATGACGATGTATTCATGGTCCCCTCTTACTCAGAGTTATCTAGCCGGATGGATGTTGATCTAACCGCCTTTGATAAAACTGGCACCACTATCCCATTAGTAGTTGCAAATATGACAGCTATCAGTGGCCGCCGCATGGCAGAGACAGTTGCACGCCGTGGTGGTATCGCGGTCATTCCGCAAGATATTCCAATAGAAATTGTTGCTGATGTAATTAGCTGGGTTAAATCTCGCCACATAATTTTTGATACTCCTGTAACACTAAACCCAAATGAAACCGTGGCAGATGCAATTGATTTAATTACTAAGCGCAGCCATGGCGCACTAATCGTTGTTGAAAATGATGCCCCAGTTGGAATTGTTACCGAAGCTGATTGTGAAAATGTTGATCGCTTCACCCAATTAAATAAGATCATGTCAAAAGATCTAGTAACTTTAAAGGATGATGTCACTCCTAAAGAGGCGTTTGAATACCTAACTGAACAACGCAGACGCCTTGCACCAGTTATTAATAAGAGTGGCAAATTGGTTGGAATTATCACCCGAACTGGAGCACTTAGGGCAACGATGTATCAACCAGCAGTAGATGCAAACGGAAAGTTAAAGGTTGCTGCCGCCGTTGGTATTAATGGCGATGTGGCTGGAAAGGCAAAACAATTACTAGCAGCAGGTGCTGATGTACTAGTAGTTGATACCGCCCATGGCCATCAAAAGAAGATGGTAGAGGCGCTTAAAACAATTAAGGCCCTAAACCCATCAATTCCAATTGTTGCTGGCAATGTTGTTACCGCAGCAGGCACAAAAGAATTAATCGAAGCAGGTGCTGACATTGTTAAGGTTGGAGTTGGACCAGGGGCTATGTGTACAACCCGTATGCAAACTGGTGTTGGCCGTCCACAATTTTCAGCTGTTCTTGAGTGCGCAGCTGAGGCGAAAAAACATGGCAAAACTATCTGGGCAGATGGCGGAGTGCGTCATCCAAGAGATGTTGCACTTGCACTTGCTGCAGGGGCAGCCCAAGTAATGATTGGCTCTTGGTTTGCTGGCACATATGAATCCCCAAGTGATCTTCGAAAAGATTCTGATGGCAGGCTTTATAAAGAGTCTTTTGGAATGGCTTCCGCCCGTGCTGTGGCAGCTAGAACAGCAAGTGAAGATGCCTTTGATCGGGCCCGTAAATCTTTGTTTGAAGAGGGAATCTCAAGCTCTCGGATGTATATAAACCCAGCCCGTCCTGGTGTTGAAGATTTAATTGATGAAATCATTGCCGGCCTTCGTTCATCTTGCACATACAGTGGTGCTAAAAACTTAATTGAGTTCAACGAAAAAGCAGTGATTGGAATCCAATCAGCTGCCGGGTATGCCGAAGGCAGACCGTTATTTACTTCTTGGAAAAATAACTAAATTATTAGTCCCTGCAATTTCTAAGTGAGAAACAATAACTACCAATTTGTTTTGTAATCGATCAAGCAATGTCTGTGCTAGTCGTCTTGCTTGGCCTGAATCTAAAAACTCAAACGGTTCATCCAGCACATAAATTGGTGTGTTCCGAAGCAAAACCCTTGCCAATCTAATTCTTTGTTTTTCTCCACCAGAAAAGTCATACCCATAAGGGCCGATATGAGTGTCTAAACCTCTAGGCAATGATGTGATTAATTCTCCCAACTCAACATCAGCTAACGCGGCTAGTAATTGTTCATCACTTGCACTTTGATTAGCAATTCTTAAATTCTCTCGAATTGATGAATTAAATAGATAATCATTTTGCAGGAGAACTGTAATCATTGAAGATTTGCTTTCTTGCTCGATATCTCTTACCTCTACTCCATCAATATCTATTCCACCACCGTAAGGTAAAAACCCTAATAATGCGTTAATGAGGGAGGATTTACCAGCTCCACTTATGCCCATAATTACTAGTGGATTATTAACCTGAACTTTTGCCGATACTGGATTAATAACCACACCTGTCAAAATTGGGTAGGCGTTATTAAAAGTTATTTGATTAAATGATGTTGGCTCTGCAAAATTAATTTTTGAAATCGGTGCTGAATTAAGTAATTTTTCAATACTTGCGGCTGATTCTAAATGTTGCCGGATCTTGCTGAATGAGGATGGAATAACACTTAAATTATCAAATATTGCAAGTGGTAATAAAGTTATAACTGCAACATTTACGCTAGCTAAATCACCCGAAATAAAAGCTCTTGCTGCAAATACTGCTCCTGTAATTACTGCTGCACCCATAAACAATGAATGTAGCGATGCAGCGATGCCGACTGTTTTGCTCTCTTTTTGATCAATTAAATCTAGTTTGTCTTGCGCGATATCGATTTGCGTTTGTAACTGATGATTAAAACCAAATAAAGCTGCCTCTTGAGAGCTGTCGCAACTTTGCATAATTTGATCAAACAGTTGATCTGAGTGCTGGCGATATTTAACTCTGGCGGATGAGAAAGCAGCCACAAATGAAAGTGTGATGAGTGAGGTAAAGAATATGATTGAAATTACCAAGGCAGCATCTGGCAATAAAAAAGCCACAATTGAAATTCCAGCAACTGCTGCAATTACTGCTGATAGCCAGGGCAGGATAATTCTGAGCCAAATATCTTGAATCTCCTCGGTTTGAGTAACGCTTTGCCTTAGAAGTTGGCCTCTCCTTAAGTTGGCAAATTGTTTTGATGTAAATCTCTCTAGGCTTTTATAAAGCTCCTGCCTGATTGCACTTTGAATTGCAAGAGCTGCATCATGCTCTAATAATCTGCTGGCATATCGAAATACTCCACGGCCTAATCCAAAAAATCTTACAGCCACAATTGCCACTTGTAGAGTCAAAATCGGCGGCTTTGTTGATGCCATCGAAATCAACCATGCACTTGCTGCTAATAGACCAACTGCCATAAATAAGGAAGCACCACTTAATGAAGCTGCAAGTAGCAATTTTTTGCGAAAAGGTTTAATGGTTTTAACGAGATTAGTATGTAATAGTTTCATACCCGCACGCTCCTATCAAAGCGCAATAGGTGATCTGCAGTTAGAAAGGTTTGAGATCGGTGGGAAATAACTAAAACTGTTTGGCCACTTTGTGCTTGCTGTTGTATCAATTCATCAATTCTCTTCTGGCTTAACTCATCTACTGAAGCCGTTGGCTCATCTAAAATTAACAACTTAGCTGGTTTTAATAATGCTCTTGCTAATGCAATTTTTCGCTTTTGCCCAATAGATAATGTTTCATTTATTGTGCCAAGTTGAGTATCTACCCCATTAGGAAGACCAGAGATTTCTAGCCCAACCCGCTGTAGCTCTTTAACTAGATCAGCTTGATTGGTTAAAGGATTAGCAAATTGAAGCAATTGAATTACTGTAGCAACTGGAAAGTGTGGTTCCTGTGGCATCCAAGAAATTAACTTACGCCAACTGTTTTTATCTATCTGACGAAGATTAAAAACCTGCCCACTAACTGTTACTAAAACATCTCCCGAGTAATCTTCTCGAAAGCCCAGCAAGATTTGGACCAGGCTGCTTTTGCCAGCACCTGATGGGCCAGCAAGTAAGTTAACTGAGTTGCTCTCTAAATTACCTGCTGGGATCCTAATCGCGACCCGATCCTGATAATTTATTATTAAATCACTCCAGGTAATTTGGTCAAAACTTTCAACTGAAATTAATTGCTCTATCTTTTTGCTTTCTAGAATTGTGAAGATTTGGTTGGCAGCACTAACTCCATCGGAAGCGGAATGAAAATGTGCGGCAACCTGTCTTATCGGCCAATAAACCTCAGGGGCTAAAATTAAAACAAATAAGCCTGTTTGCAAAGAGATAGTGCCATTCACCAATCGCAAGCCAATAGTTACTGCGATAAGTGCAACTGATAGCGTGGCAATTAATTCAAGAGCAAGTGATGATAAGAATGAAATTTTTAGCACCTTTATTGTTTCTTGCCGATACTTTTCATTAACCTGATTGAGTCTGAAAATTTGGTATCTCGATCTGCCATAAACCTTAAGAGTTTGTAGTCCTGATAATAAGTCTAGAAAGTAGCCAGAAAGGAGAGAAAGGCTTTGCCACTTTCGTTCTGTAGCGCTGGCAGTAAACCGACCAATTAACATACCGAAAAGTGGAATCAGTGGAACTGTAAGGATTAAAACAATTCCGGAAATAAAATCTTGAGTAGATATTGCGATACCGACAAATATAGGTACCACTGACGCAATAAACAATTGTGGGATAAATTTTGCAAAGTATGGATCCAGATTATCAATACCTTTTGTAGCAAGAAGTGAGAGTTGAGCCGGTCCAGTTTTATAATCTACTTGCCCAGAAAGTAGATGGGTAACAAGCTGGCTACGTAGCTCTTTGCGAATTAAACTACTTGAAACTGCTGCTAGCCGCTCTGAGGTGTAATTTAAAATCGCTTTTAGAATATAGATGAATGCTATCCATATTAGTGTGGCTTTAAGATTGTTTAAAGATTTGTGGCTTACAAATATTTGTACAATAAAGTGAGCTAACAGCGCGCTTTGAGTAATAGTTAATGCCGCACCAAGCAAGGCAATGCCAGTGGCTGCAATCGTAAATTTGCGGCTACTTCGCGAGTATCGAAATAGCCGAGGATCAATTGGCTTCATAAGTTATGAGTTGATCTTGTCCAGCACTCCACTTTCTGGAGTTGGAATCGAAGAAGCACTCAAGCGTTTCCTAAATACCCAATATGTCCACCCTTGATAGATCAAAACAAGTGGCGTCATCACAACTGCCACATATGTCATAACCTTCAATGTGTAATCTGTACTAGAAGCATTAAAAATATCAAGAGATTCTGCAATGTTTAGCGAGCTTGGCATCACATATGGATACAAAGCACTAAATAATGTCACAACAACTAATGCCAATGTTGTTGCTGAAGCCAAGAAGGCCCAGCCTTCTCTACCGCGACGATTAGCTTCCAAACTGCCTAGCCAGGCAAACACAATCACTAAAGATAAAATCATCACACTACTTTTATCTGTTAGCGCAAAATTGGTCCAGGTAAGGAATAGCACTGCAAGTAATGCAGAGACTAAGCCAAGTTGTCCAGCTAATTTATTGGCCCGTACCCTAATTGCACCATCAGTTTTTAAGGCAATAAATAATGCACCATGAGTTGCAAACAAAAATAGGGTAACGAGACCACCAAGAAGTGCATATGGATTTAGTAGATTAAAAAAGCCACCTACATACTCGATCACGCCTGCTTCCGATCTCTCAAGTGGCACACCCTTTACAATATTTGCAAAGGCAATCCCCCAAAGAAGTGATGGAATAAAGCTAGAAATAATGATTGCGTTATCCCAACGGTTTCGCCATTTGATATCGCCATGCTTACTGCGATATTCAAATGAAACTCCACGAATAATTAGTGAGATTAATATTAAAAATAATGGAAGATAAAAACCACTAAATAATGTGGCATACCACTCTGGAAATGCAGCAAAGGTTGCACCTCCGGCAACTAGTAGCCAAACCTCATTGCCATCCCAAACAGGACCAAGTGTGGTCAGCAACGCTCTACGCTCTGCTTGATTCTTACCAATTACCTTAAGCAACATTCCGACGCCAAAATCAAAGCCCTCCAGAACGAAGTAGCCAATCCATAATGTCGCAATGGTTAAAAACCAAAATGTATTCAATGACATTTTCTTTTCTCCTTTCTTAGTAGGCCATGGTTAAGACTTGATCAGAATCTGCTTTTTCAGCAGAAATCTTTTCAGGTCCAACCTTGATGGCACGGATCATCAAATTAAACTCAATTACTGCAAGTACTCCGTAGAGAAGAGTAAAAGCAATCATTGTGAACAAAACTTCACCTGCTGTAACTGTTGGCGAAACACCATCAGCCGTTTTAAATAACCCGAAAACTACCCATGGTTGACGGGCACTTTCAGTAAAGATCCAACCAAATGAGTTAGCAAGAATGGGTAGAAATGGCATTGTTAACATGGCTGGCAGGAACCATTTAGCACCAACTGGTGAACCACCCTTGCGCATTCGCCAAAGCGCTATCAATGCAAACAAAGATGCAATCGCACCAAAGCCAATCATTAATCTAAAACTCCAGAAGGCAAGTGGAATATTTGGCTTGTAATCACCAGCACCAAACTCTTTTTCATATTTGGCTTGTAGATCATCAACTCCTTCTACAGTTCCATTTACATCTCCAGTAGACATGAAGGAGAGCATTCCTGGTAGACCTATTTGAAATACTGCTCTAGAACCATCAAGTGTTCCAATGGTGAACAAGGAGAATGGTGCGTTATTACTTGTTTTATATAGCGCCTCAGCTGCAGCCATTTTCATTGGTTGCTGCTCGGTCATAATCCGCGCTGTGTAATCACCGGTAACTCCGACTAGTACAAATGAGATAAGTACTGTTACTAATCCAAGTTTTAATGCTGGTCGTGCCACATCAAGATCTCGTTTTTGTACCATCATCCAACCTGCCACCGCAGCAAATAAACCACCAGCGGTTAAAAATGCAGATGGAATTGTGTGTAAGAAAGTAGCAACAGCGGTATTTTGAGTAAGAACAGCAAAAATATCTGTTAACTCCGCTCGACCACGTTCTGCGTTATAGGTGTAACCAACAGGATGTTGCATAAATGCATTTGCTGCCAAAATAAAGTAAGCCGAAAACAAAGTGCCGATAGATGCTAACCAGATGGTGGCAAGGTGCATTTTCTTAGACAACTTATCCCAACCAAAGATCCAAATACCTAAGAAGGTGGACTCTAAGAAGAAGGCAAGTAAACCTTCCATAGCAAGTGGTGCACCAAAAATATCGCCAACAAATCGGCTATAGGAGGACCAGTTCATGCCAAATTGGAACTCCTGAACAATTCCAGTGACTACACCCATCGCAAAGTTGATTAAAAATAATTTGCCGAAAAACTTTGTAGCTCTTAAATATGATTCTTTACTAGTTCGATACCAAGCTGTTTGTAAGCCTGCCACCAAAAATCCTGAACCAATCGTGATTGGTACAAATATGAAGTGGTAGACGGTGGTAATCGCAAATTGCCATCTGGCTAAATCTAATGAATTCATCTCTCTCCTTTGCTCGACAGTATTTTTCAAGCAAAGAGTATTTTCCTCTTATAACTATCAGCAGTTTCACAAATACCGTATGCAGTAAATCACCGACAGGAAATTGCCGCATAAATAATTTTATAGAAATAAAATTTGAGTGCTATCACTCACTAGAGATTACTTACTCTCTTGGGTTTTTATTGAATTTCTAGATAAAACAATATGCCCAGTAAAACCAATTAGTAATGCGGCAATCACGCCAAGATTTGCATAAGCCCATTGGCCTTCCTTGCCACCAATTGGTTCTAGTAAATATCCTTGCCAAGATAGCCAAGAAGCTAATGAGTTAGTTACCAATCCCCAGCCAATTATTGTGCCAAAAATAACTAGCCCGATAGATTTAAAGTTATACGCACCATATCTACCCTTTGGATCAAATAACTCATCTTCGCTATAACTCTTGCGCATTAAAACATCGGCCACAAACAATCCAGACCAGGCTGCAATTGGGACTCCTAAGGTAATTAAAAATCCTTGGAATGGGACAAAAAAGTCGGTTGCAAACCAAACTAAATAAATTGTGCCAAGTGTCATTATTACCCCATCAATACTGGCAGCAATATGCCTTTTAACCGGTAAACCAATTGAAACTAAGGTAAGACCAGATGAGTATAAATCCAGGATAGCTCCGCCAATTAAGCCAAGAACAGCTACGAGTGCAAACGGAATTAAATACCAGGTAGGAAGAAGTGTTGTTAGTGCACCAATTGGATCACTTGCCACCTGGTCATTTAACTCTTTACTAGATCCTGAAAGTAATGATCCATAAATAACTAAAATTATCGGCACAATAGATGCACCAAATACTGTCCAGCCAAC